>CAIRBL010000001.1 GCA_903876815.1 uncultured bacterium
CAAATATGTATTGTCAACAAAATTAATTGGGTCTTTTTTTAGTTCATTTAAATACCCACCAGCAATTGTTTTTGTCTGTCTACCTCCTGGATATAAAAATGTCATACTTCCACCATCCTTCAAAAATGGCATAAAATCCCTATCACCATCTGAAGTTGCGCTAGAATAATTATTTGGTGGATATTGTCCATAGTCTGCTTTAAACAATTCTAAAGCTCTGGCTACCTCATTTAAATCTGCTCGACGTTTGTTATCGCGAATAGTTTTGCGGACTTCTTGGATACCGATATAGCTAACACTAGCTAAAATACCGGAGATAGCTACTACCACCAAAAGTTCTACCAGCGTAAAACCAAAATGGCGAGAAAATTTTATTTTTAATTTCATACTAGCGATGATAATGATTAGTTAAAGTATATTTTGAAATATTAGCTAAAATACCGACCGCCAACAAAGTGATAGCTAGATTAGAGCCGCCCAAAGAAATGAATGGTAGTGGTACACCAGTCAAAGGCAAGATGCTAATAATAGAACCGATATTCAAAAAAATCTGCACACTAAACCAAATAACAATGCCTAAGGCTATTAATTTAGCAAAATTGTCTGGCGCTGACTTTACTATTTTAAAAGCTCGATACAAGAAAAAAGCAAATAAGCAAATAAATAAAGCTGAAAAAATAAAACCGCTCTCTTGAGCAATGACCGCAAAAATACTATCGCCAGCTGGTTCAGGCAAAAAGCTCGTCTGTTGTCTTGCACTACCAAAACCCAAGCCCAAAATACCACCAGAACCAATCGCAATCAAAGCTTGTCTGATCTGGTAGCTAATACCCTGAGGATCAAAGTCTGGATTTAAAAATACAGTCAAACGAGCCAGACGATAGGGAGCGGCTTTGATGGCTATTATCAAGCCCAAAACACCAGCGGCCATAAGACTTAATAAATGTTTCCAGCGGGCACCAGAGACAAAATACATAGCTAGTGAAGCAGAGATAATAATGCTCAAAGTGCCTAAGTCTGGCTGTAACATAATCAAAAAACTGATTACCCCTAAATAAAATAAAAATGGCCAAACGCCTAATTTAAAATCTGTGATGTCATCTTTTTTTTCTTCTAAATAAACGGCTAAAAATAAAATGAAAAATAATTTTACAAATTCACTTGTTTGCAAAGAAAATGGACCAATATCAATCCAAGATTTTGCCGTAGCACCAGCTAGACCAAGACCTGGAATAAAAACTATGAGTAACAAAAAAATACAAGCATAAAAAAACCAACGTGAATAAGCTTGCAAGCGATGATAATCAAAACGTAAAGCAAAATAAAACAAAATCAAGCCTGGTATCAAGCCATGAGTGATTTGTTGTTTGACAAAAAAATAAACATCTTGTTCACGCTGACCAAAGGCCAGTGATGAAGAAGCAGAAGACAAAAATAATAAACCAAAAAATAATAACAAAGCAATGCTTAACAAAAACATTAAATCTGGCTGATGAGAAAATCTATCAGCCAAAAAAGGTTTTAAAAACCATCTTTTTAATTTATTATTTTCTATTTTGTTTTTATTTAACATGTTTTTTTACTAATTGATCAAACATTTTAGCGCGCTGAAACTCATTAGTAAACATATTAAAGCTAGCGGCCGCCGGTGAAAACAAAATTACTCCTTGATTAGAACTTTGTTTTTGTGCGACTTTAACAGCTTGTTCCAAATCATTAAAATCTGTAAATAAATTATTTTGTGGATATTTAATTTTTTTTAATTCTTTAATTAATTTTTCACTACCAGTTCCGCTTAATAAAATAGTTTTCGCGACTTTATTTTTGATAGTTTTTGCTAAATCTTGATAGTCCAAATTTTTATCTTGACCACCGGAAATTAAAACAATTTTTTTATCTTGCATAGCCAAAATGGCAGCTTGAGCTGCATCTGGTGTAGTAGAAGTAGCATCATTAAAAACCTGTAAATTTTTAGTTTTTTTGATTAATTGCAAACGATAAGCCACGCCCTTAAAACTATTTACGCCTTTATCAATCAAACTATTTTCAATGCCAACAATTTTAGCTACACAAATTGAAGCTGCGATATTACTTAAATTATGTTCACCCAAAAGCTTAATATTTTTGGTTGACATGACAAGCTCTATTTTTTTATCTGCAAAATAAAAATTATTATTTTTTAAATATACCCCTCTACTCACTTTATTTTTTAAAGAAAAATAATAAACTTTTGCTTTAGTATATTTAGCAGCTGTTTTAGTATGAATATTATCCA
>CAIRBL010000002.1 GCA_903876815.1 uncultured bacterium
GACTAAGTTTAAAATTATTTCTGACATTGGGGACAAAATTCCAATTCGCTTGACGAGGTATTTTGTAGTATTGAGACATAAAAATATTTTAATTAATAAAATATATTATTTTTTAAACGATTGTGCTAATTGTTGAAAACTTTGCGGTTTATATTTATCCCATTCTTCCTGCTTTACATAAAGCATTTTATAAGCGATCTTTTTCTGCCTCTCACTTGCATCTTCGCACCATTGCCCCAGTCTTTTAATTTTCTCAATGTCATCCAAATCTTCCCTTCCTTTTGTTTCTACAATATAAATAGTTTTTGAATCTGTTTTTACAAAAAAATCAGGATAATAACTAGAAATTGCTCCACTAGCGTTTTTATAATCAATCTTGAAATGAATTTCATAATAATTTTTGGCAAAAGATATTACATCTTCAGCTCTCTCTAAAAAATCGGCAAATTCTAATTCAAAATCACTGTCGCCAACAATTTTGTTAAACACACTCTTTTTCGGTAATAAATATTTTTTATCAGTCACCACAAATGGCCTAGCACTACTGACTTTAATATAATTTTTTATTTCCGTATCACCAATATCTTGAACAGTTAAATTGTTAATTTCTTTTTTAAAAGTTTCTACAATAATTTTGACTGCCTCTAATTCAGATAAATTTCTTAAAATATTTGAATCATTCAAGTTGACTTTTTCATTAAATAAATTTTCGGTAATAAACTCTTTAACTTTTCCAAAAAGTATATCATAGCAACCAAAGAGACGAAGCTCTTTCATGATTCTTTGCACAAAAAAACCAACTACACTTTGATAATTTGGCTCAATTGAGCTATTCAAAATTGTAGTATGATGAGTTTTATCATTAATTATTTCTTTGAAAATTATTTCTTTTTGCTCTTCTGTAGAAAATTGTTTAACAGAAATTTTTTCATGTTTAAAACTAACAACATTTAACAAGCTAAGATTTTTATATTCTCTCTGAATTCTTGGAGTCAAAATTGGTAATTCAATGTCTAAATTTTCAATATCTTTTTTAACATTTTGATTATCAATTTCAATTACAGTTGGCGTAATTGGTGTGCCAGAACGATCCATTTTTCTTTTTTCTAGCTCAACACCTTCAGCCTGAATCGATTCCACAAATTCCATAAAAGCTGGCGTACCAATAACACTGACATATTCTTTAACGTCTTGCCCAAAAAACATTCTACGCAGACCACGTCCAAGAGTTTGTTCTGGTAATATTTTTGAATCTGAACCATAAGGACGTAAACCGACGATTGTTGTCACATTTTTTACATCCCAACCTTCTTTAAGCATTAAAACAGAAACTATGACTTTATAAGGACTTTCTAAACTATCAATATCATTCGCTTTTTTTCTTAACTCTTGTAATTCTTTTTCTTTTTTACCAGAAACAGTTTCTGATATCTCGCCACTTTGATTAGTGTGAATTGTCAAAACAGCACCTTTTAATTTTGCATAATTTTTCTCAATAAATTCTGCTACATCATCACAATTTTTTGTATCATCAGTCATGATAAACAGAATAGACTTTTTACCAGTAGACTCAAGTTCTGTGTAAATTTTCTCCCATTCTTCAACTCCTAAACGGATAAAATCTTCATATTTTTCGGAAAATATTGAGCTTTGTTTTTCTTGTAGCTTTGCTCGACTAGCCTGATCTGGCACAATTGGATTTTTTACCACTCCTTGATGTATTGCCTCAACTAAAGGATAGTCAGAAACAGTTTGCACAAAAATTTCGCCTCGATTATTTTTTGGTGTAGCTGTCACATCAATTTGTAAAGCTAACTTCTTGCCTTTTTGTAATAACCTATTATGTATATCTTCGATTGATTTAAACCAAGCCATTTTTGGATCATGAATATGATGCGCCTCATCATTGATAATCATCAATTCATCAACATCACGTACAATTTCACCTAAATCAATTTTTGAATCATTAGTTTTACCAACTACTTTAGTACCTAGAAAATAATTGGAAGTATCTTCATCTTCAATATTAGCCTCATTAATATTCCCTTCATAAACTCGATGGATATTAGTCAAGAAAATATTACCTGATTTTGAAATTGTTCCAACTTCATCTTGTAAATGCAATTTGATTTGAAAATCATCTTGCCAATTTTGTCCTTCATAACCATTATCTGGTAAGATGGGATCTTCATAAAATATTTTTAAACCTTCAAAATCATTTTTTATTCTATCTAAAACTATAATATTGGGCGTAATTAACAAAAAGTTTTTAGATAATTCCGAATCTTCTTCATAAAGTTTATGAAAATATGACCAAGCCAGCAGCAAACTCATAACCTTTGTTTTTCCACTGCCGGTTGCCATCTTGATTACAAAACGTAACCAATCTTCGGTAAACATATTTGGACTAACACGGCCCAGTTTATCAAACTTAATTAAATCATATTTATTAACAACTTTTTCCACATCATAAAGCCAAATCACCGTTTCAACTGCTTCTCTCTGGGCATAATAATATTGAAAAGAAACACTAGCACCATCTTTAGCAAAAATTGTATGTGGCTCTTTAAACCACCAATTTAATAAAGCCTTAGAAGTTTCACTAGCTCCCTCATAATTATTCTGACGCCACTCTGCTATTTTTTCACGTAATGCTGGGACAAAAGGCGGCAAAAGTTTTTCATAGCCTTCTTTGCGTAAATCTTCTTCAGCTGGAAACCATCTGATTGAAGGATCAAGTATCTGAAATTTATCTTTGGGAAAATTTTTGTGTAATGCCATATTTTTAGCTAATATTAGATAAAATTATATACCTATGTATAAACTATTGATTTTATAGTATAATTATGCTATTATCTAGTTAGTCACGCTTAATGAGTTTTCTCGTTGAGATACACATAAATCTGAGGGAGCAATCCCTCAGATTTATTTTTGCAAAAAATCTCTTAACTTATTAATTGAACATTCGAAAAAAAGACTATTTTCTATTTCAATATACTCCTTTCCTTTATGTCCAGGCGCAAATACTAAAATCACTTTTTTACCTTTCTGAATCAAATCTACAATTAAAGCTGAATAATCGCCATCACCACTAAACAACAACAAGGTATCATAAGAATCTTGAGCATTTAAAGCGTCCCTTGTAATTTCTACATCAAAATCACATTTTCTTCTTTTGACTGGTAATTTCAAATTTTCTTGTAAACCACCTATTTCTATATTCAAATTTTTTAAATCACCATCAAGCTCCTCGATTAAATCAAATATTTCTTTGAGCTCTTTTTCATTTGATAAACTAAAAGAACTTTTTTCATTGCCAATACTAATTTTTGGTAAACCATCAATTTTTTTTATTAATGAATATAATTTATTTGAAATATCAGAATTGGTATTTTTTACATTATCTAAAACATTAAATAAATCTCTAACAATTTTTTTAAAATGCGACTGCCCCTCTAACAAAACAGGTGTCCATTTAACTTCTTTAAAAATTGATGTAAAGCCAATGTTTTCGATCCTAAGTTTAAAATCCTCTGATTTTTGTTGACCAATTTCTACACCATAATAAAATCTCTTATCAATAATTTTTGGCCTGTCAAAAAAATTATACAGTTTTTGTGGGCAAACCTCCCATTTTAAAGTTTTTGACCAACCAAAAACATTTGCCCAATCAACCATCAATAAAGTTCTCTTTTTAATTTTTAATTTAAATTTTTTGTTTTCCATATCAAATTTCTATCTCATAGCGAGGTCTATATACTTCATCTGTGATTTGGACATCGTTTATTCTGTCTAATGAAAATCTCCTTATACCACTTTTGGCAACATCCCAAGCAAAAAGACCATCTTCACCTTGATCATGGCTAAAGCTATATGGCTCCACATATCTCCAACCTTCGCTTGTACCATCCTTCTCACGATAAACAATCTTTAAAACGTTTCTTGACCTTGCTGCTTGTTTAATTATTTCTATAATCTGATACATAATTTTATACATTCACCTCAATTACCTTAGTTGTATCATTGCCAAAAATATCAATCACTTTGATAGCAATCTTCATTTTGCCTTTTGGCGCTTCTTTAAAAACAGACGTTAATTCCAATACCCTGTCTTTTTTTGTTCTAAAAGACTGCCATTCATTTTCAAAAATATAATTGCCTGTCCACTTTTCTATTTCTTCACCAGTCTTTTCGTCAAGCACACGAACAATTTCTTTTTTACTTTCAAAATTAAAATCTACTGACCAATAGTCAATCCAATCAGTCCATTTTTTCGTCAAAATTTCTCTAGAAATAATATCCGTCTGTTTATCTTTAGAAATTTTGATCACCTGCCCATTTTCGATAATAACTTTATTAGAACCAGCTTGTAATTTTTCCTCTACTTCGCCGGTATTATCTTGATTATAAAAAACGGAAAAATCAACTAACCCAATAGCAAGTTCTTTGACATTACCTCGTCCTCGAATAATTGGCTTAACTTCAATATAAGCAATATCATAAAATTTCACTTGTCCCTTTTCCACCGCTTTTTTATCAAACACTTCGCGCGGAATAACCTTAAATTGAACATCAATACCGAGCTTTTTGGCGGATTCAAAATCAAGTCCCATTTCATAATCAAACCCCAAAACATCGGCTTTGGTGATTTTCTTTTCTTTGCATTCACTGATTATTTTTTCTAAAAAATCACTAGTAATAGGCGTGTCAATGGAACCAACGGCGACTAATCTGTCTCTTTTTTTACCAACAAAAGTATTAAATGAATCTACTGCTTCAGCTTTGTAAGCAGATAAAATAAGTTTGATAAATTCTTGCTCTTTATTTTCCTTCTGAATTCTTTTTTCTTCTTCACGCAAATTTTCATTCACGCCCAAAAACTTTTCTCGTTCATATTTGCCGATGTTTAAAATTTCAAACGCGCGAAAATCTTTTCCTGCTTTTTTGAGTTCTCTTTGCACGCCAATCATTCTTTTGCGGGTCGTGTGAATAGAAAACCTGCCCAAATCCGAGCCAATCCATTTTCTGCCCAATTTTTCCGCTACTGCCAAAGTAGTGCCGGATCCGCAGAAGAAGTCGGCGACAAGGTCACCCTCGTTGGAAGATGCTTTAATTACTCTTTCAATTAACGATTCTGGTTTTTGTGTCGGATAGCTTTCTGATTCAGCACTAGTTGGTGAAATTAAATTAACATCATCCCAAATGTCAGAGGCCGGCACTCCTTTTGTATCATCAAAATAATACTTGAGCATCGGTTGACCATTTTTAGGCCAATAAATTTTTCCTTCAAGGTCGAGTTTTTCCAATTTCTCAATTTTAGTTATCCAATGCATACCATTACGACCAAATGAATTTGGGTCAAATCCTCTCCAAACTGAACCCGTGGATCCATTTCTCTTTCCACTCACAAGTAATGGAGCATGTCTATAATTTCCTTTTTCATCATCATGATTATATTGCGATAGATAATCATCACTATGTTCCTTATAAATTTTATTCAAAACAGTACTCCCGCTTTTTGAATAATAAAAAATCGTATCATGTGCCTTCCTGAAAATATTACTGATTGATGAAATATTTGTACTTCGTTTCCATATAACATCATTCCTATAGTTGTCAGTCCCAAAAATTTCATCTAACACGAGCTTTAAATAAGCGCTCACACGACCATCACAATGCACATAAATGCTGCCGTCTTCTGCTAAAAGTCCGTGCATCAATTTTAGCCTTTCATAAATCATGGCGATGAAACTATCCGCGCCTTTGCCCCAAGTGTCGCGATAAGCGATTTCTTCAATCACCGACGGTTTTTTGGTAAAAGACTCTTCACCAATTTCAATATTCATGGAAAAATCGGCACCAACATCAAATGGTGGATCAATATAAATAAGTTTCAAGCCACCCTCGGCTTCAATTTGTTTTCGCAAAGGACCATTTTTGAGCGATGATAAAATTAGTTTGTTGTCGCCCCAAATAAGTTTATTTGACCAACCCTTGATCTGCCTGCCTGAAGTATCAAAAAGCGTGGTTTGCACCGTGATTTTTTCTTCACTTCTCGGCTCATCAATATGCTCAATCGCCTGAAACGGTAAAACCATATTTTCAATTTCGTCGGTTTTTCCATTCCACAAAAGCTCAACTTCCCGATCAGTATCAAAAAGCAAAAAACGGTATTTATCTGGCAAAGGTTTACCAGATTCTAAATACTTAATAATGTCTCGTTTTTCATTGTCAGTTAACTTCATATTTTCTATTTTAAATCCCCTTTATTTTCCCATTATTAGCCCAAAAAGTCAAAAAGCTAAAACCCCCGCCCTGAGCGTAGTCGAATGGGCGGGGGTTTTGTATAAATTATTTCAATTTCTTCTTATTATTCATCCTCTTTTAACCATTTTACCAAGCTCA
>CAIRBL010000003.1 GCA_903876815.1 uncultured bacterium
ATTTTAGGAGCATCCAAAAAACCTTGCATAGCGCTTTCTGCTAGCCAGCCAGAGTTTAGCCAATCAAACAACCACTCATCGACGTAATTCGGATCTTGCTCATCAATACCAGCTCCAATAGCCAATAGCCATTCCCGATTATAGTCTTCTTGTGAGCCAATAGGCTTGGACATAATGATAGGAATGCCTAAACCACTATAAAAAGTTAGCTCACTTGGTTTGGTCCACAAAACATCAGTCGTGCGTAAAATCTTATTAAAATCTTTAAAATAATTAATTTTATCTTCTGAATAAACAATATTAACATTACTACAATTATTGAGACCACAGTCTTTAACAACTTTATTAAAAAATAAGTACACATCGTTCCTAACACCAGCTACCAAATTTAAACGTAAATCGCCTTTTTTTAAACGATTTTTTAAACGATTTAAAATAATAGCTCCCAACTCTCTTTGCGCACCTGCTCCGCCAACAGCAAAAGTAATCGTCAGTGGATGATTATTACGTTTAATTTCTTTAACTGGGCATAAATAGTCTTCAATTAATTTAGCGTATTTGCGACGATAAATACCCTTTGGGTCTAGATTAAAAATACGGGCTTTTAAATCTGTTTTCAGGATTGTCTGTTGTAAACCACCGATATTTTCTTTTGGCAAAGGAAAACCGGTCACCAAAATATTTTTTGGTTTTACACCATAAAGCATCAGGCGCTCTCTAACTCTTTTGTTTGGTGCTAAATAAAAAATACGACTATTTTTGGCATCTGGCGGCGCCCAAGCACGCGCTACGTCAGCATCACAAACAATACAGTAAATAGGCCCCTTGTATTGATAATATTCCGCAAAATAAGCAGGCACAAAAAAACTAGTCACCAATGGTAAGGGTTTTTTGTTAAGCTCATTAATCAAAGATTTGCCTAAACCATTTTTGACTTTACGAAAAAAATATTTTTGTTGTGAAGAGTTTTTTGATAAATCACGACGGGGATAAAATGGATCTATTTTTTGAAAACGATCCATAATAGCAAAAGATAAAGCGCCTAAAATAGGCACTTTTTTAAAACGAGAAATTAATTCATACCAATATCTGCCCTCTTGCCAAGAAGCTTCTTCTTTTTTGGAAATGCCCTGGTAATGATTAGCATTAATGATACCATTATTGGCAACGCCGAGTAATGGATAAGCTGCCCGTTGATGACCATAGCCCATATCGACTGCCACCACGTGCATTTTTTTGTTTTTGTTTTGCATAATTTAACTAACGATGTCGAACATTTGACACTTCTTTGCCATTATTCTTACGATGTTTTTTTCTGGCTATTTTTTTCTTTTTATTCATACGCTTAAAAAATTAATAGTCAGTCTATTCTACTGTATTATTATACAATTTTTTCGTATAAATTGAAAGATTAATGCTTATGTGGAAAAAACATAAAAACTAAACTTGCTAACAATAAAAAATAAAACCAGTATTCTAAATTAATAAAACGATGCACAGAGCCGCGATCAAAAAATTCTATCATCAATAAAATTAGCCAAGTAAAAAAAGCTGTGCTAAAAAAATCTCTATAAACTTTGCGAAATATTGGACCAATGTTCATATATCTTACCTCTTTAAAGTTATCACCAAATCTTTGAGCATCACTTGATCTGTGGGAGTCAAATTTGGTAAAGAAAAAATAAACTCTAATTTATTGTTAGTAATCTGGGCGTTATCTAAAGCAAAAGTTAAAACAAAATCATCATTACTCACTTTTTGCCATACCCAAGTAGCATCTTTTTGTTTTAAGCCAATATCCAAAATTTGATTATTTAGAAACCAGTGCCCTGAAAGCTGAACCTGTTTAAATTTTACTGGCACATAGGCCTGCAAATATAGAGGCTCAGCTAATATTTGTAAACTTTGCGTGTCCGCCTGATAGCTGGTGCGTTGCACTGGATACAAACCCTCTAAATTTTGGCTAATATTTTCTTGCAAATTAAGCTGATAGCTTAAATCTCTAGAATGTATAATATTTTGACTCAAAATATATAAGCCACAACTAAAAGCTAGAAGTAGCCAAAAATACCGAAATAAATGAATGATTTTTTGTGCATCTAATAACATGTTCTTATTTTAACAAAAAACTAAAATTATGTTAAACTAATGTCAATGCTAAGCCTTCATAGAAAGCAACATCTAGCCCTGCAAATTATCCTTCTTGGCACTATTATTGGCAATTGGTATTTTTTGCATTGGTCACTTTTAGGTATAATCAGTGGCTGTTTTTATTTAAGCTATAATAGTAAAAAAATAGCTGATTTGTTATTTACCAATATTACCACTAATTTCAAAAATATCTTAGGTCTTTTGACAATTTTAGTTTATTTAAGTTTGACTTATAGTTTATCTTACCATAGCTACCAAATAAACGCTCTGACTTTTTTATTCAGCTTGATTTCAATACCCAGTATAGTAGAGCTAGTTTCTTGGCGCAAAAATACTCAACATTATTTCTTTTCTAGTTTAGATTTGACCAAAATCAACCTTTTGAGTGTCAAAAATATTATTTTACCACTAATTTTACTGGGCACCGAAACTCTGTTATTTATTTTATTGTTTCGTAGAGCAAGCGAAAACATCATCCGTTCACCTTGGGAATTATTAGATGAAAAATTTTGGTTTTTATTTATCATACTTACACTTGGCTTACTTATATACCTGATTAGAAATAAATACATTAATCGTTCTTTATTTTTTATTTCTTTATATTTTTTCTTTGTTTCTAGTTTAGCTTGGACTTTATATAAACTTGGTTTTGGTTACGATGCCTTTTTACACCAAGCCAGCATGGAAATTATCCAAAAAACTGGCACTATTCAGCCACACATGTTCTTCTATTTAGGACAATACGCTTGGACACTATGGTTACAAAATATTTGGCAAATAGATTTACAACTTCTAAATAGTTTACTGATGCCTTTGGCCTTTAGCATTTTTTGGCCTCACAGCCTTTACTACGGCCTCAAATACGGATTTAGATGGTCTAGCCGTCAAAGTCTCATCAGCATCTGCTTGAGCCTGTTTATTGGCTTTAATTTTGCCATCATGACTACGCCTCAAAATCTAGCCTTTTTGCTGATGGCTATTTTTATCTTTTTGTTACCCATTATTAAAAAAAGTAACCACAACTTGAGCCTGACCTTGATATTTGGCTTGAGCGTTTGCACTATTCATCCTTTGGGTGGTATACCAATTGTTTATTTTTCCTTAATTTATTTGAGTCAAAATTTGCCCATCAAAAATGTCTTGAAAAAAATACTTTTATTTTTGATTTACTTGGCTTCCGCTGTTAGCTTACCACTTTTATTAATTCTATATCAAAAATTAGCTGGACAAGCTTGGCAACAAATTTTTACTTGGCAACCTTGGCCGCTAATCAAGTTACCAAAAATAGTTTTTTACCAAAGCTACAACTTTCCTTTGGACTTTATCCATAATATTGGTCAAAATAGAGCTTGGATCATAATCGCTCTCACAATTGTAGCTTGGCTCTTGATACTAAAAAAACATAAATACTTATTTTTTCAAAAACACCTAGTCTTGCTTTGTTTACTAGTAAGCAACTATTTACTAGCGAGAATTTTTATTTCTTTTGACAATCAAATAGAATATGAACAAAATGCTTATTTGCTGCGCATTATATATTTAATTACTTTGACGATATTACCAATTTTCTTGAGCACTTGGTATTTTTGGTGGGAAAAATATTTAGCGGATAAAAAATTTACTATCCAAAAATTTTGGCTTATTGCTTTTACTATGGTATTGATTAGTTCTAGTTTTTATTTTAGCTATCCTCTGTATGATAGACATAGCAATAGTAAAAGTTTTAATATCACCAAAGACGATTTAGAGACTGTAAATTTGATAGAACAAGCCAGTCAAGAAAAACCCTATATTGTTTTGGCAAATCAAATGCTTGGGGCCGCTGCCATCAAAAATTTTGGTTTCAAGGCTTACTACAATAATAATTTTTATTATTCCATGCCTTTGGGTAATGACAATATTTATCGCAATTTTATTAATATGATCGAAAAACAAGCCAGCCGAGAAGAGGCAATGCTAGCTATGGATAAAGCTGGCGTTAATAAACTATATTTTATAGTCAATGACTATTGGCACTCAGCCAAAACTAGCTTAGCTCAAGCAAAAGTAAGTGCTGATGACTATTTTGTCATCGGCCAAAATCATGTTTTCATTTATAATAGATAAAAAATACACAAAATAAAAAACTCCCAGATTCCCCCTTGCGCGGGAATGACAATGGGAGTTTTTTATTTTAATGTAAAAAGATTTACAAAACTGCCTCTTTAGCAGCTTTAGCTACACGGAATTTGACTACAGTCTTAGCAGGAATTTTGATAGTTTCACCAGTGGCTGGATTGCGTCCTTCTCTGGCTTTGCGATTTACTTTGACCAATTTGCCTAAGCCTGCCAAAGAAAATTCACCACTCTTTTTGACTTCTTTATAAGCCATTTCTGTCAAAGCATCTAATAAAGTTTTGACATCTTTTTTGCTCATGCCTGTCTTTTCTGACATAGCAGAAAGCATTTCGGTTTTTGTCATTTTTCCCATATTTTTCTTTTACTTATTAATTATTAAATTTTACCCTCAAATATTAACATATTTCTGGAACTTTGTGAATATTCGTCAATGATTTACTGTGCAAAACTAATACATACTTTTTCTAAAAAGTCAAACTACTTTTGCAAAGAGCTAAGTATATTTCCAACAAAATCAATAGAATCAAAAATTGAACGAGTATAAACCCACTCTTTATCACTGTGCAAATTAGCCCCAACTGCGCCCAAAGCATCTAAGATACCAAGTCCCAAAAAACCAGCCTGATTAGCATCTGAGCCACCATTACGCCTAGAATTTATCAATAAAATGTCATTTTCTTTAGCATATTGTTTAGCTAAGACAAACAATTTTTCTGATTTACGATTGAGCTCTAAAGGCGGAATAAACATTTTTTCTGTGATTTTACTAGTGACTTTTAAATGATTAGTCTGAATAATATGTAATATTTTTTTACGTAAAATATTATATTGTCCCAAAGAAGAAATGCGCAAATCTAAACTTGCCCGACAATAAGGAGCAATAACATTTGGAGCTTGTCCACCATTGATCAAGCCAACGTTGAGCAAAATGCCATCTTTAGCTTGCGTTAACTTATGTAAGTGAATAATCTTATAAGCCATTTCTTCAATGGCGCTATTACGATTGATTATCTTATTGGCCACATGACCACCATCACCAAAAATTTCAATATCCGCTAAAGACATGCCGTTGCGTTGATTGACTAGCCACATTTTTTTTGGCCAATCGCCAGGCTGAATCTCTAAGCCCGGCTCAAAAACTAAAGCAAAATCTTGCTTTTGATATAAATGATGCAAACGAGCTTTATGTGCCACTGAGCCCACTTCTTCGTCTGGCGAAAAAATACAAGTCACATTATATAGCTCTCCGCTAGCTTTTAATTTTTGCAAAACACCCAAAATAACTATCAAACCCGCTTTCATATCAGCCACGCCGTTTCCGTAGCACTTATTTTGTTTATTTTGAAAAAAAGTAAAATGTGGTAAAGACACAATATCCGTATGCCCCAGTAAGGCTATTTTTTTACCAGAACGCATAGCGCTTTGTGCTACTAATAAATCACCAGCTTGAGCGTGCGGATAACGAAACACCTTTAATCCTAAATTAGTCAAAATTTTAGACAAAATATCATTTACTTTATTTACTGCTTTTTTCTCCTCAGTAAAACTAGGAATATTTACTATTTTTTCTAAATATTTTAATAACAATGTTTGCTGGTTCATAATATTGTTTTTTATAGTATAAATTAAAAAATAAAAA
>CAIRBL010000004.1 GCA_903876815.1 uncultured bacterium
CTATAAGTATAGCCATCTTTATCAAATCTGACTTCAGTCATGGGTTCGATGCAAACACCACCATTACAAATACTATCGGTATTATATTTACTAGCCAAAAGACCAGCTACATTTATTGTACCATTATGAGCAAGGTCATAGATAATATTTGGATCAATTTTTTCGATGCTCAAAACGATATACTTGCTACTATCTGTTAAAGACTGCAATTGTAAATTATGTTTATCTGCATCTGAATTGTCACTCAAAGTATAATCAGCTGGATATAAAATGGAATAATTATAGACCTGATTGCTATACATCAACATTTTTTTGGCCGCATCTTCTTTTTCTTTCTGCAAATCAGCTAATTGTTTTTGTGTCAAAGTCAATTGTTCGTTGGCGTTATTGACTTCTTGCTCTTTTTGTCTGACCGCATCATCTTGATTTGGCATAGTGACAAAGTATTGGTAAGCAAAAGCTCCACCTCCGACTACAAAAGCAGTCAAAATAATACTAAAAAATATACCAAAAGATTTTCCTCTGGAAGCTTCTGGAGCGCTATTTGGTTTTTTTGCTACTAAGGGTGCGTAATTTGCCATAAATTTTTGTTTTTAAATTAAATTATTTATTTTTAAAAATTAAACTTTTCTAAGAAATAAGCTTCAAGCTCCGCGATATCAACTAAATCTTGCTTCATAGTATCACGGTCTCTGACGGTAACCTTATTGTTTTCCAAAGTATCAAAATCAACGGTCAAACAATATGGTGTACCGATTTCATCTTGACGACGATAACGTTTGCCAATTGAGCCAGTTTCATCATATTGCACGCGATAATGTTTACTTAGTTCAGCATAAACACTTTCAGCTTTAGCTGATAGATTTTCTTTTTTAGATAAAGGTAAAATCGCGATTTTTATCGGCGCTAACTTTGGATGCAGTTTCAAAACCACTTCTTTTTCTTTATTACTTTCAGTAGTGGTGCTTCTGCCGCCTTCTATTTCAGTATAAGCTTCCAGCATAAAGGCTAAAAAGGCACGGTCAGCGCCAATAGAAGTCTCTACTACAGTTGGCAAATAATCTTTATTTTCTTCATCTTTGACAGTCAATTTCTGACCAGAATATTCTTGGTGGCGAGACAAATCCCAAGTACCACGATGATGGATACCTTCCAGCTCTTTGAAAGACTCGTTTTCAGAAAAACCAAAATTATACTCGATATCTATGGCTGCTTTAGCATAGTGAGCCAGCTCGTCAGACTCATGCTCTCTGAAGCGTAAATTCTTTTCATTCATACCTAAAGATAAATACCATTCTCTACGTAACTCTCGCCAATCTTTAAAAGCTTGCATGCTTTCTTTTTCTTCTACAAAATACTGCATTTCCATTTGCTCAAATTCACGCATACGGAAAATAAAATTACCAGGTGTAATTTCATTACGAAAAGCTTTACCGATTTGGGCAATGCCAAATGGTACTTTCAAACGCATGCTTTCTTTGACATTTAAAAAATTGACATAAATACCTTGAGCGGTTTCTGGTCTTAAATAAATTTGATTAGCTTCACTTTCTACTGGGCCAATAAAAGTCTTGAACATTAAATTAAATTGTCTGATATCGGTCAATTCACCACCACATTCTGGACAAGCTAATTTTTTCATATCAATTTTTGAACCAGGACTAAAATCAGGCTTGATACCCAAACTTTCTAACAAATGATCAGCTCGAAAACGGCTTTTACATTTTTTACAATCAACTAAAGGATCAGAAAAGCCAGCTACATGACCAGAAGCTTCCCAAATCTTTGGATGCATCAAAATACCAGAGTCTAAACCAACAATATTGCGGTGACTTAACATAAAGTCCCACCAAGCTTTTTTGATGTTATTTTTAAGCTCTACCCCTAAAGGACCGTAGTCATTAATAGACCCTAAACCACCATAAATTTCTGACGAAGGAAACACAAATCCTCTAGCTTTTGCTAAGGCAACTACTTTATCAAATTTTCTTTCCATTTCCATAAAAATTATACCCATTAAATACTATAAAAGTAATAAAATTATAACTAATATCTATATTTTTAGCAATATTGACTAATCGAAAATAAAATGTCTTAAAAAGAAAAACCCCGCGGCCAGGTGGTCGCGGGGCAAGGAGTCGATGAAGAATGAGCTATTGCACTTATGTGGTCCCCTAGCTCCAGGAGACCAGTGGTCAGATGCCGGTGTCGAACACCGCACTGTTCATGGTGTCGCAGATCACCAAGTTGTTGCCCTGCTCGGTGCTGACAAGGTTGTTGTCAGCGACCACCGGCGCTGTGAAGGTGCGACGATTGGCGGGTGTGGCGTTGACCTGCTCCGTGCTGCTCAGGTTGAGCATTTCCTCCGCACTGGAGCTGGCCGGCAGGATGATCGCGCAGTCGAAGCCGAGAAACGAAACGTCGCTTGCGACCGTCAGTTCTCGGATGACGTAGGCAACCTCCGTATCCACGTAGGGTGCGCCGTTGGCCATCTGCTCGATGTTCCGCTCCGCGACCAGCGCATTCTTCGCGCTGGTGAGCTCCGCCGTGATCGCCGTGCTGCCGTCCATCCCGGCTTGGGACGACGCCAGCACAAGCTCGCCGCTCGCCAACAGCAACAGCAAAGCTGCGCCGCAGACGAGCCTGATACCTCGAAGGGATCTCGTCATGGTGGATTCCCTCCATTGTGACCGCTTGTTCCACAGAACACAGAAGTGCACTTCCTTTCTAAGTGCGTTGATTGAGTAGCTTTTATCTATTCTTCATTGTCAAATTCAAGGTACGAAAAAATACTATCTAATGTTATTACTTATCTATATCTCCGTCAAGAGTAGCTAAGCAGTATAGCTCTCCGCTTTTTTGACACTGATTTGGCCACCAACATCATAAACCACAATATCACGACGACCAATCTTACCTTGCAACAAAAATTTAGCTAAAGCGTTATCCACTTTTTCCTGAATCACTCGTCGCAAAGGTCTAGCGCCATAAATCGGATCAAAGCCCAAAACTGCCAATTCTTTGATAGCCTCTTCAGTTGCTTCAAAGAAAATACCTTTGTCTGCCAAGCGTTTTTGTACTTTTTGTAACATCAAACCGGCAATCTGTAAAATCTCCGCTTCATTGAGTGGCCGAAAAACAACCACACTATCAAAACGATTCAAAAACTCAGGACGAAATATACCTTGCAATTTATTTTTGATTAAATCTTCTTGAAAATCTTCTACCTTTTCTCCAACAGCAATTTTTTCTTGAATATATTGTGTGCCAGCATTGGAGGTCGCAACCATAATGACATTGGTAAAATCAACTGTTCTACCCAAAGCATCAGTCAAACGTCCATCTTCCATCAACTGCAAAAAAACATTCAAAATGTCTGGATGGGCTTTTTCGATTTCGTCCAATAGCAACAAAGCAAAAGGCTTATGTCTGACGCTTTCCGTCAAAATACCAGGTGTAGCCATGGTATTTGAGCCAAGTAATCTATCTAGACTATCTGGGTTCTGATATTCTGACATATCCAAACGAATCATATTATCCTCATCACCAAAATATTTTTCAGCCACAGTTTTGGCAAGCTCAGTTTTACCCACACCAGTTGGCCCCAAAAACAAAAAGTTGGCAATCGGACGCTTTTGGTCTCTGAGCTCCGCTCGTGCTCTTTGTAAAGCCGTAGCTACTTGCTGCACAGCCTCGTCTTGACCAACAACTCTTTCATGCATTTCGGCTGCCAAGTTCAAAAGCTTAGCTGATTCTTTGACTGACACTTGAGTCAATGGAATTTGAGTTTTGTAAGAAATAAACTCAGCCACATCTTCAGCGCGCACCAGCTTGTCTTGACGACCAGTTTTAGCTACTCGAATAGCCACCTCTTCCATAACATTCAAAGCTTTGGTTGGTAGCTGTTGGTCTGGCATAAATCTATCAGTCAACTGATAGATTTTTTCTAAAGCATTGTAAGTAAAATAAACTTTGTATTTAGCTTCTACACTGCCGACATGTGCTTCCATGATCTGAATAGTCTGATTTTTTCCTGGCTCTTTGATGTCTATTTTACGCAAAGATTGACCCAATTCACTGTTTTCCAAATATTTGACATAATCCTGCTGATTACTAGAGGCAATAACCAAAATATTTTTTGAA
>CAIRBL010000005.1 GCA_903876815.1 uncultured bacterium
GATAATTTGCCAATGTTACCGAGTCAACAAAATCAATTTATAAAATATTTTCCTCAAGCTAAATTTTTTATTAAAAATAATGATAAATATTATCTGATTGTTAATCTAGCTAAAGGTGGAGTTGTAAAATTTTTTGATAAAGAAAAAAAGGAATTAATTTTTTCTGAAGACGGCATATTAATCGGCGTAAATAATAACAAAATACTCACAACTCAATGGATTGGACCAGAATATTTTGTAGAGCAAAAAAATCATGACAATGAATATAGTGTTAAAGGTAACTTGCACATAATACCACAAAAATATTTCACGCCCATCAAAATGATTGTTTTTAGGCTATTTATTTTGTCTACTGGCTGGAATGCTAAAATTGCTGACTTAATCAAAGGTTTGATCCGCAAATTATTAATGACCAGATCTTCTAAGACACAAGTAAAATTTACTAGAAATTTCTTTATTAATGAAAATAAAATTATTATCACTAATGAAATACAGACCGAACAAGAAATCAAATTCTTACAACTTGGCGGTCAATTTGCTTCACGCTATGTACCACAATCACGCTATTTTCAATGGGAAGAATTAGATAACAAATATTGGCAAGCTGATAAAGAATCACTGCAAAAAATAAATAAAGAAAAAAAGTGCACTATAATTTCTACTTTTGATTGCATAAGCCAAGATACACAATATTCAATTAAATAAAAATATTTGGCTAATACAACTAGATGTTAGAAATAATAAAAAAAATATCCATAATCAAAGTAGCTTTACTCAGCATCGCTACTTTTATTATATTTTTCTTTTTACTTCAAAATATAAAAGAAAAAATAAATATAGAGACAATTTTAGCTGCTATCAATATAAAATATTTTTTATTGGCCATCATTATCAGTTTCATTAGCTTCCCACTTGGTGCAAGTAGGTGGTTTTTTTTACTAAAAATGACTGGCTATAAAATAAAATTTCAACAAACACTATCCTTAGTCCTAGCCTCGTCTGCTATAAGTATAATACCTGGCCGCTTAGGAGATTTTGCTAAAATATACCCAATCAGGCAACAAATACCAATGCAAACTAGTACTCACACTATCATCTTAGAAAAAATTATAGATATTTTTTCATTACTCACTTTTTCCCTATTTGGTTTTATTTTAGTCAAAAAATATTTTTTATCTTTAACAATACTGATACTTATTTTAATTATTATCTTAGCTATCTGGATAGTTTATAAAAAAACTAACAAATCTTTTAAAGTTTTCGATAATTTTTGGCAGATAATAAAAAATATCAAAGAAAATAAAATTGATTTCTTTTACTCCGTCTTATCCTCTTTTGTTAATTGGCTAGTGTCCATGTCCATTCTTTTTATACTATTCATAGCTTTTGATCAGTATATAAATTTTGGAATTATCATGTCTTATTTGCCATTAGCGATATTCCTCGGCTTATTACCGATTAGCTTAGCTGGTATAGGCACCAGAGAAGCGGCTTTAATTTTCTTCTTATCTACATACAATATACCAGCTAATATAATCTTACTAGCTGGATTATCATACTCTTTAATAGCCTATGTGATTTTTTCTTTAGTAGGCTTACCATTTTTTATAAAAACATTCGGAAAAAATTAATCGATATTTTTTCTAGCTACAAAACATTGGTTAACAAATAAAAAATTAAATATTTTTATTTTCCAAAAAAATCTATCTAAAAACCAGGCTACACTAGGTGAAATAGACAATTTAAGATACGGCAAAAAACCCACAGGCGCCCACATAAATTTATGAAAATAAATAAAATCTAATTTCTCCTGCACCATTAAATTAGTAAAACTTTTTTTATTAACCTCAAAAACATGGTGATCTCCACCAAAATGATTCTTTGGACCGAGTTTATCAGATAACTTATCCCAAAAATCAATTGGCGATGTAGCAATCAAAATACCACCCGGTTTTAAAACTCTCTTAATTTCTTTAATAGCTAGCTCTATATCGCCCAAATGTTCCAAGATAGCTAAAGCACTCACAACATCTATAGAATTATCTTCAATATCAATTAATCTATTAGCATCACCCCGTCTTAATACAACATTAGCGGGCATTTTTGGCGCTATATCTATCAAACTCTGATCGTACTCTAAACCAAGATAAAAACCATGCTTTAATTTTCGAGACATTTCTAAAAGCGCCAAACCTTCAGCGGCTCCTAGATCTAAAATTTGAAAGTTAGCCATTTGTTTATAAGACGGTAAAAACAATCTCACCATCCAAGCGGCCACCAATGCTCTTTCTTTATATCTAAATTCTAAATATTTTTTCTTTTGCCTTTCCTCTGCGTATTTACTATCTAAAATTCCATCCATATTAATCTAAATTAATTTTATAAATATTAAAATTATAGTCTGTATAATTTTGTTTAAAAGACCTAATGAGATACCAAGGATCAACTTCATAAGTCAAATAATGTGGTTTATCTCCAAAATATTTAACATGTTCCCTAAAATCATATTTTTTTTCTAGCTTATAACTACCAGAATATAACTTATTAAAAAAATCTTCTTCCACCAACCATCTTTTATGACTTTCTGGCTCTGTATTTTCATAACAAAAAACTAAATATTGTTCTTTGGATGCAAAATAATCATTAAATTTTTGACTATCTAGATTGTTGTTATCAATAAAAACCGCGAAACGATTACCAATAGCTAATTCTGGGTGCGCCAATAAATACCTATGTTCAGTTGTCAACAATTCCGTACTATTTTCTTGAATATAATTTATTTTCTCAAAACTATCAGGTAAGTCTAGTTCACAAGTATCAAAAACCACAGAATTATTTGGTATGTTTGCGTCAATCCATTGTTTTGCTATCATTTTTGAATCATCCTTTTTTAACTCATGTATAAGTAAAAATGGATTACACAAAACTAATAACAAGATTATAGAAATCAATTGTTTACCAATCCTAAACTTAGCTAACCAGCTAATAAAAAATATCACAAAAATAATTATTATAGGCAATAATAAAACTAAACGACGTTGACGAATAGATCCTAAAATTGGTCCTAAACCTAAATAAAATAATAAAAAATATGTAAATAATAAATAAAAAATATGTTTATTTTTTTTATAAGCTACTACCAAACCTAATGGAAACAATACAAATAAGATTGGTTCAGCGTACCAAAAATATTTAAAATAGCCAAAAAAACGAAACAACAACGTACTCTCATTCATTCTTTCCCCAACGCCCTGAAGAGCAACATTTGATAAAAAAGAAAAGGTAGCTTGCGCCAATGTTGGTGAGCTAAGGGTGATTAAAAAAATTAAAAAAATAGTCACCATAGAAAAAAGAGCAAGTCCTTTTTTATAATTACCAGCAACACCATTCTTAAATTGTTTATGCCAAATTAAAAAAAATGGCAAAATAACACCAGCGCCAACTATGGCGACACCATAATTAACTGACACTAAAATAGCTGAGTAAAAATAATCTTTAATTTGCCAAATTTTCTTCTTAGATAAAAGTAAAAAATAATATAAAGCGCCCAACATCAGCATAACCTGCGGAATCCACTTTATAGCTACAAAAGATATTTTGATAAAAACAAAACTAGTACCCAATAAGTATAGACCGAGTAATGCCCATTTTTTTTGTTTAAAAATAAATAGACAAATTTTATAAAAAAAGTATAAAGAGATTAAAGCAAAAATAATAGTTGTGAATCGAAATATCGGCACAAATTTGTAAGTCTCCAAAATAACTATATTTTGTAATTCTGTGATATTATGCACTTGACCGGTCATAAATAAAAATACAAAAAATCCAGCTACAAAAGGTATGTACAAAATAGTCATCACTGGAAATGCATAGGCATATGGATCAGTAAAATTAAAATCGCGAAAAAACTTTAGCACAGAAAAAATAACATGCACCTCATCACCATATACAGATAACCTGCCAAATTTATGAAAAATACCTACAGAATAAATAAAGAAAAAAGCTAGCAACATCCACCATAAATATTTATCCGATATTAATTTTTTCCAAATAATTTTCATTATAAATTACTTTTTAAGTAATAAATTAATATAAACCTTACCCCTGGCTAAATCAGTCCAATTATAATTTTTAATATCAAAAAGTTCAATTTTTCCGTTATCAAGTATAGAATAAATATTAAGGCCCAAGTTTTGCAAATATTTAAAATAAGTTTCAGGTGTATAACCACTTTTGACTAAATTATCATGAATTAATTCCATAATAATAGCGATATTCTTGCTTTTTTTTATTAACTCTTCCGCTCCTTTCAAAACCAAAGGTTCTGCACCTTCAACGTCAATTTTTATAACGTCAACATTTATAATATTATTATCTAGAATAAATTGATCAAGAGTAACACAATCAACCGAAATCTTTTCTGATTTCACTCCTGGCTCCAATAAACTATGTGAGCCTGTATTAGAAAAAGTTTGATAAAAAGAAATCTGTCCATTACTTTCCCCTACGGCTTTATTAACTAATTTTACATTATTTAATTGTTTAGTGTTACTTTGTAATAAAGAAAAATTTATTTTTGTTGGCTCAAACGCATAAACCATACCATTGGATCCAACTAGTTTAGAAAAAAATCTAGTATAATACCCTATATGCCCACCGATATCTAAAACTGTCATGCCAGGTTTTACAATTTGTTTAAAAACACTAACGGTTTCTTTCTCAAATTTATATAATAACATTTCTAATTTCCAATCCCATAGATATTTTTTTGGAAAATTAAAATTGAAAAATTTAGCCAAGATATTCACAAAAAAATTAACTAATAATTTAATAATTTTATCAATAAAAGATATCTGTAAACTTTTACGATAAAAATTTCTTACTTTAGTAAAAATTTCTCCTTGGGTACCAGTGGCTTGTTTATAATTTGTTTCCGACATTTGTATATAATTAATTAATTAAATTATTTGTATAATATCTAAAATTTTCTTGGCATTAATAGCTAAAGTATAATTTGCTAAAATAGTTTTTTGCCCAGCAAAACCGATCTCTTTTCTCAAATCTTCCTTTAAAATTAAGTCTTGCAAAATATTATACCACACATCACTGTTGCTTGCTAGAAAACCATTTTTTGTATCATTTATTAGATACTTATTTTCACCAACGTCACTAATTACAACCGGCACAGCACATGCCATATATTCTATTGCCTTAAAAGAACACTTGCCTTTATTCCAATCATTGTCTACCAAAGGCATGATGCCGATATCAAAATTTTGAATATTACTAGGA
>CAIRBL010000006.1 GCA_903876815.1 uncultured bacterium
AGCCAACACAATATATGAAAAATAGGGGAAAAACTTTTTGCGATCACGGAAAATAATCAAAACCAAAAAAGCCAACAAAGTTGGAACCGTTGAATAAGAAAATGCCGTAGCTAGAGCAATAGAAAAAGCACTTAAAATAAGTAGAATGTTTTTAGGTTTTTTCTGTTCAAGATAAACAACTAAACTGTAAAAAGCAGTCAAAATAAAAGGTGTAACAAATGATGGGTTCCAGATGAATCTTCCCTGAATAATGTATTGTGGATGGACAATAATAAGAAGAAAAACTAAAAGTAAAGATTTTTCTAGTCTTGGATACTCACGTAAGTAATACAAACCAACAAAGAAACTAAGCACATAAAACAAACTACAAGCAATCAAACTTGCATATGGAGAATGTGATGTTAGCAAATAGAAAGGATAAAGCAAATAAAAATAAACAGCACTTTGATTGAAAGGCAAGGCACTTGTTTGTGGACCAAGCAAAGGCGGTTTACCACTTTCCTGCCATTTCCATAAAGTCAAAAAGTCACGACCGATATCATTAAAAAATAATAGAGAAGTATCTATCTTATAGAATCTTGTCCAAAGAAAAAGAAAAGCTAAAAAAATAGCAGCAATATATAAATTGCGAATTTTAAACATACTCAAACTATTGGTTTGATAGAAAGTGCAATTTTTCTTAGCATTTCAGTCAAGCGCCAATCTTCAATATATAAAAGCTCCAATTTTATATATATGGTTCTTTTTATTTCTCCATCATTAGTTTTTATGGTGTGGTTAAATTTATAAAAATAAGCTTCAACATTTTGGCCAGGAGCATTCATTTGTCCTTCTTTGGCCTTATAATAATTAATTGTCCCATATTCAGTTTCAATTGTTTCTGGTTGAATAAGCGTTAAATTTTTTTGATATTCTTCCTGAGTTTTTTTCCAAAATTCATCATTATAAACACTTTGGTCATCATAAATAGTCATTTCATAAATACCTTTTGAGAAAGCAATGCGCGTAAAATCAATCGGATAAGGACTTATGGCGAAAGTCTTGGTTTGACGATCATCATTGGTGAAAAACAAGGCTAAATGCCAATTTTTTGGATATTTAAAACTAAAATACCAGTATTTTTGTTCAGACCATTCCTCTTTATTTTCTTGCTCTGTTTTGTATTGATTGAATTCAGTTTGTAAAGAATTATAGCTTTTTTTATTCTCATAAATTTTAAATAATAGAAAAAAAGCCAAAATAGAAGTAAATAAAGCCAAGAAAAAATAGGTTCTATTTTCTTTCATAAAGATAATTAAAGCTTAGCATAATTTTAAGAAAATCTCTTAAATAAATTCAGCGCTTCGGCAATAGCCTGATCCATATTAATATAACGATAAGTACCCAAGCGACCAACAAAATAAAAATTGTCTTTTTCCATTTTTTTTGCTTCTAATTGGTATTTCTCTAAAAGCTCGTGATTACGAATTCTTGGAACTGGGTAATAAGGTTCTCCATCCCAAGTAGGATATTCTTTGGAGATAATAGTTTTTTTGATTTTTTCTTTTGGTGGATAAAAATATTTATACTCAATAATTCGGGTAAAAGGATAATCAAGACTAGGATAATTAATTGCTGAATTTGGTTGATAAAATTCAAGATCATGCTCCTCGAAGTGGAAGTCTAATGATCGATATTCTAAATGACCAAAAAAATAATCAAAGTATTGGTCAATTGGACCTGTATAAAAAATTTTAGAAAATTGCTTTAAATCATTTTTTGCACTAAATTCTGAATAATTAGTTTGTAAAAATAATTTTATGTTTTTATGGTCAAGCATTTTAGTCACTAAGTTCTCGAAACCCCCTTCTGGAAGAGCTTGATATTGATCGGTAAAGTAACGATTATCATGGTTGAAACGTAAAGGATTTCTTTTTATTACAGAAGCATCCAACTCGCTCGGATTTAAAGCCCATTGTTTGAGGCTATAATTTTGAAAAATCAACTCATACAATTTACGACCAACCACAGATAGAACATAATCTTCACTACTAGAAATTTTTTTTAATTTACTAGTTTTGGTGGCCAAAAAAGCTCTCATTTGCTTTTCATTTTTTAATTGCAAAGAAAAAAAGTCATTAATTGAATTTAAATTAATTGGTAAATTTAATAGTTTATCAGCTACTTTGACCAAAACTTTATGCTCATACGGTTTCCATTTAACAAATGACTGAACATAATTCCAAACTTCCAAGCTATTAGTATGAAAAAGATGTGCTCCATAATTAGAAACACGAATACCAGTTTTTGAATCAAGATGATCATAACAATTTCCAGCCAAATGCTTTCTTTTATCTAAGACAACAACCCTATAACCAGCATTAGCAAAGCGCTCAGCTAAAGTTGCTCCAGAAAGACCTGCTCCAACTATTAAAATTCTTGACATTGATTGCATTATACAGGGAAATAAATGAGATATAATTTCTTATTAATGAAAGCACTGAAAAAAATCATTTATAAAATACGTAGTCTTTGGCATCTTTCACAAAAAGATTTTGCTTATTTAATTCATCCACTTTTCAACCACAATTATTTAGCAAACCAACTTTCACAAAAACAAATCATCAATCAATATATTTCGATGCGCAAAGCTGGTCTTTTGCCGTTACCAATCGATCAGGTTGGTTGGCGAAGTTTTTCTCAGTTTGATGAAGATGGCATCCTTTTATATATTTTTAGCATTATTGGCACCACAAATCGTTTAGCAGTTGAAATTGGGGCTGACTGTAATTCTGATTTTTTTAGTTTTCCAGAAAGCAACATCACAAACTTATTAGTAAATCATGATTGGCAAGGCTTAATTATTGATGCTAATAAAAAAAATATAAAAAAATTAAAACGTTTTTTTAAAAACTGCCGCACCACTACTTATCATCCTCCCAGTATTTTAGAAGCATATGTGAATCGTCAAAACATCAACCATTTAATTTCCAAAGCTGGTTTAGAAGGAAAAATTGATTTATTTTCTCTTGATGTTGACAGTAATGATTATTGGCTATTTAAATCTTTAAAGGTTATCGATCCTAGGGTTATTGTTCTGGAATTCAATCATTTTTGGCGAACAAATGATGCTGTGACAATTCCTTACCAAAAAAATTCAGCCAATTTCAATCAGATGCGCCAAAAAAACCCAGATTATTTTGGTGCTAGCGGTCAAGCTTTTGTAAAATTAGCCAAACAAAAAGGATATAGATTGGTTGCAATTAATAATTTTGGTCATAATGCTATTTTTATAAAAAATAATTTAGGTAAAAAATACCTGCCAACAATTCAAATAAATGAGAGGCTTGAATTTCCCTTTGCTTTAAAAGAAAAACTAGCTAAAATCCCTAACTCAAATAAATTAGAGTGGATAAGAGTTTAAAAATTCTTTATCATGGAGTCATGCTTTCTCTTGTAGCTAAATTACGTCAATCTGAGGGTTTGAAACACTCTGCATTAACAATCTTTTCTTATAGTTTTGCTGCTGGATTTTCTGCTTTAGCAATAATTTTAATTTCTCGTTTGCTCGGACCAATATATTTTGCTGATTTATCAGTTGCTTTTTCACTATCTCTTATTCTCAACCGCCTCAATGATTTCGGGCTAGGAATCGTTATCCAAAAATATGTCGGTGGGGAATGGCGTCACCACAAAATCAATAAATATTTATCATTAATCTTAAAATACAGACTAATATTATCAATTGTTATTAGTTTATTCGGATTGATTTTCTCTGGCCATATTGCTGCTTATTTGCAAATCAGCAACCCACTTTTGATACCACTAACTTTCATTACCAGCTTGCCTGTTACTTATTTTGAATCTGCACAAATAACTCTACAAAGTTTGGCTAAATTTAAATTAGCTGCCTATAACTACCTATTGCCATCAATAATTAAATTTATAATGGCCCTAATAGTTTTTTACTTAAAAATTACAAATATAGAACTCATTTTGAGCATTTATTTATTAAGCACTTTGCCAAGCTTAATAATCGCTGAATTATTTAAGCCAAAATGGATCAAATATCAATTTGAACAACTTTTTTTGAAAGAAAAGAGCAAGATCATCAGTCTTCTTCAGCATTCAGCTTTTGCTATGATTGCTATGGGCATCATCGACAACATCGATATTTTATTTGCCAAACATTATCTATCTGCTTATGAAACAGGCATATTAGCCGGAGTCAATCGTATTGCCATGCTCTTATACGTAGTAGCCTATGCTTTGGCCAATGTTCTTAATCCAAGAGTAGCTAACTACAAGAAAATTACCCATTTCAATGCATTTCTAAAAAAATCGATTGGTATAGTTGCTTTAGCCGTCCTTGGTTTTTTCCTTAGCTTGCCTTTTTCACCATTGCTCATTCATTGGACAATTGGCCCACAATATGTGGCCGGCAATGAAATCTTAGTTGTTTTACTTGCAGCTGGTTTTTTGAGTATAGCCAGCATTCCATTTGTGGCAACTTTTTATGCTTTCAAAAACAATAGCTATTTTTCTACTAGCGCAGCTATACAGCTAATAATTATTTTTATTGGTAATTTTTACTTTTTACCAAAAATTGGTTTAGCTGCTAGCGTTTACACTAAACTAATTTCTAAAGTTGCTCTTTTATTATTTACTTGGATAATGTTATGGAAAAACTATAAGAAAGAATTTAAAATTTAAAAATATATGCAAGATTATTTTAATGGAAAAACAGTTTTAATCACGGGCGTAGCCGGATTCATTGGCTCTCATTTGGCAAGATCGG
>CAIRBL010000007.1 GCA_903876815.1 uncultured bacterium
AACTTTATAATGTCTTAAAAGGGCAAATGAGTTTGGTTGGTCCACGCCCTCATGAACCAAAGGAAGTTTCTCAATATCAAAGAGGATACAAAAAATTACTGACTATCAAACCAGGTATGACTGGTATGGCTCAGGTTTCCGGCAGGTCCGATTTATTATTCACTGAAGAAGCAAAATTAGATATTTTTTATATTGAAAATTGGTCATTATTGTTAGATTTTGTGATTATCTTAAAAACACCTTGGATTGTTTTAAGGAAAAAAGCTTATTAATTTTTTTGGGTTTGATGAAATGAAAAAAATAGCTTTAGCTCATGATCATTTATTTCAAAATGGTGGCGCAGAAAGGATTTTGGCTATTTTGGCAAATATTTATCCAGAGGCGCCTATTTTTACTTTGATTAATGACAAAAGTGTAAGCTCTATTTTATTTGAACAAAAAAGAATTCAGCCTTCGTTTTTGCAAAAATTACCAAAGGTGCATAAATTTTTTCAATATTTTTTACCATTGATGCCATATATTTGGAGTAAAACAGATTTATCTGATTATCAAATAGTGTTAAGTTCATCTTCTGCTTTTGTAAAAGGTGTGAATATTTCTGACAAAACCAAACATATCTGTTATTGCCATGCCCCAACTAGATATTTGTGGGATGATAAAGATGAATATTTGGGCAATTTGAAAGTAAATATTTTAGCTAAAATGGTTTTGAGGAAGATTTTACCAAAGTTGAAAGAATGGGATTTTCAAAAAGCACAAAGAGTTGATTATTTTATTGCCAATTCAAACTACATTGCTGGTAAAATTCAAAAACATTATAACAAAATAGCTAAAGTGATTCATCCTAGCGTGAAAGTTGATGATTTTGAAATTGCAGATAAAATCGATAATTATTTTTTAATTGTTAGTCGTTTGAGGCCATATAAAAAAGTTGATTTAGCCATCGAAGCTTTCAATAATTTAAAATTGCCTTTAAAAATCATTGGTAGTGGTAGTGAATATCAAAAATTAAAGAAACTTGCTGGTCCTAATATTGAATTTTTAGGTGATTTGACAGATAAGGAAAGAAATTATTATTTATCACATTGCCAAGCTTTTATTTATCCTCAGGTAGAGGATTTTGGCATTTCTGCTTTAGAAGCTATGGCTTGTGGTAGGCCAGTGATTGCTTATGCAAAAGGTGGCGCCTTAGAAACCGTGGTTGAAGGTGAAACGGGAATATTTTTTGATCATCAAAATTGGGCAGCCTTGGCTCATGCTGTTTTGCGTTTCCAACAACAAAGATTTGATCCACAAAGTATTAGAGCGCACGCTAGAAAATTTGATCAGGAATTATTTGTTTGTCAATTACAAAGTTTTATTGAGAGTATTTAAATATTTTTTACACAGATGAATATCGGAGTTGACATTAGAGCTTTAACACCAGAAAAACGCAGTGGCGTTGGGTCTTATATTTTTGAAGCTTTACAAAATATTATTCAACTAGATCATGATAATCAGTATTACCTTCTGAGCTCGGGTTTAAAAAATAAAGATTATTTTCCTTCTGAACTCGAAGCAGATAATGTGCATAAAGTCCACATTGCTTGGCCAAATAAAATATTAAATATTTTTTTATTTTTTAATTTAGGTAAAGATCTATCTAAATTTTTTCCTGTTAAACTTGATTTATTGTGGTTACCAAATATTAATTTTGTGAAATTAGACAAAGAAACTCCTTTGTTACTCACTATCCATGACTTATCTTTTTTACATAGTAAAAATTTTTATTCTCTCAAAAGAAAGTGGTGGCATAAACTAGTAAATGTAAAATTTTTGGTAGAAAGAGCAAAATATATCATTACTGTTTCTAACAACACCAAGAGAGACGTGATGCGTTTTTTTACAGTAAATGAAGAAAAAATTAGGGTGATTTATCCAGGCATACAATACACACCCATGGATTTTGTAAAAGCCAAAGAAATGACCAGAGATTTGGGTATTGCTGATAATTTTTTTCTTTTTTTAGGCACATTAGAGCCGCGTAAAAATATTATTAGCATCATTAAGGCTTTTGATAGATATCATCTAGAATATCCAGAAACAGAATTAGTTTTGGTTGGTAACAAGGGCTGGATGTATCACAAATTGTTATTAGCTATCAAAAAAAGGCCTTATGTCAAATATTTTGGTTTTATAAAAGGCGACATCAAAGATGCCTTGTATTTTTTAGCCAAAGCTTTGATTTGGCCATCTTTTTATGAAGGTTTTGGTTTTCCACCTCTTGAGGCCACTATGCATGCTAAGCCAGTCATCACTAGCTACAAAACTTCTTTGCCAGAAATTATGCAAAAGCAAGCGATGTACGTAGATCCTTATAATGTGTCTGAAATTTATCAATTAATGAAAATTTTGACTGATGATAAAGAATTTGCTCAAAAAATTCAGGAACAAGCTAAAAATTTTAGTTTTTTTAAGTGGTCGCAACAAGCAAAAATAATCATTGATTTATTTAAAAAATGCGTATAGTTTTAGATTTGAGAATATTTGGTCCGCAATTTGGAGGCTTGGGACGTTATAATCAGAAAATGTTGTCACTGTTATGTGTTTTAGATCAGAAAAATCACTATATAGTTTTATTAAAAGAGAATTTACTGGAACTTAAATTGCCAGCTAATTTTGAAATCAAAATAGTTCCATATCATTGGTATTCTTTAAAGGAACAACTTTTCTTACCTGGTATTTTGAGAAAATTAAAACCAGACTTGGTGCACTTTCCTCATTTTAATGTGCCGATTTTTTATTTTGGTAAATTTATTGTAACTATTCATGATTTAATAATGACCAAATTTCCCAGCGTCAGAACTACTAGCTTAAATAAATTTATTTTTATTTTTAAACGTTTAGCTTATAGATTGACTATTTTTTTAGCAGTTAAAAAAGCTGTAAAAATTATCGCTGTTTCAAAGTTTACAGCAGATGATATCAAAAATTATTTTCATTTAACTAGTAAAGAAAAAGAGAAAATTGCAGTTGTTTATGAAGGCTTGAGTCTTGATATTGAGACGGCGACTAAAAAAATAAATTTACCAGAAAAATTTTTATTATATGTGGGCAACGCTTATCCTCATAAAAATTTAGAATTTTTGATCAAAGTTTTTTCTACTTGGCAGGCTAGTCACTCAGAATTTGCTTTAGTTTTGGTGGGAAATAAAAATTATTTTTATCAAAGATTAGAAAAATATGTGCAAGATAATTTTGAACATATTAAAGATAAGATTATCTTTGCTGGTTTTGTACCGGATGAATTATTAGTAAACTATTATCAAAAAGCGCAAGTTTATATTTTCCCTTCTTTATACGAAGGTTTCGGTTTACCTCCATTAGAGGCACAAATACATAAATTGCCAGTTTTATCTAGCTCAAGTTCTTGTTTGCCAGAAATTTTGGGTGATTCGGTTTTATATTTTGATCCCAAGGATGAAATGGATTGTCAGCTACAATTAAATAAAATTTTAACAGATGAGACATTACGCAAGAATTTGCAGACAAAAGGTCAAGAGCAAGTAAAAAAATATTCTTGGGAAAAGATGGTGAAACAAATTATAAATATTTATCAAAGTTAATTTATTAAATTCTTTATGAATGAAAACAAAGTAATAATTTTAGGAGCTGGTCCAGCAGGCATGGCTTGTGCTATGGAATTATATAAACAAAATATTAAAGTAGTAGTGATTGAAAAAGATAAAAAAGTTGGTGGTCTAGCTAAAACTTTAGAGTTTCAAGAAGGGGAATATAAATTTCGCACAGATATTGGGCCACATAGATTTTTTTCTAAAAATAAATATTTATATGATTTTATAGAAGATTTACTACAAGAGCAGTGGTTACTTGTAAATAGAAAAACCAGGCAATTAATTGATGGTAAATACTATGATTATCCGGTAAAAGCTATGCAAGCTTTTAAAAATCTGGGCGTCTTTAAAACAATCGGCATGATATCTTCTTATCTTCAGGCTATCTTTATTTTTAGAATTTTAAAAAAGAAAATTAATAATTTTGAAGATTATATTATTTCTAATTTTGGTAAAAAATTAGGCGAGTTTAATATGCTTAATTATACTGAAAAAATATGGGGGATCAGCTGTAAAAAAATTCATTTGGATTGGGCTAGTCAAAGAATAAAAGGTTTAAATTTACGCTCTGTTTTAAAAGACGTTTTATTTAAAAAGTATGCAAAAGATTTGCCCAAAACATTAGTGGATCAATTTTATTATCCACAATTTGGTACTGGTACTATTTATGAGGCTATTGCTAAGCGCATACAAAAAAATAATAGTGAGGTATTTGTGAATTCTTTTCCTACTCAAATTATTCATGATGATAAAACAATTAAGCAAATAGAACTAAATATAAATGGAGAAATGCAGATTATGCAGCCGTCAAAATTAGTTAGCTCTATTCCGATAAATGAGCTGATCAACTTATTGAATCCATTACCACCCGAAGAGATCTTGAAAGCTGCTACTAATTTAAAGTGGCGAGCACAAGTGTATTTGTTTATAACCTTAGATAAGGAAAGGATTACCGACGATAACTGGGTTTATTTTCCTAACAAAGAAATACCATTTGGTAGAATTACAGAAATGAAAAATTTTAGTTTGGATATGAGTCCAAAAGATAAAACTTCTTTGTTTGTGGAATTTTTTGTGACAGAAAATGAAGGTATCTGGAATTTATCAGAGCAAGAAATCTATGATTTGGCCATCAAGCACTTAGAATCCTTAGGTTTGTTTTCTCACAAAGAAGTGAGAAAATTTTATGTTTTTAAAAAGAAAAATGTTTACCCCATTTATGATTTGGAATATCAAAAACACCTAGCTACCATCAAAGAGTATTTAAATGAGTTTAGTAATCTTTTTTATATTGGTAGACCTGGTAGATTTCAGTATACAAATCAAGATCATAGCTTAGAAATGGGTATTTTGACAGCTAAAGGTATTATTGAAAATAAAAAATACGATTTGGAAAGTATTGGCACAGAAAAAGATTATTTTGAAGCTGGACAAATTAAAAAATGATAAACGTAGCAAAAATGTTTAAGTTTATTAAAAGGCATTATTGGTATTTGTTATGTGTTGCTTGTGTTTTGAGTGTAGCTTTTTTTATACGTTTTCATAATTTATTTTCTTATAATAGTTTTTGGGCTGATGATGGCGGTGCGCATGTTGCCTATGTAGAGAAATTGATCAATTTTCATAGTTTACCAAATTTACAAGAAACATATTTGGCTTGGCACGAACCATTATATTATGTGATGACAGCTTTTTGGGGATTTGGGGCTAAATTATTTGGTTTTTATAGTTTGAATTTTTTAGAAAGTTTTAATATTTTAGTTTATTTATTTTTTTTAATTTTAGTTTGGATTTTTACTTATCTATATTCAGAAAAAAATAAATGGCTGGCGTTGTTAAATTTATTTATATTTTCTTTTATATTTGTAGGGGTCAAACTTTCCGCTTATATTAATGATGAAGTTTTAGCGCACTCTTTTATTTTTTTATTGTTAATTTTGTTTTGGAAATTTGATTTATTTCAAGCCAGGGAAACAAAAAAACTTTTTCATTGGTCATTAATTCTTGCTTTTGCTATTTTGATCAAAATGTCTGTTTTGATTTTATTATTAGCTGCTTTATGTTTTTGGGGAATAAAATTTTTGCAAACAAAGAATAAAAATTTTATTAAGTTTATATTTTTATCTAGTTTTATAGTTTGTATTTTAATATTACCTTGGTTTATTTATAAAAAACAAACTTACCACACTTATTCTACTTTAAATATTTACAATAATAAACCAGCACAAAACATCCTTACTAGTGACGCTTGGTTGTATTTCTTTTCTATAAATAAGCATGCTTTCATAGATTATCCTTATTGGTTTAGTCAGCCACAATCTTATTTTGTTATTTTATTCAGTGACACTTTTGGTGATTATTATAATTTGTTTAACAATGTTGTTAATCTGGAAAATTCCACAGATCAGGGCAAAATTTTAGTTGGTAATGGTCGTTATACTACGACTGAATTATTTCAAACTATGTTAAATATCAACCGTTGGTCGTTATTTATTGTGGCTATTATTTTCTTTGGTTTTATAAATTTTATATACAAAATTTTTCAGAATAAAAAAATCAAAGATAGTGATTTGTTTTTATGTATTTTTTTATTCGGTGGCTGGTCTGCTTTATTGATTTATAATTTACGTTTGCCATATTTAGAAATGGGCGTTTTGAAGGCCTATTATATATTTTTTACTTATCCTATATTAGCTTTATTAGCATATAAACAACTATGGCAATTAATACCTAAAAAAATCATTTGGTTTATTTTGGCTTTTTTACCTTGGTTGCTTTACATCGTGATTGCTTGGAGAATTTTTTTAGTTGATTTTTAAGGATTATGAATTTCACAACAAAACAAAAAAATATTTTTGATCTCAGTTTAGCTGCTTTATTAGGAGTGATTATTTTTTGTTTTATTTATTCAGAAATACTAATTCCAACTTATGATGATTGGCTCTTTACTACTGGTGCAGATCCGACACAACAATACGTTGGTTGGATGATGTATCGAAGTTCTGATTGGTCGTTGCCTTTGGGAATAGCTCGTGATTACGTTTATCCATTTGGAGTCTCAGTTGTAAATACTGACTCAATTCCACTCTTTGCTATGGCTTTTAAAGTAATTTCTAGTTTTTTACCAAGTACTTTCCAGTATTTTGGTTTTTGGATTTTATCTTGTTTTATTTTGCAAGGAGTTTTTGCTTATTTATTAGTTAAAAATTATTTACAAGATAGAGGACTGGCTTTATTAGGGGCTATATTTTTTATTTTGAGCCCTATTATGTTATTTCGTTTAGGTGGGCATTTTGCTTTAGGCGGGCATTTTTTGATTCTAGCTTCTTTGTGGTTACTTATCAAAAAACATGAAAATATTTCTTATTGGTGGTGGAGTTTAATTTTAGCGGTTTCTATTTTGGTGCATCCATATTTATTTTTAATGTGTTTAGCGATACTTTTGGCTGATATTTTAAAATTATTGTTTATTCAAAAAACTATTAATTGCAAAAAAACTATTATTTTTGTATTTTTAGAAGCTTTAGCTATAACAATTCTTTCATCTTTGGTGGGCGTATTGACTCTTGGTAGTAGCTCAGCCCCTGGCTTTGGAGATTTTTCTATGAATCTCAATGCCCTTATCAATCCTTTGGGTTGGTCAAGGATTTTGCCAGATCTTGAGATTATTAGATATCAAGGAGAAGGTTTTAATTATCTGGGTGGCGGAATTTTATTTTTATTAATATTTTCTTTTTATTATTTTATTAAAAATAAGAGTTA
>CAIRBL010000008.1 GCA_903876815.1 uncultured bacterium
CACTTTAGTTGAACAAAATCTCCAAAAAACTATTGTTCCTTACTTAACAAGTAGCAAAAATTTCTTTTTTGCTGCTCATTTGTATGAAAAAAACATTACCGAAGAGCTACACGAAATTATTAACCAAAAATTTAGCCAAGTTCAAGGCACACCAACTCAATTAGACCTGCCAATCATTCAAATCGTTGATGTTATTTTGGAATACGCCTTGTTTGACCAAGCCTCTGATATTCATATCGAAGCCTTGCCTGATGCTGTGGTAGTGCGTTTCCGTATTGATGGAGACTTACATGACAAAGTCGAATTACCCGCTGAAGTACATGATGCAATTGTCGCGAGAATCAAAATCTTATCTAATCTCAAAATTGATGAACATCGTGTACCACAAGACGGTAGATTTTCTTTTGCGTTAGAGGGTCAAGAAGAGTCTGTGAGAGTTTCAGTTATTCCTGCTTTTTATGGAGAAAAAATTGTCATGCGTTTGATGACCGATGATGCTCAAAATTTTAGTTTGGACAACATGGGCTTTTCTCCAAAAAATATCGAAATCATGAACCGCCAAGTTAAAAAACCATTTGGTATGATTTTGGTGGTGGGGCCAACTGGTTCTGGTAAAACCACTACTTTATATTCTATTTTAAACATTTTAAATACCGAAGAAGTAAATATTTCTACCATTGAAGATCCGATAGAGTATGGCGTGCATCGAGTCAATCAAACCCAAGTCAATCCACAGGCTGGCTACGATTTTGCTAATGGCTTAAGAGCTCTTTTAAGGCAAGATCCGGATATCATCATGATTGGTGAAATTAGAGATAATAAAACCGCTCAAATCGCCGTCAGAGCAGGTTTAACAGGTCATTTGGTGCTTTCTACCTTGCATACAAATAATGCAGCTGGCGTACCTCCTAGATTGTTAGACATGGAAGTGGAGCCATTTTTGGTTGCTTCAACTCTCAATGTAGTAATAGCACAACGTTTAGTGCGTCGTATTTGTCTAAAATGCATCGAAAGTTACAAATTAAGCCCAGAAGAATTGCAAGGTTTGGGTAAAGAATTTGATTTAGCAAAAATGCTACAAAGATTCAAAGATCTTAACTGGATTGAACAAAAATATCAAAATTTTGGCGAGCTAAATTTTTATCGAGGCAAAGGTTGTAGATATTGTCATCAATCTGGCTATAGCGGTCGTATCAGCGTTTTGGAAATTTTGGAAAATACCCCTGATATTCAAAAATTTATTATCAAAAATTCCACTTCCAATGAAATCCAAGAAGCAGCTGTCAAAAGTGGCATGATTACTATTTTTGAAGATGGTTTACAAAAAGCCTTAGTTGGCGTCACAACAATAGCCGAAGTCTTAAGTATCAAACGAGAATAAAATAAAAAACAAAATAAAATATGAAATATTTAGGGAATAATAATGAACTAAATAGTCAAAGTACCAAAATAAAAAACCCCGAAAACCAGAAACCAGACCTAAAAAAAGAACTCACCACCGCACAAGCAAAAGTAGAAAAGAAAAGTTTTTTTAAATTTCGAGCCGGCAAAGTAAATTTGACGAGCAAGATGTTTTTTTTGGATAACTTATCAACCATGTTAAAAGCGGGTCTGGCTTTAGCTCCAGCTTTAAACACTTTAGGTAAAGAAGTCAAAAATAAATATTTACAAAAAGTCATTTTACATTTAAAAAATAGAGTAGAAAACGGCCAGCCACTTTCTGTCAGTATGAAAGAATATCCAGATGTTTTTCCAGAAATGATTATCGCTACCGTGGAAGTAGGTGAAAACACCGGTTTATTAGCTGATGCTTTGGGTAATTTAGCAGATATTTTAAAAGCTCAAAAAAAATTGCGCTCCAAAGTTATTGGCGCTTTGATGTACCCCACAATTGTATTGATAGCTCTTTGTGGTATCAGCGTTTTCTTAGCACTGGTTGTTTTTCCTCAGTTAATTACTATCTTTATAGAAGCTAATGTCAAGTTACCTTTTGTTTTAAAGGCTGTGCAAACTTTTATTGATATTATGAAAAATTTTGGTGGGCTAGCAATCATGGCTTTTGTCATTTTTCTGGTAATATTGTTTTTGATTTTTAAATTACCAAAACCAAAATTATTTTTGCATAAATTTTTACTGAAAATTCCTTTTGTAGGAAACTTAATTAAAGAATTAGCTCTGACACGTTTTACTAGTAATTTAAATGCTTTATTGGTTTCTGGATTATCAATTGTCAAATCTTTTGAAATTGTTGCCAAAACTTTAGCCAATCTTTATTATCGACAAACTTTACAAGAAATATCACAAGAGTTGTCTCGTGGTGTATCCTTGGCTGATTCTTTAGCAAAAAGACCAAAATTATTTCCTTCCCTCACTGTCCAGCTTTGCGAAGTTGGTGAAGATACTGGCGAATTAGACGATATTTTAAAAAAAATATCTGCCTATTATGAAGAAAGAGTGGATAATGTGCTGGCCAATTTATCTACCATTATTGAGCCAATTTTATTAATTTTGGTTGGCGTGGCTGTTGGTTTTATTGCTATCTCTGTCATTGCTCCAATGTATGAATTAACTATGAGTTTTGCAGAATAAGATGCTAAATAAAAAAGGTATCACTATACTAGAGGTTTTACTCACTATCACAATAGCTTCTTTGATTACTGCTATAGGTTTTAGTTCCTTTTATCAATGGCGCAACAGCGTCTCACTAATTAATCAAGTAGACGAATTAAAAAGTAAAATTGTAGAAGTGCGACAAATGGCAATTTCTGCAGCTGGAGAAACTGGTTGGGGCATTCATTTTGAAGACACACAATATATTATTTTTAGTGGTGATAGTTATAATCAAAATAACCCAAATAATCAAAGTGTTTTACTAAAAAATGCTATCATAAATAATCCCAGCACAAGCTTATCAAACGGTAATGGTGCTTATAGCCAAGATTTGATTTTTACAAAATATAGCGGCGAAACAGTAAATATTGGCACTCTCAGTATTAGATCAGATAATAACGCTGATATTATCAAAAGTTTTAGCATCAATAATTTAGGTAATGTAAATTAATGCTATTTACAAAAAATAAAACTGGTTTTTCCTTGATAGAATTGTTAGTAGCAATTGCTTTTATTAGTGTTATTATTACTACCATTCTTACCATGAATGTTTTTAATGCTAATCTCTGGAAATTAAACGAGGATAAAACCAAGGCTTATTTTTATGCTACAGAAAGTTTAGAAGCTATCAAATTAATCGATTGGTCAGAGCTACTTGAAGGTGATTACCATTTAGTTTTGCAAGGTGATACTTGGTCATTATTACCTGGTAATGAAAATTTAGAAAACCGTTATATAAGAAATATTAATATTGCTAATGTTGAAAGAGCGTTTACTCAAAATGGTCATGTTTATGGCGAGGTAGTAGAAAATGGTTTTATTGACCCAGATACCAAAAAAATAACAGCCGCAATCACTTGGACAGACAAAAGCGGTGCTAGTAAAAATGTTACTTTAGAAAATTATATAAGCCGTTGGCAAGCTAATAGATTTATTCAGACCGACTGGTTAGGGGGCAGTGGTCAGGCTGATTGGCTAGATGAAAGTAAATTTTTTAGTAAAAATAGCAGCATAGATACAGATATTGAAGGCGTGAGCACTTTAATGTCAGGCTTTTTAGATTGGAACCAGGCTAACACCACCTCAACATTCAATTTACCAGGTAGCTTTGATGAAAATGATGTTTATGTGACAAATAATAAGGCTTATTTGGTAACAGAAAATAATTCATCTGGCTCAGAATTTTTTATTTTAAATGTTGCTAATATTGCCAATCCTACACAACTCTCATCTTTAAATATGAGCAGTTCAGTTACTTCTGTGGTGGCTCAAGATAATTATGCTTATTTATCTACTCGTAGAGATTCCACGGAGTTGAGAGTTATCAATGTTTCCAATCCAAATAGCCCATCTATTGCAGCAAGTTACGATCTTTCCGGTAATCAAGATGCTTTAGATATAGCTGTTAATGCTACAGAATTGTACATCTTGCAAGATGACGATTTGCATTCTTTTAGCATCAGCAATCCAAATAACCCTCAGCTTTTAGACGAAATAGACTTAGATGGCTTAGCTAAAGAAGTTTTTGTTTCCGCTAATACTATTTATGTAGCCACAGAAAACTATTCTCAAGAATTACAAATAGTTGACGCCACTAATCCGGCTAATCTACAAATTATCGGCGGTTTTGACTTGCCTGGCAACTTAAGGGGCACTGATATTTTTGTTCGTGGTTCTAGGGCATATTTTGCAACTGATGATAATTCAGCTGGCTCAGAATTTTTTATTTTTGATATTTCAAATCCTAGTTCACCTTTGCTACTTGGCTCTTATAATCTAAACTCTAAAATCCATTCTTTCAGCATTGTTGGTCCATACGCCTTGTTGGGTACTAATTTATCTAACGCTGAACTACGAGTAATAGATATAAGTTTTCCAGCTACCATTGGCGTAGTTTCTAATTTTGATTTAAATGGTTATATTTTAGGCATGTCAGCTAATTGTGCTGTCATTTATGCCGCAACAACTAGTAATGAAAATGAATTTTTTATTATCACTACTGGCGTGACTGATTGTGGCTATTCAACTAATGGTGAACTAGTCTCGTCTACCTTTGACACTGGTACAGACTCAGTGACCTATAATTGGATAGCTTGGACAGGCACAGAGCCTACTAACACAGAAATTAAATTTCAAATTGCTACTAGTAATAATTCTAATGGCCCATGGAACTTTACTGGGCCAGATGGAAGCAGTGGCACTTATTATACCAATGCTGCTAAAGAGTTTATTAATTATGATCATCATCTTAATCAAAGATATTTACGTTATAAATTGTTTTTAGACACTCAAGCTGATTTACAAGCACCAATCTTAGAAGAAGTGAGCATAAGTTATTCAAGCTATCAATGATTAAATATATAAAAAATACAAAAACAAAAGGTTTTAGCTTAATTGAAACTTTGGCTTATATTTTTATTACTGCCATGTTATTGACCACCATTAGTAGTTTGTTAATGTCAAATTTTAATATTCGCCGTCAACTCAAAACATCTAGCTTAATCTATGATGATGCTAGATTTATCATGACACAATTAAATAACAAAATACACAGTGTAACAATCATCGACGATGTAAGACCAGATGCTAAACAAATAGTTTTTTATCCAAATGGTAGCAATGACTTTAGTTTGCAAGTAGAAAATAATAACTTAATTTATAGAGAATCTGTTCAGGTGGGTGGAGGCTCACCAACTGAACTCACGTTCAACTCTGCAAAAACTAGAGTCGAAAATTTGGTTTTGACACCAATCACAGACAGCAATGGCACGCCAAATAGAGGAGTATTAATTCAATTCAATTTAAGCACTGGTAATGTATCTGATCCTTATGGCTATGCTAATGAAGAATTCCAAACTTTTATTAGTTTACGTTAATTTTTATAATTATTTCATCAATGTATAAAATCATCCCAAATTCTCAAATAGGCGCAGCTGCCTTAGTCGCTGCTATGTTAGTATCAGCTGGCTTATTGTCTATTGTACTATCAACTACTATCATTGCTTTAAATAATAAAAATTCTTTGGAAGCTTTTACACAAACTATCAATAATTTTTATAGTGCGGAAATTGGCATGCAAGAATCCTTACTGCAAATCAAAAGAGATCCTAATAATCTGATTTTCAATGACCTTACACTTGGACAAGCTAATGTTTCTAGTGAATTTGTTGAATCAGAAAATGGTGCTTGTAATCCACCACTAGAATGTCAATTTGTACCAAATGCTGGTTGGTGGGGCGAATATTTTAATTGGTCAGTTGATCACCCTGATATGCAGGTCGATCCTTATCCAGGCCCAACACCGACGCCAATGCAACACGATTGGTTTGATGATATTTATAAAACTCACGAACAAATAGACGAAAATCTTATTTTCCACCTTACTCAATGGTTTCCTTATGATGGTACAGAATGGGAAGACAGAGAGGGTTTTAATCATGATTATTTTTTTGGGCAACACTGGCGCGCACAAGTCACTGCACCAACTGATGGTAACTATGCTTTTAGTTTAGCATCTGATGATGATTCTTGGGTTTTGGTAGATGGTATGGTGGTTGTCAATAATAGTGGTACCCATGCGTCATTTACTTATTCAGGTAATATTTATTTGTCAGCGGGCATTAATGTAGTTGACTTATATTTTGCGGAACGTCATACAGTAGACTCTGGATTTAGATTCAGTTTTTCTGATCCAAACCTAATTATCACACCATTCCCAGAAGCTTGTACTCAAGATTTGGAATGTAACTCAAACATCGAAACTTCAGCTTCCAGCACCAAATCTAGCCGCAAAATACGCTACACTTGTAACAACAATCTCTCTAATTGTTCTTGGACCGAGCTGATTCCATAAACTTGATTATTTATAGCAAAAAAGCTATGATAATCGGACATTTGGCTCACAAAAACTATGTTTTACGAAAAAATTATCAGACCAATTTTATTTCTTTTTCCTCCAGAAATTATTCATAATTTTACTTTTAGTATTTTAAGTATTTTCAATAAAAGTAAAATATTAAATAAATTTTTATTTAAGATTTGTTATTTTTCTTCATCACGTTTAAAACAAAAAATTTTTGGCCTAAATTTTGTCAATCCTATTGGTCTCACTGAAGGCTTGGATAAAAATGGAAAATTATCTCTGACTTGGCCAGCCTTTAATTTTGCTTGGGCAAATTTAGGCTCAATTACTTATGAAGCACAATTAGGTAATAAAAAACCAAGACTGTGGCGCTTACCGCAGGACAAAGGATTAGTTGTTTATTATGGCCTTGCAAATCTTGGTGCGCAAAAAATTGTCCAGAAATTACAACAAGATAAAAATAGATTTGCCCAGCACGGCATTTGGTCAATCAGTATTGCTAAAACTAACACTGTGCCACTTGAAGAAGCAGCAGCAGACTATGCAAAAACTTTTGAGTTGGTCAAAAATATTGCCGATATCATCACCATCAACTTAAGCTGTCCTAATGTCAAAAATTTTACTGGGCTACAAAGCCCAGAATTATTAGAACCAATTTTGGAAAAAATAAGCAATTTAAATACCACCGATAAACCATTGTGGTTAAAAATTGGTAATGATTTAAAACAAACAGAACTTGATGCTATTATTTTTTTAGTTAAAAAATACAAAATCGCAGCGGTTGTGGCTACTAATTTAGCCAAAGACAAAACAAATTTAAAATTACAATCTCCCGACCAAAATAAACCTGGCGGTGTCTCTGGCTTACCTATAGCTCAAAAAGCCAATGAAATTATCAGCTATTTGTATAAAAATAGCGAAAATAAATACAAAATCATTGGCGTTGGTGGTGTCTTTTCAGGAATCGACGCCTATGCTAAAATCAAAGCCGGAGCAAATTTGGTCCAAATTGGCACTGGTTTTATCTACGGTGGACCATTGATAGTCAAAAAAATCACTAAAGAATTAGACAATTTATTGCTTCAAGACAAATTCCAAAATGTCAGCCAAGCAGTTGGCATAGAAGCAAGTATTTACAACCTAAAAAATGAATAAAGAAAAAAGAGATTATTATCTATACCGTATTTTAGAAATTATCCCAGGTTTTTTGACTTGGGGCACTTTATTATTTGCTATTGGCATTTCTATTTTTAATCCCTTGCTAGGTATTTATATTGCTATTGCTTTTGACTTGTATTGGATTTTACGTGTGACTTACTTAATGTTGTTTTTGATTATTTCTTGGTTCAGATATCGCAAAACCATCAAAACAGAGTGGTGGCCATATTTACAAAAAAATTATAATAACTGGCAAGAATATACTCACTTAATTTTCTTACCAACTGCAGGGGAGCCATTTGAAGTTGTAGATGAAACATTTAAAAACCTCTCACATATTAACTATGACCCAAAAAAAATGATCATAGTTTTAGCTGGTGAAGAAGGATTTAAAGACCAATTTCAAGTCATTGCTGATAAAATCGTGTCCAAATATGAAAATATATTCCAAAAAATTCTAGTTACAATTCATCCGCTTGGTTTACCAGGAGAATTAAGAGGTAAGGGATCAAATACTTATCATGCTGGTCATGAAACTAAAAAATATGTTGACGCTAATAATTTTGATTATAAAAAAATTATTGTCTCTACTTTTGACATAGACACTGTGACCCATCCAGATTATTTTGCCTATCTAACACATAAATTTTTATCCCACAAAGATCCTTACCACACTAGCTTCCAACCTTTAGCTTTTTATCATAATAATATTTGGGAATCAGACCCAATCACAAGAGTAGTAGCTAATTCTACAACCTTTTGGTTATTAACAGACCTTGCTCGTCCTGATAGACTTTTTACTTTTTCTTCTCACAGCATGAGCTGGCAAGCTTTGGTTGATGTTGGTTTTTGGACAAACAATATAGTCAGTGAAGATTCACGTATATTTTTACAATGCTTTATCAAATACGATGGCAACTATCGCACCGAGCCAATGTACGTTCCTGTTTCGATGAATACTGTTTATATTGGTAATTTTTGGCGAGGCTTAAAAAATCAATACAAACAAATGCGTCGTTGGGCTTGGGGAGTAGAGCATTTCCCTTACATGGTTTGGAATTTCTCCAAAAATAAAAAAATCCCTTTTGCCAAAAAATTGATTTACATTTGGAACCAAACAGAAGGCGTATATTCTTGGGCAACAGCTCCTTTGATTATTCTTATCTTGGGTCAGTTACCGCTATTTGTGGCTGAACTAAATAACACTAACTCTGTTTTAACACAAAACGCACCTTTGGTTTTGCAAACGCTCATGACATCTGGTATGACTGGCTTATTTTTGATCGCTATCATGAGTGTCGTTGTTTTGCCTCCAATCCCAGAAAAAAATAAACATAAACATTTCAAAATTGTCTATTATTCCCTCATGCTTTTACAATGGGCCATTTTCCCAATCACCATGATTGTCTTTGGTTCCATTCCGGCCGTTGATGCACAAACTAGACTAATGCTTGGTAAATACATGGGCTTTTTCATTACTGAAAAAAAACGTTAAAAAAATAAATTCCTTCAAAAAACACCGTCTTAAAGATGGTGTTTTTTGACTTGCTCAATAATTATAATTTATTTTGATAACCTCTTAAAAATTCAGTGCAAGACATAGATTTTTTATTAGCTGGCTGCAGTTGTAATATTTCTAAAGCCTCAGTTGCAGTACCGATAAACAATTTATCTTGTTCAATTTTTATTTCACCTGGATTTAACTTAATTTTACTGATTTTAACTTTTTCAATTTTTACTTCAATATTTTTTAAAGTTGTCACGCTTTTTGGCCAAACTACAAAAGCTCTGACTTGATTTGCAATTTTTTCTGCCGTATTTTGCCAATTGATAGTGCCAGCTTCTTTTTTAATAAGCTTACAAATAGTAGCCTGCTCATCATCTTGAGCTATAGCTTGAAGTTCTCCATTTAAATAAAGGCTGATATTTTTAAACAATAACTGGCCACCAATTTCACTCAATTTAGCACTCAAACTAACATAATCATCTTCAAGGCTTATTTTGGTCTCTATTTGCCCCAAAATTGGCCCATGGTCCATTTTGGCATCCACTTGCATCAAAGATACCGCAGTAGACTCAAAACCTTCTAATAAGGCCGTTTGGATAGGAGAAGGACCTCTTAAAATCGGTAATTTTGAAGGATGAATATTGAGAGCTGGTAGTTCGGATAAATCCAAAATTTCTTGAGGAATAATCTTGCCATAAGCCACAATCACAAAAGTAGCAGGCAAAAACTGTTTTATTTCATTTACAAAAACTTCGTCTAAACTATCACTCTGTAAAACAAAAATATTATGCTCACTAGCATATTTTTTGATAGGTGAAATATTTATTTTTTGACCACGTCCAGATGGTTTATCACTTTGAGTGACAACAGCCTTGACTAAATCTAGCTTTACTAAAGCATCAAGACTTGCTAAAGAAAATTCTGGCGTGCCCCAAAAAATTACTTTTTTCATATTTATATTTTAGCTTTAAGTGCCTCCAACAAATCTTGACCTTCGGTAATTTTTTCTGCTCGATCAATAAATAAAACTCCATTAAGATGATCAATTTCATGTTGCAAAACTACGGCTGTAAAATCTTTGATTTTCACTTTGTGCAACTTGCCATCTAAATCTTGATACTTTAAATGAATTTTTTTGGAGCGTTTTACTAAGCCAAATATTTTAGGAAAAGACAAGCAACCTTCTTCGTTTACAACTTTTTCACGAGAAAAAAAGGTAATTTCCGGATTCACATAAGCCGTAAAACTTTTATTATCTTCATCACCTAAAACAACTAATTTTTGAGAAATAGAAACTTGCGGTGCAGCAAGACCGATACCGTTATCTTCATACATAATCTTTGACATTTCGACTGCTAAATCTCGTAATTCTTGATTAAATTCTGTAATTTCTTTAGCTGTTTGTCTTAAGATTGGCTGTGGATAAGTAGCTATTTTTAACATAAATTATAGTATAATACTTTTGAAGCTTTTTGTCAACCCATTTGACTTCCTGCCTGCCGGTAGGCAGGCATTTAGGATTTTATAAATAACTATTTACTTTATTTATAGAGCATTTAAATAAATAGTCTTATCTGCTATAATTCTAGCATATTTAATAAAATTGCAGAATAATAAAACATGGCAGAACAAACAGGCTTTCAGACTTTAGGGGATATTTTTAAAAATAAGCAGGTAAACAAAATAAAGCCGCCAGCTTATCAATGGCAAGATTTTGCTTTACAAGTAATAAAAGATTTGCGCATTCCAGCTTTTAAAAGAAATTCTGTTTTTAAAATTTGCAAAGAAAAACCTCGTGCTTTCGTAGAAACTTGTGTAGCTGACACTAAAGAGCTCTGCAAAAGCGGGGAGATGTGGAAATATTTTTTTAAAGTAGTAGCTGACAAATCAAAAACAGACCACTAAGGATCTGTTTTTGTACTAAAATTTTATCTTAGTTTAAAATTTTCCACCAAATAACCAATGCCAAATGGTGCTTGATAGCTCAAACGATCTGGTCGGTAATTTAAATTATGAATTGCGCCCAATAAAATGAGTAGGGGATAAAAACCATCAATAGCGCCAACCTCGGTCACAAAATCTTTATCAAAGTCTAAAATTTCTTGAATTTTATTTTCATTCAAATAGTTCATTAAATTTTGATCAAACTCTTGAGCACGTGGTGAATAGCCAGCAGGAGAATCTTGGTGTAGCTTATGAGACAGATCACCAGCTGCCACAATGGCTACTCTTTTATCAACACGATTAGCCATCTCTTTCAAGTGACGTCCAAAAGCAAAATGAGCCTGATTGTCCAATGAGCTATAGCTAACTGGTACTATTTTGACTACTGGTAAGTGTTGAGCTAAATAATACAAAGGTACTCCCGCACTATAATCCAATAAATCGTGAGAGGTCAAAATAATCGGCATTTTTGTTTCTACTGCCTCTTTAATCTGATAACCAAAAGCAATGTCATTAGGCATTTTAATTTTTGTTACCAAATCACCAAATTTTTTAAAGTCGATATTGATATCTGGTTGTTGATTGATGGAAAAGGCTGCTGACAAAATTTCTGCATGTCTAGCAATCAAAATAATAGTATCAGGCTTAGCTGCATAAATATCTTGTTCCAATTTTTTGTAAGCTTCAATGGTATTTTCCAAATGAGCTAAATTCTGTTTGCCCACTTCAGGCATCAAAAGAGGCGAGTGTGGAACAAAACTAGCAAAAACTATCATATTATAAAATTATTGGTTCCCCAACTGCATGTAATTTTAAAATTCTTTCACTAACTTTTTTAATGTTGGCCCAATTATAACCCAAACCTTCAAAAGTCGCTTCATTTTGAATCCAGCGTCTTTTTCCATTAGCAATCACATAAACTTGATTACTAGTTGGACTCAAAATCAAAGTACCATCAGTTAATTTAACTGGCGTGGCTTTTTCTAGAGCATCCAACTGTTTAGTCGTAGCTGTAACTATTTTTAAATCTGGATAATTCAATGTTATTAATTCTGGTTCAACTATCGGATATTTTTTACCGTCTTTAGCATAATAAACTCCACCAGTTGACTTATCTTTTAATAGTTGTCCAACTGGCACCGTAGCCACATCAGTGATCGGTGTACCATCGCTGATTTCATCTAAATCTGTTTGTGAAACCTCTGTGATTTCCTCTGGATTAAAACCTAGACTTTTAAAAATACTGTCAGAGCTAATCAGGCGTTTTTCTAAACCATCTAACAAATATTTTTCACCATCTTCACTCATCAAAATAGAGTAGGCCGGATATTTAATGCTTGGGCCTAAAGTAAATTTTTCTAATTCAGAACTAGCCACGTTCAGAATTTTTTCTGGCTTATAGCGAGATACTAAAGCCGTGTTAGAAGCAAAGGCTTGTTTTTGATTGTCATGAATAAGATACACCGTCTCTGTGTCATCACCATCTTTAGCCCTCACCAAAGAACCTTCAGGAATCAAACCAAGTACCACTGGTACAGAAGTTTCACCACCAAAGCCATATCTATCCCAAATGGTTTTAAATAAAGCGTTACCATGTAAATGTGGCGTGTAGTTGTACATGCCGGCGGTTATATTGTTTTCTGGGGTAATCTCTTCACCCTCAATCACAAAAGTATCTCCAGTTTTATAATTTCTGGTTTCAATATTATCTATATAATCTCTAAATTGTAAGGCCGTAGCTCTAACTTGTTTACCAAAACCTTTCCAACGCGGATTACAACTTTGACCATCAAAACAATAATAGCCCATAGCAAAAGAATATTGCCTCTCAGTGGGATCAGGATCTTCCACTAAACTCATTTCTTTTTGCAACATCGTAATCAAAAACTGAGGGTTAATTTTAGCCTCATAAGCAGCATTATAAATCACCTCAGCCGCTGAACGTTGTTTAAAATCTTTTTCATCTTCAGCTACACCGACCATAGAATTTTTGAGTTCCAGTGGCCCTGGATTATAGCCTGTATAAAAATATGTTGCTAAAGTGCTATTTTTGGAACGTAAAAAATCTCTGATTTGTGTTTGTGTCATTGATTTATAGTTTTGCGCTTCTTCGTCAGAAATAATATTTGAATAATTTATATTAGCAGCAAAGACTAGTTGGGGTAAAAGAGAGCAAAAAACAGCTAAAGTAATGATTTTTTGGCTTTTTTTCTTCATAAAATCAAAAAATAGAATAAATTAATTATTAATCAGGAAAACCCTTGTTTTGTTTTCATATTATACAATATTTTTCCAAAAAAAGGAAATACAAAAGACACTGTTCAAAGCCCTTTGCTCAAATTTGCTAAAAGTCTTATTTTTCGCTAAAATCTTAATATCCGCCTACGGTGGAAAGCTATCATTAAGATACAATATGGAATACCAGAGACTTTTTATCAGTTTGGCAATTGACCCAGTTTTATTAAAAAAAATTAGTCGTGATTTGACCAGTTTGTCCTTACCTACTACTAGGCTCAAATTTGTCAAACCAGAAAATATACATTTAACTATAAAATTTTTAGGTGACACACCGATTGATAGATTAGATCCAATCATCCAAGCTTTACAAAGTGCTTGCCAAGATTTTGGACCATTTGAATTAAATTTAGCCGAAACAAAAATTTTTCCAGAAAATGATCCACAGCAAGCACCTAGAGTTTTATCATTGGCTTTAAAAGCAGAAAAACAATTGCAAGCTCTATACAACAAAGTAGAGGAAGTTTTGTGGCAATCCGGTCTAGCCAATAAAGAAATGCGTAAATTTACACCTCATTTGACATTAGCCAGAGCTTATCCAGGCATCAAGCGTGAAGATCTCAAAGACTTTCTAGCCTGGAAGCCACAAGGAGCGTTTTATATCGATCATTTAGATTTACAAGCTAGCGTACTAGCTAAAGGTGGACCACAATATACAGTATTAAATACTTTTGATTTATAATATGCAAGAATTTAAAATTTTAGGAGTCAAAGTAAATTGCTTGCCTGAACACGTGGCTAAAGAATTGCTTTTTGATTTTCTACATTCAGCAGAGCAACATCACATCGCAACTGTTAATCCAGAATTTATCATTGAAGCGCAAACTAATCAAAAATTTAAAAATATTTTAAACGAAACTAGCTTATCAACTATTGATGGTACCGGTATTGTCTGGGCCTTACAGCTAGATGGTCATAAAGTTTCCCTAAGTAATAGAATTACCGGTGTTCGCTTGACTCAAATGCTTATTCAAATAGCAGAAATTAAAGAATACAAAATTTTATTTTGCGTTAGGCCAGATGGCTTAACTAGTCCAGAAAAATTTTTTATTAACCTCAAAGAAAAACATCCCAAGCTAGAATTCCAAGTAACCGAAGAAAAAGAGGCTATTTTTAGAGCACAAACTTGGCAACCTGATATTTTGATAGTTGGCTTAGGCGCACCAAGACAAGAAGAATGGATAGACGAAAACTTAAGCTCCATGCCTAGTGTCAAAATAGCTATTGGGGTTGGTGGTGCTTTAGACTTTTTGGCTGGCACTATTAAAAGAGCGCCAAAAATATTTAGCAGCTTTGGCATAGAATGGCTATGGCGATTGATCAAGCAACCAAATCGCGCTAAAAGAATTTTCAAAGCTGTTGCTCTATTTCCCTTTTTAGTAATTAAAAATAAATTTATACAATAAATATGTCTCAAATTCGTACACGTTTTGCACCTAGTCCAACTGGCTATTTACACATCGGTAGTTTACGTACCGCTTTGTTTAATTATCTTTGGGCGAAAAAAAATAATGGTCAGTTTTTACTCAGAATAGAAGACACAGATCAGGCCAGATTAGTTGAAGGTGCTCAAGAAAATTTGATCAAAATTTTACAACTTTTTGGTCTAAATTTTGATAACCATGAACCAATGGTGCAATCTACCAGAACTAAAATCTATCAAGAATTTGCCCAAAAATTGGTAGCAGAAAGCAAGGCTTATTATTGTTTTTGCTCTAGCGAACGTTTAGATGATCTGCGCAAAACACAAACTGAGAAAAAACTGGTGCCAAAATATGATGGACATTGCCGTAATTTAAGTCAAGAAGAAGTAAGTGCAAAATTACAAGCTGGTGAAAAAGCAGTGATTCGTTTTAAAATGCCAGAAAATCAGACAGTAGAGATGCATGATGAAGTTTATGGTGATATTAAAGTTAAAACAGAGGACTTGGATGATTTTGTTTTATTAAAATCAGATAATTTTCCCACTTATCATTTAGCCAACATCATTGATGACCATGAAATGGAAATTTCTCATGTTATCCGAGCCGATGAATGGCTACCATCTTTGCCAAAACATATTTTGCTATACGAAGCCTTTGGCTGGCCACAACCAACTTTTGTGCACTTACCATTGTTATTAAATCCTGACAGATCAAAATTATCCAAAAGACAAGGTGATGTGGCAGTAGAAGATTTTGTCAAAAAAGGTTATCTTAAAGAAGCGATTTTAAATTATGTTGCACTTTTGGGCTGGAATCCAAAAGATGAAAGAGAGTTTTTTACTTTAGAGGAATTAGTAGCTAATTTTTCTCTAGAGCACATCAATAAAACTGGCGCTATTTTTGATATTCAGAAATTGAATTGGTTTAATTCACAATATATCAGAAAGGTTTTTTATGCTACAGCAGATGAAGTAATTTATGGAAAAAAAATAGAACCACACACAATCGAACCTGGTAATTTGATGATTAAATTAAAAAATAAAAATATACTTGAATTAGCTCAATCTTTTATTCCTAATGATATTAGTTTAGATTTAAAAAATAAAATAATAAAAATATTCAGTTCTAGATTAAATAATCTAGCTGAATTAGCTGAAGTAGCTAGTTTTGTTTGGGAATTACCAGCTTATGATAAAGCTATGCTTATTTTCAAAAAAAGCGATTTAGAAAAAACTAAAACTGGTTTAAATTTAACTTTAGAATTATTAAATCAAACAGAGGAAATTGCCTGGCAAGAAGAAAATCTAAAACAACTATTAAGCGATTTAGTTGCTCAAAACAATCTGACAGCTGGCGATGTTTTTTGGCCAATTAGAGTGTCTTTGTCTGGCCGTGAACAATCACCGAGCCCAACAGAAATACTAGAAGTTTTAGGCAAAGAAGAGAGTTTAAAGAGAATTCAAGTAGCTGTGGATAAACTAAAATAAATCTATTTTGAAAAATTAGCTATTTTGTGTTATAATATAATATAGCTAAAAGATAATGTATAAAATAAAAATAAAATTTTTAAGTCGTATCGTTTTGGCTAGTTTTTTGGCTAGCTTTTTGTTTCCAAATAGTATCTTGGCAGTAGAATACAATCTCAATAGTCAAACTAATGCTGAGTTATGGCAACTCAATCAAGATATCAATGAAAAACGCTCAGAAATCACTGCCTTAAAAAAACAAATAGAAGTATATCAAAAAAATATCACCGCCAAACAAAGGGAACTCAACTCTCTGGCAAACCAGATGTCTGCCATCAATGACAGTATCGCCAAAATCAATCTAGAAATCGCTACCATTGAGTTAGAAAAAGAAACTTTAAATCTAAAAATAGAAAATACCACCTTACAAATAAAAACCAAAGAAAGAGAAATAGCTGATCAAAAAGCTGTGGTTGCCGAACTATTGCGCAGCTTACATCGTGAACAACAAAATACAAATTTACTAGAAGTTTTATTGATGAATGACAACTTCAGTGATTTTATTTCTGAAATTCAAAGAATGGAAGACATGCAGGATAGTTTACTTAGCCAAGTAGAGGATTTACAAAAAATTAAACAAACTTTGACTGACGAAAAAACAGAGCTAGAAAATAATAAAACCGAACTAGATGTTTTAGCTGAAAGATTAGAAAGTAAAAAAAGCACTTTAGATGGCCAAAAAATAGTCAAAATAAGTCTATTAGAGCAAACCCAAGGTCAAGAAGCTAAATATCACACCTTGCTAGAGCAAGCTAAACAAGAACAACAAGCTATTAATTCTGATATTGTTTATCTAGAAAAAGTAGCCAGAGAAAAACTCAATCGTCAATTACAAAATAAAGAGCTAGTGAGCGAAGGGCTGATGTGGCCAGTAGAATCACACATTGTGACTGCTTATTTTCACGATCCAGATTATCCTTATCGCCATATTTTTGAGCATCCCGCTATTGATATCAGAGCCTCTCAAGGTACCCCTGTCAAAGCCGTTGAATCAGGCTATGTAGCTCGTGCTAAAGACGGCGGACAAACAGGCTATAGCTATATCATGCTAGTTCATGCTGATGGCTTATCTTCTGTTTATGGCCACGTCAATGTCATTTCTGTCAGCGAAGATCAGTTTGTCAGCAAAGGCCAAATAATAGGCTATTCTGGTGGCATGCCAGGTACCAGAGGAGCTGGCAGCTTTACTACTGGACCTCATCTACACTTAGAAATTCGCTTAAACGGTATTCCGGTCAATCCATTAAACTACTTACCTTAATTTTATAAATTCTTATAAAACACCTTTTGTCGGGGGTGTTTTTATGATTGACTAAATAACTATGATTTTGTATAATAAAGTTTCTCAAAAGACCTTTTCATCTTAACGCTGGAGGTGCGCATCATGGCTTACCCTGAAAAACGCATACCGATGAGCCCGATCACTCGACCTGATAACCGCCAAGGCAGGCGAGAAAGGCAGGAGGATCGCCCAAAAGATCCCTCTCCTGAACAGACCAACAGGGCAGTGTCCTTGATGCTGGCGATCGGAACCATCCTGTTCTTGATCACTGTGTATGGCGTCTACTACACCAGCACTCACAAGGTGCCAAGCAAACGCCTCACCAGCACCGAGAGCATCAAGCCACCCAGCGCTGTCGACAGCACGAAAATCCCCACCATTCGTGCCAAATGACGTGCTCCTAGCACGCAACACACAGGACCGCCCTAAAAAGCGGTCCTTATTTCTTTATTTTTTTAAAGGATGAAACTGGGTATGAATTTTTTCGGCATATTTATCTGAAGCATGAACGTAACGCGTTGTAGTATCCAGTGACTCGTGACCTAATAAAATTTGAATAGCAGCCGGATTTGCCCCATTTTCTGCTAAATAAGTAGCAAAGCCATGCCTTAAGGAATGAGGTGAGATGGGAATGTTGATGCCTAATAATTCTCGATATTTTTTGAGCTTAAACTGCACATAATTTGGTGAAATTTTTTTATTTTTATTTTGATTATTGCGTCCGCGATAAGGAATAAACATAAAAGGGGACTGATCAACTCTAGTTTGTAAATAAAGGCGCAGATGACTAATGGCTCTTGGTGTCAAATAAACAAAACGCTGTTTTTTACCTTTACCCATAATATAAATACGTCCAGTATTATCTAGTTGTTCACGCTTCAAAGACAAAAGTTCAGAAATACGCATACCGGTAGCAAACAGAGTTTCTAACATTGCCCGATTGCGTAATTTAATGTTTACTTCTGTTTCAAATTTATTTGGCGCTTCTATGACTTGTATCAGCTCATTCATCTCTGGCACTTGAGCATGTTTTTTTTCAGTTTTAAGGAGCTTCACAGCATCAGCATTGATAGGAGTTTTAAAATCCATATCTGACAAAAATTTTAAATACGAACGCAAAGCTGACAAAACTCTATTGATACTATAGCTGGATAATTGTATTTCTCCATGTTCTCCTGCAGCTGTCAGACGCGAAGTGGAGGAGAGGTAAGCTTTGTATTTTATTAATAATCTTTTATTTAAATCTTTAAAAGGAACTTTCAAGTCCTCGGACAAAAAAGTTTCAAAAACATTTAAATCTCTTTCATAATTATAGACCGTCTCTGGGGAGTAATTATTTGCCTGAATATTTTCTAAAAACTCATCCAAGAGAGGAAGACTGTATTTTGACATATATTTGATTTTTATTAATAACTTAATTATAACAACAGATCAAGGGCATTGTCAAATTGAGTGTAAGAGTTATTATACGCAATTCAATTATAATCAATAAAAACAATATTATTTAGGTATTGCTTTTATCAAACCACTATTTAAAGAATACTCTTTCGCCAAAACGTAAATCAATATAATCCAGATCTGTACCAACAATATTTCCAGCTAAAACTTTTTTTAAATTATTTAGTTGCTCATTGATATCTTTACTAGGATCTAATTTGAGTCTATAGCCAAGGTCCGTCTTAGCTTCAATCAAAGTATCAAAACTGTCTGTAAGATATATTTGTTTCAGCTGCGGACCAGTACTAAACATATTTTTCCAAGCATCATATAATTGGTTGATGCTACTCAGCTCACTATCTGATAACATTTTATCATTATTTAAGGCTTGAGACCGAAAATCATACAAAATAAGGTATTTTTCATCTAGGGCGTTTATTTGGCGATTTAAGGCTCCTTTGGCTGATAAGAGGTATAATGCATCATCTTTTTTTAAAATAAATTGAGAAATTTTTTCTCCAACTACTATTTCCAAACGATCAGGAAATTTTTTGTTTAAAGTCACACTATCTAAGTTCAAAGCATTCATCAACTCTTCGGACAATTTATTTTTATCAAATAAAAAATAATTGTTATTTTTAAATAATAAATATCTGTTGCGATTCAAGTGCTGATCAATCACTTCCTGTAAATCTTCTAGCTTTAAGTCTTGATTGTTGCTTAAGCTAAATTTTTCTATCCTCAAAAAAGGC
>CAIRBL010000009.1 GCA_903876815.1 uncultured bacterium
AAAAAATATTCCCTTTTTTTGGATTGGCAATGGATGTATTCTTGGTGGCAGAGCTATAAAGAATATCATGATCAAGCAAAACTTTTTATTTTAGTTTTTAAAGAAGCTGATAAGATTGTTGCTATAGCGCCATTTTTTATTGAAGACATTTTTTTGTTGGTTTCAAGTATAAAGTTTTAAATTTTTTAGCTTCTAAAAAAGAATCGCTTGGTTTGGATATTATTTATCAAGATGATTTAAAAGACCAAATATTGAAGAGTTTGTCAGATTTTTTATTAGCTAATAAAAAATATTGGGACTTATTTTTTGTGAATTCAACTTTTCCAGGTAGTTTCATTAGACAAATGATTAAACAGAGCCAGTTTTTGTTTAGAGAAAAACAAGGTGTTTATTCTGACATTGATTTAAGGCAAGGTTGGGACACATATTTAAATCAATTACAGCCAAGAATGCGAACTAAAGTAAGAAAAATGCTAAAAGTAGCTGATCAGCAAGATTTAAAAATGTTTTCAGCTGATAGATCTAATTTTTTAGATCATTTTTCTTCTTTAGTAAAGCTACATCAAAGCAGGTGGGTACAAAGTGGTGAAGATGGGGCTTTTGGCGGTAAAAGATTGTATATTAAATTTTTTTTAGATTATTTATTACCAAGCTTTATTGATTCGGGCCAAGTTAGGATTTACACTTTATTAGATAAGGGAAAATATATTGGCCATCAAATATACTTTATTGATCAAAATACTTTATATCTTTTTCAGGAAGGCTATGAATGGAATCAGCAGATATCTGATCCTGGCAATGTCTTACGCGCTTTGTTGATGCATGATTTAGCTGAACAAAAAAAGTATATATATAATTTTATGTCCGGCTGGACATTTCATAAGCAATCATGGGGCGCAAATGTTAAAACACACTATTTTATCAGATTTGCTCATTTTAATTTTAAGAATATTTTTTATTTTTTTAGTTATGGTATGGTGGAAAAATTATTGGGAAAGATAAGGGGTTTACAAAATAAATTATCCAGATAAGAATATGAAAAAAGAAAATATTTTATTTTTTATAGATTCTTTAAAATCCATAGGTGGAGCTGAGCAAATGTTTATTGACCAAGCTAATTATTTTGCTAAAGTAGGGGTGCCAACTTATTTTGCATTGTCACGCTCTCTCAAAAGAGATGACTTTAGTAAAGAGCTAGAGTTAAAAAATCCAGTTGAGTATTTTTTATTTGAAAACATTCTAGATATCAGGAGCTATTTTAAATTAAAAAAATATATTAAACAAAATAATATTAAGATATTATACGCTTATTTAGACTATTCTAATATGGTGGCTCGAATAATGAAATTTTTTATGCCTAGTCTCAAAGTCATTATCGTTGAGCCGGGTGATCCTGGTCGCAAAAAAAAATGGATGCGGCAATTTGATTGGGTGCTAAATTTTTTTGTTTATAAGGTTTTTGCTATGTCCGATGCTATCAGCGAGCATTTAATAGCTTACTTAAAAATTCATCGTAAAAAAATTTTAGGTATGCGTAATGGCGTGCACCAGATTTTATCTGATATTCAGGTAGAGGCTAAGTGGAAAAAATCTGATAAAAGTGAGTTTGTTTTATTTCACGTTGGTAATATGCGCACTGAAAATAAAGGACATGAGGCTTTTATTAAAACTATTAGGGAGATAACGGATCAAAGGCCAGATATTAATGTCAAGTTAATTTTAGTGGGTGATGGTCACATGAAAGAAGATTTGGTAGATTTGGCTAAAAAATTAAATGTTTCTGATCGAGTTGTATTTACTGGTGCGGTGGCCCATAAGGCAATGAATGATTATTTTTTACAAGCTGATGTATTTTTGTTTAATTCTAGAACAGAAGGAGGAGCAGCTGGTATCATGGAGGCTACCTCGGCAGCTCTGCCAACTATTTCTTCAAATTTTACTTCGGTTCACGAGGTGGTACTAGAAGGAAAGACCGGTTGGATTATAGCTAGGGATGATGTAAAATCTTTTGTGAAGTATGTCATTCAACTACATGATGATAGAAATAAACGCATTGAGATGAGTAAAAATGCCTTTAAATTTTATAAAGAAAATTTTACTTATGATAAATTAGCTGATAAGTTTATAGAGGAAATTTATAGCTAATTTTCTTTCATTTTTATCTTGATTTTCACTCTTTATTATGGTATTATATGAGCAGTTTGTTATTAAATTTTAATTATGAAAAAGAAAATTCTCATTACAGGAGGCATGGGTTTTATAGGGAAGTTTTTAACTAGAAAGTTACTAGAAAGAACAAATAGTGACATCGTGATTGTTGATAATTTAGCAGCCAGCATGGCTGATATGGATATTATCAATAACCCAAGAGTGACGTTTTTTCAAAATGATCTGTCTGTTTGGCAAGTGCCAAATGGTGACAAGTACTATCAAATTTATCATCTAGCGGCACCAGTTGGACCAGTTAAGGTATTAGAGTATGCAGGTAGAATTGCTGGCATCATTATTAGTCATTTAGAGAAGATGGCTGATTTAGCAATTACTATGGATGCTAAGCTTATGTTTATTTCTACCTCGGAGCTTTATGGAAAACACTCAGAAGGTAGGACACCAGAGCATGTAGATAAAACGGTGCCAGATAAAATTACCGTTCGCTTAGAATACGGTGTTGGTAAATTAATGGGAGAGATTGTGTTGAAAAATTTAAGTACCGCCAAACCATTAAAGTATAACGCCATTCGTCCATTTAATATTGTTGGTCCCCAGCAAAATGCTGAAAGTGGTTTTGTTATTCCAAGATTTTTGCAAAAGGCTTTAGTTGGTGAGGATATCACTGTTTATGGAGATGGGAAAATGATTCGTACCTTTACGCATGTTGATGACTTTACAGATGCTTTGATAGCAATTATGGATTCTGATATTTCGGGAGAGATATTTAATGTTGGTCACCCAGATAATTCTATTAGTATTTTTGAATTAGCAGAAAAGATTAAAAAAGCAACTAATAGTAGTAGCAAAATAACTTTGGTTGATCCAAAAGTCTTATTTGGTAATACTTTTGAAGAAGCTTGGGATAAAGTGCCAGATGTTTCCAAGGTTAAAAGATTAATAAATTGGGAACCAAAATGGACATTGGATCAAATCATAGAACAGGCCGCGCAAGATAAGAATAAGTTTTTAGTTGATAAAACCGAAGGTGTTAAATTTGTTATTACAGTAGACACAGAGGCCGATTATCAAAAGAGCGGCGAAGATCCATTGAATATAAATAATTTTTTTTATTTACCAAGATTTCAGACATTATGTGAAAAATATAATTTTATACCCACATATTTAATTACGCAAGAAATCGTGGATAATCCCAGAGCAACTGAATTATTACGTCAATGGCAAGCAGAGGGTAAAGCGGAAATTGGCGCACACTTACATCCTTGGACAACGCCGCCATTATCTGAAAAGGATAAGTATATGCGTTATCCGAGTGAATTATCTGATGAAGAGTTAAAAGCAAAATTAATTCATTTAACTGATAGTATCACAAATAACATTGGTAAAAAGCCATTGAGTTATCGTGCTGGTCGTTGGGGTTTTGATTTGAGACAGGCTCATATTCTAAGCGATCTTGGCTATATAGTTGATTGTTCAGTAACCCCAAAAATTAGTTGGGCAAACATGAAAGGGGATCCAGAAAAGTTTGGTGGCCCCGATTTTAGTAGAGAGCAAATAAAGCCATACATGATTGACAAAACTTCTATTTTAGAGGTCCCCATGACTATTGTGTATACTGGTTTAGTTACTAGTGATGATAATTGGTTAGGTAAATTTTTTAATAGGCTCAAGGATGGTTTGATAAAAAATATTTTAAATAAATTATTTTTTCAAAAAAAATGGTTGCGCATTTTTCCTAATAGCGTAGAGAGCCATTGGTCCAAGATTTATAAAGCCGTACAGAATAATCACATAGATGTTTTAGAATTTATGATTCATTCTTCTGAGCTTGCTCTAGGCGCTAGTCGTCAGACAAAAACCGATGATCAAGTCGAATTTACATTTGCGCAGCTAGATCAATTATTTGCGTTTTTAGTCAATAAGAATGTCAAAGGTGCGAGCCTTAGCGATTTTGCTGTGAGATATAAAAGTAAAATTAAATAATTTATTAAATTTAGTATGGATCTAGGTATTACAGGAAAAAAAGTTTTAGTCACTGGTGCAAGCCGTGGTTTGGGTTGTGAAATAGCAAAGCTTTTTGCACAAGAGGGTTGCAATGTTGGTGTTATAGCTAGAGACGAGAGTGCTTTGAAAAAAGTGGTCACTGAATTAGAAGGAGATGGGCACGCTTATTATGCGGCAGACTTATTAGAGATCAAACAATTAGAAGACGCTTTGGGCTATTTAGAAAAAAACGTTGGTGAATTTGATATAATAATCAATAATCTTGGTGGTTCTTTAGGCAGGTACAATGTTTTGAGTCCAAAAAATGATTGGTTAGAAATGTGGAATTTTAATGTCGGTGTGGCTATTGAGATTAACAATAGATTGATTCCTAAGATGCAGGCAAAGGCTTGGGGCAGAGTTGTGCATGTATCTTCTATATCTGGTAGACATTTAAGGGGTAATCCCCCATATGCTTTGACGAAGAGTTGTTTAACTGATTATGCAAAAATTTTAGGTAGAGCAGTAGCTAAAGATGGTGTGATTGTTTCTTCTGTTTTGCCTGGTGCTTTTGTTTTTCAAGGCAGTTACTGGGATCAAGCTGGTAAAGAAGAGCCAGAAAAGCTAAGAGATTTTTTAAATCATTATCAAAATATTGGACGTTTAGGCACGCCAAAGGAAATAGCTGCCTTTGTTGTTTTTTTGGCTTCAGCTCAGGCTACATTCGCAGCTGGCGCTGATGTGCCAATTGATGGTGGTTCCGTTTAAACTTATGGATACTAAAAAAATTGCTCAAAATATTAGGAAAAGGGTATTAAAAATGACATGTGAGGCACAATCACCGCATATAAGTTCAATTTTTTCTATAGTTGATATTGTGACTATTTTATATTTCAAAATATTAAATTTAGATACTCAAAATCCAAGGTGGTTAAAAAGAGATAGATTTATCTTAAGCAAAGGTCATGCTGGTGCGGGTGTTTATGCTACTTTAGCAGAGAGAGGTTTTTTTGATGTTAATGAATTAGATAATTATTGTAAGAATGGATCAAAATTTAGTGGTCATATTTCACATAAAAACATTCCAGGTGTAGAACTTTCGACCGGTGCTCTTGGTCATGGGCTGCCTGTAGCAAATGGTATGGCATTAAATGCTAAGTTGAATCAGCAAGAACATAAAATTTTTGTACTTCTGTCTGATGGCGAATGCGACGAGGGGTCTGTCTGGGAAGCCGCTTTATTTGCTGGGCACCATAAACTAGATAATTTAGTAGTCATAATTGATTATAATAAGATTCAATGTATTGCTAAAACTCAAGATGTTTTAGACCTCGAGCCATTTGTTGATAAATGGAAAAGCTTTGGCTTTATGGTCAAAGAAATTGATGGACATGATCACGAAGCTTTGGAGGGATGTTTTATGGAAGCTAAACAGACAAAAGGCCAGCCAACTTGTATCATAGCTCATACAATCAAAGGTAAGGGCGTTTCTTTTATGGAGAATGATAAAATTCTATGGCATTTTAGATCAGCTCAAGGTGAAGAATATGATTGTGCATTAAAAGAATTAGCTTAAAGATTTATGAGAGATGGTTTTATAAAAGTTTTAACAGAGGTTGCGAAAAATAATCCAGAAGTGATGTTTTTAACTGGAGATTTAGGTTTTAAAATTTTTGATAATTTTATTACTCAATGTCCAAAACAATTTTTAAATGTAGGCGTAGCCGAACAAAGCATGCTTGGTGTAGCCATGGGCATGTCTTTAGAAGGTCGAAGGGTCTTGGTTTATTCTATTGCAAATTTTCATATTTTTCGAGCTCTAGAACAAATTAGAAATGATGTTTGTTATCATGAGGCTGATGTAAAAATAGTATCTACTGGTGGCGGTTTTGGTTATGGTACAGCCGGGATGAGTCATCACGCTACAGAGGATTTAAGTATCATGAGAGCTTTGCCGCATATGACAGTGTTGACTCCTGGTGACGCTTGGGAGGCTATTGGCGCCACTCAGTTTATGTTAAATAACAAGGGTCCATTTTATTTGTCTTTGGAAAAATCAAATATTAACTCGCAAAAAATTGATGAGGTTTTTGAATTTGGTAAAATTCGTCAATTAAGAGATGGTGCGGATTTGACATTAATATCTGTGGGGAGTGTTTTATCTGAAGTAGTTTTAGCAGCAGATATTTTAGCTAAAGAGAATATTTTTTGTCGTGTTTTGAGTGTGCATTGTTTGAAACCAATTGATCAAGACGCTATTATTCGTGCTGCCAAAGAAACTGGAGGAATTATCACGATAGAAGAAAATAGTATTTTTGGGGGATTGGGTAGTACTGTGTCCGAAGTGTGCATGGAAAATAATGTGGGAAGTAAGAAATTTACTATGATGGGTTTACGCAATGAGTTTTCTGCTATTGTTGGTGATCCAACATATTTAAGGCACTATTATAAATTAGATTCAGAGGCCATTATTGCGAAGGCGAAAAAATTATTAAAATAATTTATGGATTTTTTAGAATTTCAAGATAAGGTACACGGACCAAAAAAAGAAAAAATGTCTGGAGACAGATTATATAGATTAGAAAGAAATATATCTTTAAGAATTACATGGGTGTTATATAAATTTTTTCCATTTATTAAACCAAATAATATAACGGCCCTTTCGTTTTTTATTTTATTTTTTGTTTTTTTTCTAAATTTTATATCGATTACAAATTGGTCTGCGGTTTTAGCTATTGTTCAATTAGTTTTATTATACTTAATTACTATTATCGATAAAATAGATGGAGAGTTATCTAGGGCGCATAATTATGTTACGCAAAGTGGCATGTATTATGATTATACCGTACATCTTTTTTACCCTTTTATTTTTTATTTTAGCATCGGGCATTATTTTTACATGTTTTTAAATGATCAAATATTATTTTATACAACCTTATTATTAGGAGCCATAAGCATAATTTTAGTTTCCTTAAGAGCGACAACATTATTTATTTGTGGGGAAATAGAAAAAAAGAATATAGAGATTAGAGATTTAATTTCCCAAAGATTAAAGATTAAAAAAATATGGCCATTACCAATAAGGTTTTTGTATTATTTAACATTTATGCTTTACGCTTGGACATTATTTTTTTATGTGGGGGTAATTTTTTTAAGTATTTATAATTTTTCACTAGCGGTCATTTTGTATAAAGTACATATTATCTATACAATTTTAGTTATTATCTATACAATTTTGTGGCATCATCCCAAAAAAAAATTATTACAGAAAGTATAAAAAAACCGCTTAAAGCGGTTTTTTTATATTAAGGCATCTTGTTTTTTCATATGATGAAAGTAGTAGGAATATAATTTTGCAAAATATATTTCAATCAAGATGCGGCCAATTATTAAGCCTAATAATCCGTAGTATTTGATACAAAGATAATAAATGATTAATCTTCCAATAGCACCAAAAATTTTTAATTTATATAAAGATTTTATTTGTTTTTGCGCAGTGAGCGCTGTGGACATGAGACTATTTGGTGCTAGGGCTATTATAATTGCTAATAATTGTGTGAGGACTATAGAATTTTGGTATTCTGGAAAAAAGATAGAAAATAACCATGGCGCTATTATAATATATAAAATTATAATTGGTAAGGTAAGTAGTGAGGCTCTAAAGATTTTTTTTGGTAAAGTTTTTTGAGTTTCTTCAATGTTAGTTTGACTTAATTTTGGAAAGGCCAGGTCCTTTATTTTTAACACAAATGATCTTATTTGATCTACCGGTGCTGAGGCTATTGTATAAATGGCTAATTCAGGTGCTCCCATGTAATGGTAAATAAGTATTTTATCAGATTCGTTAGCTATAGTTTGAAAAATATCTATTGTGCTCAGATGAAGACCATATTTTATAGATTCTTTATCTTTTTTATTATTGGGAGGAATTTTTTTAAAGGTTCTTAAAAAAGATAGAAGTCTAGTCAGTGTGGTTGATAATAGAAATGTTGTAAGAATTAATAATAAGTTGTTCGTAAAATAAACTGTGATTAAAATGCTGATGGTTATAAATATTTGGCTTATACCATTATATTTAGTGATGGTATCAAAAGCTTTTTTACCACTTAAATAACCTACAAATATATTAAGCGCATTAAAAAAGGGGACTATACTAGTGATAATAAGAAAAGCAAATCCAAGTGTTTTGTTGTTGTTTAGAAAATAATACAAGGATATACTCAAACTTATCAATGAGCTTAAGATACCGTATTTTAGTTTAATTAAGAATATTTCTTTAAAATTTCCTTCAAAACCCCTGGCTACTGAGTGTGCAAGTGCTACTGCTATGTCCCTGAGGCTGGGTATAGAAATAATAG
>CAIRBL010000010.1 GCA_903876815.1 uncultured bacterium
ATACGTACAGTGGAACAGTCGCTAGAATATAAGGGTAACCCGTCTCGCAGCTCGCACACGATTTCTTCAAGAAATGAAGAATTAGTAGAAGAAGCTCGTCAAAATGTAGCTAATTTTATTAGTGCTAGTAGTGGTGAGATTATTTTTACGGGCAATGCAACAGATTCATTTAATTTAGCTGTTTTGAGTATCGCTGATCAGATTAAACAGGACGATGAAATTATTATTTCTATTTCTGAGCACAACTCTAACATGTTGCCTTATACTAGACTCGTAAAACAGGGAGCAAAGATTAGACTCGTGGGTATTTCAAATGGAATCATCAATATTGAAGAAATCAAAAAAACACTTTCAGCTAAAACTAAACTAGTTGCCATTGGGCATTGTTCAAATGTTTTGGGTAATATTAATAATGTAGAAGAAATTGGAGAAATCATCAAAAATTATAATAAAGAAATTTTTTACATTATTGATGGCACACAAGCCGTGGCTCATATTCCAGTGGAAGTAAATAAAATACAAGCTGATTTTTATGCTTTTTCTAGCCATAAAATGTATGGACCAGATGGCGTTGGTGTCTTGTATGTCAATAAAAAAATTCATCATCTTTTGTCACCAGTGAGATCTGGTGGTGGTACAGTTAAAAATGTTGCCATCACTTTTGATAAGGCGGGAGATATTATTTCGCCGGAGTATTATCAGTCGCTCATTGTATTAGAAGGTGGCACGCCAAATGTTTCTAATATTTTAGGTTTATCTAAAGCAATTAACTTTATTCGTTCTATTGGATTTGAAGAAATTAGAAAACATGATTTAGCTTTGTTGTATATTTTACTAGAGGGCTTAGCCTTGATACCAGAAGTAAAAATATTTGGGCCAGAAAAGTTAGATCAAAAAATTGGTCTAGTTTCTTTTGGTATGAATGAATATAGCACCAAAGAGCTCGGTGATTATTTGGCTAAACAAAAAATTTGTATTCGTTATGGAGCACACTGTGCTTTTCCTTTGGCTGAAAATTTTGGTCAAGAAACATTAAGAATTAGTCTTGGTATTTATAATGACGAGGAAGATATAAATCATATTTTGGGGGAGATTAAATTTTTTATTGATAAGAAAAAAGGTTTGGTAAAAAACCCAAATTTAGAGCCATTAAGAAATAAAATTTATTATCGCAATACGCATGTCGTGAACTCTTTTCAGTCTATCATGGAAAAAATAAAGCCAGCTCTTTATAGCCAACATGAAACAGAAATCGTTGTGATGGGAGGACATTTTCTAGGTGTGCCAGACATGCAAGAAAATAAATTTTGGCCAGGTATCAAACCATTATTGCCAGAAAGATTACATAGTCTATTAGATGAATTTGGTATGACAAGTTTTCCTGTTTTTACTTGGGAATTAGCTTGTAAAATCGTATCCGAGCTTAAGGCTAATGGTTATAAAGTAAAATTGGCAATTATTTCCAATGATACCACAGGCATTAATGAGTTGCGTTTGAGTTCTGCTAATACGACAGACAAAACAGCTGAAGATTATCGAGCAGAGCTTTTGGCCTTGTTTAAGAGTGGTGATGATTTGCCAGCTGAATATTTGGATATATTAAAGAAGTATAAGTTATCAAAGAAAGATATTTTAAAAAATAGTAAAGACTATTATTTTAGAGAGACAATTCTTCGTGCAAATTTTAAAAAATTTGTTAGTGCAAATAAAAAAGATTTCGACGGAATCATAAATTATTTAGTGGAAGAAGATGAAAACATTGATTTATCTATCAAGATTTTAGATAATCAAGAGATTAAAACTTGTAGTTTTGATACATTTCATTCAAAAACTGGTGGCAAGTTTTGTATTGTTGAGTTGTGTCAATTTATAGCCGAGCTTTTTGGTAGGCCAGAAACCATAAATTTTAAATATTTATCAGAAAAAATTAAAAGACCAAAAATAAATAGCAAGCACAAAGTTTTAATAGTCTTGACGCCAGCTATGTGTGATAATGCAGTTACTCGTTCAGCTGAATTATATAGTAAATTATTTTTGCAAGAAAAGGGTGAGGGTTCTTTTAAATTTTTTAATATACCATTAGGACCAAATGCAGAGCGTAGTTTGGCAGTTGGAGCAGAATTAAAATACATTTCTGATAAAGATAATCTAGAATTATTAGATGTAGAAAACGAGCCAAAGTTTCCAGAGCTTTGGCGTCTAGCTGAATATAAATTAATTTATGAACCAGAAGATTACTTGTCGGAAATGGTGAGTTTATTTACTAAACTTGGCATTGATAAAAAAGCTAATATACTAGATACTTGCGTGGGGCCGGGTTTTTTTATGACAGAGCTTTTAAAAATGAATTATAATATTAGCACAGCGGATAAAAGTGAATTTATGGTCGGACCATTTAAAGAAACTTTGAAAGAGCTTGGTATCGTGCACGAACCAGTTATATCTACTTGGTTGGATTTAAAAAAATACTTCAAAGATTCTTCTTTTGATCTATTATTTAATAGAGGTAACTCTTTTATTTATGGTGCTGGTGGTTGGCATGAAAAAATTAGTATAAATAAAGCAAAAACTTTAAAAATACTTAAAGAGACTTTGGCTATTTATTATGATTTGCTTAAACCCAATGGGTATCTTTACATTGATAAGTTTCGTGACGCAGAAATACCAGACAAAAAAGTAGTGGCTCGTCTCAATATTAAGGAAACCAATGAACAAAAAGATGTTATTTTTTATGTTGAGCGTAAACCAGGGGAAAATATTCGTTTTGCGCAAATGTTGCTTCGTGATCAAAAAGGCATAGAAACAGGATTGCCAAATGTGGCTTATGATTTAAGTGAAGATGAAATGGAGCAATTACTCAAAGAGGTTGGCTTTAAGAGGATAGAGAGGCTAAGTTTAAAAACAGAGAAACATTTTATTATTTGGCTAGCACAGAAATAATATGATACAGGATAAGATTTTTACTTTTGACAAAGAGCCTGATTTTGCTCAATTATGGGATAAATGTGTTTATGGCTTACTTTACAACATGGAGGAGTATAAAAAAGATTTGGAAAAACTTTTTGTTCAATTAGAAATCACAAAAGACTCTAAAATCATTGATGTAGCAGCTGGCGGAGGCTTTCCATCTTTAGATCTAATCAAGGATGGTTATGATATTGAGTGTACAGATGGTTGGCAAGACGAAGTAGATGTTTTTAATGCTAAGGCTGAAAAATCAAACCTTGTTCAAAGATGTAAAATTTTATTGTGGAAAGATTTACAGCAATTTTTTTCCGATGACTCTTTTGATTTATTGCTTTGTCGTGGTAATTCTTTTATTTATGCTAGCGGAGGTTGGAACGAAATGATGAATATTGACACACAGCGACCACTGGTTGCTTATAAAGAAACTTTGAGTATTTTTTATAGTCTACTTAAACCAGGTGCTTGGATTTACCTAGACAAGTTTAAGGATGATGAAACGCCGCACAAAGACAAGGTTTGTGATGTTCAGGTAAATGGCAAAGAAAAGGAGCAGTTGATATTTTGGACACAAAGATTTCCTGAACAAAAGATTAGAAAAGCTTCAATGATTAGAAAAATTGGCAACATGGAAGCCAGTACACCAAATATAACTTATGATTTGTCTGGCATAGAACTAGAGAAAATGCTGGCAGAAGTGGGTTTTCAAAACATTAAAAAAATTAAATTAGACAGTGAGCGGCATTTTGATATCTGGATAGCACAGAAATAGTTAGGGAAAATTTAAGTGGCACGCCAATGAAATTGGCACAGCCTCAAATTTCGCTTTTTAAAAACGGCCAAAACCAAGCCCAGGCGGGCAAAAAGGAAGGGGGTGCCAGGGGGAGGGAATTTTTGCCCGCCTGCCCGCGTCCGCCTTCCGCCGAAGGCGGACCGAAAAAAGCTAGCTAGAAATCAAAATCTGGGTTGTTTTCAAAAAAAGTTCGGATTTTGTCCAAAAGGTACCGCCAGTTACCAAAATTCAAAAATCGGATTTTGTTTATCAATAAAATACTCTGCCATGACAAAATAAATTTAAAGAAGAATTGTTAAAGCAAAAAATTATGAACACAAAATCTATTTTAATTTTAGGTGCTTGTGGTGGAACAGGGAAAGTA
>CAIRBL010000011.1 GCA_903876815.1 uncultured bacterium
ACCAATTTTTTTCAGCTATCTTTTGTGGCGCTTTTTTGTGATCAGGACACCAACCATTGACTAGCTCACTTTCTAAAATAAATTTTTCACAACCCACACAATACAAGCCTTGATATTCACTCTGATAAATCACTTCGTTGCCTTGTGGTGTCTGAGCTGTTTTTAATTTTAATAAAATTTCTTGGACAATTTTTTTGTGTTGCTCATCAGTCGTACGGATAAAATGATCATAAGAAATATCCAAATTTTTCCAAGCCAGCTGAAACTGCGCACTGACTTGATCAGTAAAAGTTTGCGGATCAATATCAAGCTTGGCTGCACTTTCGGCAATTTTAGCACCATGCTCGTCAGTACCAGTCAAAAAATAAACATTTTCTTTGCCTATTTTTTCTCGCCAAAACCTTGCCAAAACATCAGCTACAATAGTCGTATAAGCATGACCAATGTGTGGTTTGTCGTTGACATAGTAAATCGGTGTGGTGATGTAATATTTATTTTCTTGAAGCATAAATATAAAAACTAATTTACTATTAAAACAAATTCTCCTTTTAGCTGACTAGGATTTTTTTCTAAAGTGCTTTTCAGTTCTAGAGCGGTGCCACGATAGATAGTTTCAAAAGTCTTAGTCAATTCTCTACCCAAAATTATTTGTTTATCACTATCTGACAAAGCATCTAGAGTTTTTAAAATTCTGTGGACCGATTCAAAAAAGATCACGGGTATTTTGGATTCTTTGATTTGCGTCAACAAAGTTTGACGACCATTTTTGTGTGGTAAAAATCCTAAAAATAAAAATTTATCTAAAGAAATTCCGGCAACCGACATCAAAGTAGTCATAGCCGAAGCACCAGGAATAGGCACAATGCTCACTTCAGGAAATTCAAGCAAAAGTTTTTCTACCAGCATACCTCCTGGATCAGAAACACCGGGAGTGCCAGCATCAGTGACCAAAGCTAAATCTTTATCCTCTTGCAATAAATTTTTTACTTTTTGCCAATCACTAGTTTTGCTATGCTGTTGCCAAACAAGCAATGGCTTTTTTATCTCATAATGAGCCAACAATTTGCTGGTTACTCTTTTGTCTTCGGCCAAAATACAATCTACTTGCGACAAAATATTTTTGGCACGTAAAGTCAAATCTTCTAAATTTCCAATAGGAGTAGCGACAAAATAAACAGTAGACATTATTCTAATCTATTATCTGACTTAGTTCTATCATCGACTAAATCTTCAAAATAAACAGCCAAAGCAGTAGCGACCGGTACGGCTAAAACAGCTCCAACAGCACCACCTAAACGTGCGCCAATCAAAATAGCCAAAATAACAATGATTGGATTCAAACCAACTGATTTGCCCATCACTTTTGGCACAATCAAATGATTTTCTGCTTGTTGAATCACAAAGTATAAAATCACTACCATAACTGCTTTGCTTGGACTTTGCGCAAAAGCAAAAAAGATAGCAGGTATCGCGGACATCAATGGTCCCAAATAAGGAATAATCTCAAACAAGCCGGCCACTAAAGCTAAAATCAAAGCATATTTTATCCCTAAAATACTAAGACCCAAAAATACCAAAGAAAAAACGATCACTGACAATATCAGCTGTCCTCTGAGCCAATAGCCCATACGATGTTGGATACGATTAATCAACTGCACAACATAAGGCTGATTTTTTAAAGGTGTCATAGTACGAATAAAACGTTTCATCCCATCTTCTTCGACCACTAAATAAAAAGTAATCACTAAGATAATAAAGAAAGAAATAACTCCACCAAATAAAGAAACGACAAAACTAAAAACTCCAGAAGTAGCCTTGGATAAGCTATTGGTCAAAACTGACAAGCCGTTAAATTTTTGCTGACCATTTGCTCCTAAACTAATTTGGTCAAGATTTCTCAAACCATCTTCAATTTTGTGATAAAAATCAGCTGTGTCTGAATCTCTAGCTATGGACTTGATTTGATCAACAACTGGACCGGATAACAAAAAGATAGCACCCGCTACTAAAGACAGAAATAATACATAAACCCCCAAAATACTTAGGGCTCTTGGCATTTTCTTTTTTTGTAAAAAATCAACCAAAGGATCAAAAGCGGCAGACAAAATAACCGCCACAAAAAGCAAGGCCAAAACATCCTTGATTAAAAACAAGAAACCAAGCACCAACAATATTACAATTGTCTTGATAATAGTGCCGATAGAAATGGAAACCCTTCTTGTGTCTGACATATTTTTATAATTTATTTATTTAAAATACTAATAAATTTCTTTTTATCTTTAAAAGGTCCGATCAAAGCCAAGTTACTCTGTGACATGTCAAAAAGATTTTTGGCTATTTGATTTACTTGTTTCAAGGTAACCTTGTCAACTTCACGTAAAAGTTCTTCTAAAGTTTTTGGCTTTTGTCCAAATAATTCTTGATCTGATAAAAAAGCTAAATAAGATGAAGGATTTTCTAAACGTAAAATCAAACGACCGTGAATATTTTCTTTGGCTTGTTGTAATTCTTCGGCTGAAATACCTTCATTTTTTACTTTTTCTATTTCTTCTCGGATAGCCACCAAAGCTTCTTCTATTTTATCCTTATTTAGTCCAGCAGAAATAGCAAAGTTTGAAATATCTTCATAGCCACTAACCCCGGCACGAATAGAATAACATAAGCCACGTCTTTCTCTGATTTGCAAAAACAAACGAGAACTCATATTACCACCTAAAATATTAGCCAACATCTGTAAAGGTAAAAAGTTTTTATCTTTCTTAGAAACTGAAGACCAACCTAAAATCATTTGTGCCTGTTCTAAAGGACGATTCACGAGACTGATTTGACTGTTTTTTTGCAAAACTTTTTTGACAGCTTGCACTTTAACTCTTTTTTTAGATTTATTCTGAGGAAAAAATTTATTGATCAAAGATAAAGCATCTTTGGTTTTAAAATTCCCCGCCAAGCTCAAAACTAAATTGCCAGAATAATAATATTTTTGATAATAATTATACAAAGCATCACGAGAAATATTTTTGATATTCACTTTTGGTCCGGCAATTTCTCTTCCTAAAACAGTATCCTTAAAAATCAAACTTTCAAACACATCTTCAATGTGCATCAAGGGATTTTCTTCGTACATCTTGATTTCCTCGATGATAACTCCTCGCTCCCGATTGACTTCATCTTTATCAAATTTAGAATTATGAAGCATATCCGATAGCATCTCTATAGCCAAAGGCAAATGTCTATTGTCAGCCTTGATGTAATAGCCAGTATGATCCTTACCGGTAAAAGCATTGTATTCAGCGCCCACGCCATCAAGCTCTTTGGAAATATCCAAAGTATTTGGTCTTTTGGTCGTACCCTTAAACATCAAGTGCTCAACGAAATGAGACACGCCGTTATTTTTGTCATCTTCATTGCGACTACCTACTTTATACAAAACTTCAAAAGTAATGGCTTTGGTGTCATGTTTTGGCAACAAAATAATGACACTACCATCTTTCCTTATAATTCTTTGATACATCAAAAATTAAATTAGTTATTAAATTGGAAACTATTTAAAATTTCTAAATTGCGATCCATCACATCATTAACATTGTAAAATTGGAAACTATAATTTTTGCCATCTTTATCAAATCTGACTTCTGTCATCGGTGCTTCTAAAGTACCTTCTCCGCCATGACTAATTTTACTAGCCAAAACACCAGCTACATTTAAAGTGCCAAAATTTTCAATATCATCTCTGACTTCTTCATCAATTTTGCTAATATGCAAAATAATCAAAGCATCGCTGTTTTCTACAGATTGTAATTGTAAATTATGCATCTCCGCACTGGAATGATCACTCAAAGTATAATTAGCTGGGTAAAGAAGAGAATAATTATATGTTTCGTTGGTGTAGGCCAACATTTTTTTCTCTGCTTCTTCTTTTTCTTTTTGTAAATCAGCCAATTGTTTGTGTGTCAAAGTCAATTGTTCGTTGGCACTATTTACTTCTTGCTCTTTTTGTCTGACCGCATCATCTTGATTTGGCATAGTGACAAAGTATTGGTAAGCAAAAGCTCCACC
>CAIRBL010000012.1 GCA_903876815.1 uncultured bacterium
CAAAAATTAACAACTTCCATGTTCGTCTTGACCATACTCCAGATTTTGAACATTAAAGAATCAAGTTTAGGTCGTTTCCGTATTCATCCAGCTACGCAAGTTTTTCAAGCTTTGCGTATCGCGGTCAATCAAGAGTTGACTAATATCGCCAAAGTTTTGCCACAAGCTTTTGATGTTTTGGCTCCTGGTGGACGCTTGGCAGTGATAAGTTTTCATTCTTTAGAAGATACTATTGTTAAAAAGTTTTTTCAAAATAATAGTCGCACTTGCGTTTGTCCACCTCAAGCACCTCTTTGTACTTGTCAGACCAAAGCTTTGTTAAAAATAGTAACTAAAAAGGTATCAAACCAAGTCAGCAAGAAATTAAAAATAATCCTCGTAGTCGTAGCGCGATTTTACGAGTAGCAGAAAAAATATGATCCTTCGGCTAAGCTCAGGATAATAGCATTAAAAATAAAAATAAAAAAATATGAAAAATTTTAAAAACCAATTGCCTATGTTTTTAAATTTAGTCCATCGTTTCAAAAAAGTGACGATGTTTAGCCTTTTCTTTTTGTGGCTAGGATATTTAGTCTCAATCAATCATGCGGCTGGCCAAAGTTTTGAGATGGACGCTTTAAGTAGTGATTTGAAACAAGTCAATCAAGATATTTTATTACTTAATGTTAAGGCAACCAGTCTGCAATCAATTGAACGCATCGAAGGTGCAAGTAAAAATTTAAATTTGGTCAAGACTAATGATATTTATTATTTGACAGATCATCAAGGCGTAGTGGCTTTAAGATAATTGACACTCACCATGTATTTTAATCAGCGTTACAATAATAACAGCAACAATGTGTTGATTGGTAATTTTCGGATTAATACCCTGCAATGGGTTATTTTTTTGTTAATTCTCTTGATTATTGCACGCTTATTTTATTTGCAAATTTTACAAAGTGAAAAATATAAAACTTTAGCTGCCCAACAACACAAAATGATTAAAGTTATAGAGCCAGAAAGAGGTGAGATTTTTGCTTTGACAGATAAAAAAGAAACAACACAGCTATATCCTTTGGCAGTCAATAAAATTTCTTATGAAGTTTATACTGATCCTAGTAAAGTCACTCGACCACAAAATTTAGCTGATATTTTGGTAGAGATTTTAGAAGTGGATAAAACTGAAGTTTTGGCTCAATTAGAAAAAGCAGATGATCAATACGAAGTGATTAAGAAAAACGTCGATCAAACAGCTATTGATGCTTTGACGCTCAAATTAGATGAATTATTAAAAGATACAAACAAAGATAAAGCCAAAAAAGATCGTCAAGTCACTACCGGCGTGTTGTGGAATAAAGAAATTTTGCGTTTTTATCCAGATAAAGAAGTTGGTGCTCATATTTTGGGTTTTTTGGGGTATGCTGAAGATGGAGTGACAAGAGTCGGTAAGTATGGTTTGGAGGGTTTTTGGCAAAAAGATTTAGCGGGCCTTGGTACACAGACAGTTGGCGAACGTGATATGTCTGGACGCGCCTTGCCTTTTTCTGAGCTGGCGGCAATGGTTGAAAATGGTGCTGATTTAGTGCTTACTATTGATAGAACCGTGCAATATCAGGCTTGTAAGGCTTTGGAAAAATCAGTAGCCAGACATGGGGCCAAAAGCGGTAGTGTGATCGTGATGGAAACCACAACTGGCGCTATTCGTGCTATGTGTGGTTATCCAAGTTTTGATCCTAGTAAATACAATGAGGTTACAAGTGGTGATGTGTATAACAATTTAGCTGTTTATGATGCTTATGAGCCAGGCTCGGTGATGAAAGCAATCTCTATGGCCATTGCCGTTGATACGGGTCATGTGACAGCTGATACTGTTTATGAAGACAAAGGCGAGGTGAAATTTGCTGGTGGTTTTACTGTCAGAAATTCTGATCTCAAAGCTCATGGTGTAGTTGATATGACGCATGTTTTGGTAGAATCTTTAAATACAGGAGTTATTTTTGCTACCAAAGATATTAAAAATAAAATTTATGAAGACTATATGCAAAAATTTGGTTTTGGCCAAACTATCGGTTTGCAAATTAGTCAAGAATCAAAAGGCGATATTTCTGCCTTAAGTAAAAAAGGTGACATTTATAAAGCAACTTCTTCCTATGGTCAAGGCGTGACAGTCACGCCGATTCAGCTTCTCAATGCTTTTAATGTCTTGGCTAACAATGGTAATTTAGTCAAGCCTTATTTAGTGAGTGAAGTGAAAAAAAATAACGGTCAAGTAGATAAGTTTGGTCCAGAAATTTTGCATCAAGTTATTTCCAAAAGCACAGCCTCTACTTTGTCAGCGATGTTAACTCAAGTAGTGGAAACTGGACACTCTCGGCATGCGGCTGTGGCTGGATATTATGTAGCTGGCAAAACAGGTACAGCACAGGTTGTAAATCCTAACACAGGTAAATATTATGATGCTAGTAAAGTTATTCATAGTTTTGCTGGTTTTGCTCCAGTAGAAAATCCAAAATTCACTATTTTGACCAAACTTGACTTTCCGACCTCTGCGCCTTATGCTGAAAGCACAGCAGCTCCATTATTTGCAGAAATTGCTAAATTTTTGCTAGAATATTACCAGATTCCACCAACTAGATAATTTTTATGAAAAAAATCTTACATTTTGTTTTGAAAGTTTTAAGTAAAGCCGTTTTAGCAAAATACCAACCGCGTATTATTGCTATTACTGGTAGCGTTGGTAAGACCTCTGCAAAAGAGGCCATTTTTGCTATTTTGAGTGAAAAATACGAAGTCAGACGCAATGTAAAAAATTATAACAACGAAATTGGTTTGCCACTGACAATTTTAAATAAAGTGAGCGCAGGTAACAATCTCTGGGCTTGGTGCACTTTGGTTGTTTCCAGTTTTTTTTCTTTATTAATTTTGACCAATAAAAAATACCCTAAAATTTTGATTTTAGAAATGGGCGCTGACAGACCGGGGGATATCGCATATTTGACTAGTATTGCTAAGCCAGACTTGGCAGTTTTGACAGCCATTGGCTCAAGTCATATAGAATTTTTTGGTAGCAAATTTAATATCGCTAAAGAAAAGGGTACTATTTTGGATCGTTTAACTGAAAAAGATGTTGCAATTTTAAATGAAGACGATGAGCTACTTGTGCCACTCAAGACAAAAACTAAAAGTTTAGTTTTAAGTTTTGGCCAAAGTGAAACTAGTGATGTGCAAATCAAAAATATTGCCATGATTAAAAATGCGTTTAGTTTTGCCACTACTTTTGAAATAATTTATCAAAACCAAACAGAAGAAATTATTTTACCTGGAGTTTTGGGCCAGCAGCATGCTTTAGCTGCTGCCGCGGCAGCTTCTGTAGCTTTAGCTTTGGGTTTTAATCTTAAGCATATCAAGGCTGGCTTGTTAAAATATCAGCCAGCTAAAGGCAGGACTAATTTGATTAAGGGCATTAAGAATTCTTGGATTATTGATGATACTTACAATGCTTCACCGCAGTCGGCTAAAGTAGCGGTAGATATTTTAAAAAACATTCAAACTGAAGGTAGAAAAATTGCAGTTTTAGGAGATATGCTAGAGTTGGGTCAGGACAGTGAATCTGAGCACAATGCCTTGGGGGAATATATTGCTAAATTAGAAATTGATTATTTATTTGTAGTTGGCGAAAGATCTCGAGACATTCAAAGAGGAGCCATAGTAGCGGGTATGAGTGAAGACAAAATTTATCATTTTGCCCATACTATTGAAGCTGGTTATTTTTTGCAAGATCGAATCAAGGAAGATGACGTTATTTTAGTCAAAGGATCACGGGGCGCTAAGATGGAGCAAGTGGTTTATGAAATCATGGCTAAGCCTTGGGAGGCGTTAGAAGTTTTAGTTGGTCCAGTCAAATAGTTTGACTTTTGAGATATTGTTTGCTAAATATATAGAACTATAGTTTAATAAGGCTCTATTCCCTCAGCTCTTTGGCAAGCTCGAGTTCTCCCTGTTGGGAGGCAAGCTTGAGTTCTCGACAAGCTCGAACACGAAGCATATTTGTCTTCGAGCGAGTGAAAATTAGACTTATGTCTTCGAGCGAGCGTAGCGAGTCGAGAAGTAGAATATAATATTTATCTTTCATGGCCCTATCGTCTAACGGTTAGGACGCCAGGTTCTCATCCTGGTAATCAGGGTTCGATTCCCTGTAGGGTCACCAACAAATTACAGGCTTTAAATAGGCTTGTTTTTTTATTTTAAAATAGTAGACTTACAGTGTATGAAACTATTAGTTACTGGTGGGGCTGGTTTTATTGGCTCCAACTTTATTCGTCAATATCTCAAAAACCATCCAAATGATAGCATTATTAATTTGGATTTGTTGACTTATGCAGGAAATTTAGAGAATTTGGCTGATTTAGCTACTAATGCTAATTATAAATTTGTCCAAGGCGATATTTGTGATGCTGAATTAGTCAATGAATTAGTCAAAGAAGTGGATATTATCGTCCATTTTGCGGCGGAAACGCATGTAGATAGATCAATTACTGGGCCTGCAGCTTTTGTAAAGACCAATGTTTTAGGCACTTATACTTTATTAGAAGCCGCTAGAAATAATGGCAATAAACGTTTTCATCATGTGTCTACTGATGAAGTTTTTGGTGCTTTGAAGCCTGAAGACCCAAAGTTTACAGAAAAAACTTTGTATGATCCTAGAAGTCCATATAGCGCCTCAAAAGCTAGCTCTGATCATTTAGTTCGTGCTTATTGGCATACTTATCAATTGCCGATTACGATTTCCAATTGTACAAATAACTATGGGCCATATCAGTATCCAGAAAAATTGCTCCCGCTTTTTATTACCAACTTAATGCAAAATAAAAAAGTGCCAGTTTATGGCCAAGGTTTAAATATTCGCGATTGGATCTACGTCGATGATCACAATCTTGGAATTGAAGCTATTTTACAATTTGGCAAACTAGGTGAAACTTATTGTTTAGGTGGAGAAAATGAATTAACAAATTTAGAAATTACTAAACTTATTTTGCAAGCTTTTGCTAAAACCGAAAGCGAAATTGAATATGTTACCGATAGACTTGGTCATGATTTTCGTTATGCCATGGATATCACTAAGGCTAAAAAAGAACTAAATTGGCAACCACAAATGGATTTTCAAACCGGCTTGCAAAAAACTGTTTTATGGTATCAAAACAATCAAGCTTGGTGGGAAAAATTAAAGAAATAAATTAATATATCGCAGGAGCAAAGTTTCAAAATTAACCAAGTAAACTCGCCCCGCGTCGCGGGGCGAGTTTAAGAGAAAATTTTATGAAAGGAATTATTTTATCGGGCGGTTTAGGGACAAGACTTTTACCACTGACGAAAATCACCAGTAAGCAATTATTACCGATTTATAATCGGCCAATGATTTATTATCCACTAAATACTTTAGCAAAAGCCGGCATCAAAGAAATTTTGATCATTGTGTCACCAGATAGAGCTGGTGATTATCTCAATCTTTTGGGTAGCGGTAAACAATGGGGTTTAAAATTTACTTATGAAATTCAAGACAAGCCAGCTGGTTTACCACAAGCCTTTGTGATTGGTGAAAATTTTATTGGCAAAGAAGATGTAGTGATGATTTTGGGGGACAATATTTTTGAAGATGATTTATCAGAGGAAATAAAAAGTTTTAAAGGCGGAGCAAAACTATTTGCCAAAAAAGTCCCAGATCCAGAAAGATTTGGTGTCGTAAAATTTGATGCTAATTTTAAAGCCGAAAAGATAGTTGAGAAGCCAAAAGAGTTTTTATCTGATTATGCTTTGACTGGCTTATATGTTTATGATAATCGCGTGATTGAAGTGGCTAAAAATTGCAAGCCTTCTGCTAGGGGTGAATTTGAAATTACCGATTTACATAATTGGTATTTAGAGCATAATGAAGTAGAAATTGCCGTTGTAGAAGGCGAGTGGCTAGATGCCGGAACTTTTGAAAGTCTCTACAAAGCGCAAACTCTGGCTAAAGAAAAGTTAGATTCTAAAATGGTGATATAAAAAAAGCCGTCCAAATGGGCGGTTTTTTAACTTGACATTTTAGTTTATTTTAAATATAATCAAATTGCTTATAGTTTAAAGAAAATCAATATGTTTAATATTTCCGCCAAAGCTGATTATGCGCTAGTTATTATGCTAGAATTGGCTAAAAAATATGGTCAAGGTATGGTTTCCATGGCTGATATCACTGAAACTAGAAAACTATCGCCAGCTTATTTAACCCAAATTACCAGACCTTTGAAAAAGGCTGGTTTATTGTTAAGTAAAGAAGGAAAAACCGGTGGTTATGTTTTACAGCGTCCGCCTGCTGAAATCAGCGTTTTGGAGATTTTAGAAGCTTTGCAAGGTAAGATAAAATTAAGTCGTCATGATTGTTCATCTTTTTGTGCGGCTTTTCATGCTTGTGATGCTAAGACCGTTTGGCCGAGTCTGATGTCAGAAATAAAAGAATTATTAGCTAAAAAAACTTTAGCAGATTTATTAAAGAGTTTGTAAGAATTAATTATATGTTACTAGAAGTCAAAAATTTATCAGTAGAAATCAATGAGCAAGAAATTTTGCATGATTTGAATTTGAATCTTGAAGCTGGCACTTTGCATGTGGTGATGGGACCAAATGGCGCTGGTAAATCTACGCTATCCAATGTTTTGTTAGGCCACCCAAATTTTCAGATTAAATCTGGTGAGATTTTTTTTGCTCAAGAAAAAATAAACGATTTATCACCCGAGCAAAGAGCTTATTTGGGTTTGATGAGTTTATGGCAAGCACCACCAGAGATTGAAGGCGTCGCTTTAGAACAATTTTTATTTTTAGCTTACAAAAATATTTTTGCAGCAAGAGACAAAGCTTGGAAGGCACCAAGTGTATTTGAATTTTCTGAACTTTTGAAAAAACAAGCCAGCATTTTAAATATTTCTCCAGAATTATTAAAGCGCAGTTTAAATGTTGGTTTTTCTGGTGGTGAAAAAAAGAAAATAGAAATTTTACAACTTAATTTATTGCAACCAAAATTAGCAATTTTAGATGAAACTGATTCTGGACTTGATATTGATGCTATGAAAATTTTGGCAGAAAATATAAAAAATTATCAACAAAATAAAGGCACAGTATTATTGATTACCCATTATCCTGAAATTTTAGAATTTTTACAGCCAGATTTTGTCCATGTAATGGTCAAAGGAGAAATAGTTAAAAGTGGTAAAAAAGATTTATTAACTACTATCAAAACTAGCGGTTTTAGTCAGTTTATTTAAATGTCAGAAATAAATAGCACAATTAAACAAGCTTGGGAGGAAAAGAATTCTGCTCCATATCTCAAATCTAGCCGACGTGGTTTGGATGAGTCTTTGGTTCGTGAAATTTCGCAAAGCAAAAATGAACCAGACTGGATGTTGGATTTAAGACTTAAAGCTTTGGCCTTGTACCAAGCAATGTCTAAGCCTACTTGGGGACCAGATTTATCTAAACTAGATTTAGCGAGTATTACCTATTATGCCAAAGCCAGTAGCTCTGAAAGTACTTGGGATGAAGTACCAGAAGATATAAAAAATACTTTTACAAAACTTGGTATTCCGCAAGCAGAACAAAAGTTTTTGGCAGGCGTCGGTGCACAATATGAATCAACTACTATTTATCACAATCTAAAACAACAGTTTAAAGATCAAGGGGTGATTTTTGAAGATATGGATGTAGCAGTACAAAAATATCCAGATTTAGTAAAGGAATATTTCATGAAAGCGGTGCCAGCCAATTTACATAAGTTTGCGGCTTTGCACGGCGCTGTTTGGTCTGGTGGGACATTTTTGTATATACCGAAAGATGTAAAAATAGATTTGCCATTGCAAGCTTATTTTCGCATGAATGCCAAAGGTATGGGTCAGTTTGAGCATACTTTGATGATTATAGAAGATGGCGCTCAAGGACATTATATTGAAGGCTGTAGTGCGCCTCGTTATGGCGTGGATTCTTTGCATGCTGGTTGCGTAGAGATTTATGTGAAACCTAATGCTCGTTTTCGCTATAGCAGTGTAGAGAGCTGGAGCAAAGATGCTTATAACTTAAATACCAAAAGAGCAATGGTAGAAAAAAATGCGCATATGGAATGGGTGGGAGGAAATTTTGGCTCCAATGTCACGATGCTTTATCCTTGTTCTGTTTTATTAGGCGAGGGCGCATCGGCTGATCATTTGGGTTTAGCTTTTGCCAATTCTGGACAAGTACAAGACACAGGCGCTAAAGTGATTCATCTAGCCTCAAATACTAGCTCAAATATTGTGATGAAAAGTTTGAGTCGTGGTGGTGGTCAGTCTATTTATCGGGGGCTTTTGGATATCAGAGCCAAGGCAGAAAATGTCAAAGCGCAAGTCAATTGTGATGCTTTGTTACTTGATAGTGATTCAAAGTCCAGCACGATTCCTGAAATGAAGATTGCTAATAATACAGCGACAGTTGCTCATGAAGCAAGATGTGGCAAAATTTCAGAAAACGAAGTGTTTTATTTACGTTCAAGAGGATTAAGTAAAGAAGAAGCCGAAACTATGATTGTCAATGGTTTTGTGGATCCTATTGTCAGGGAATTGCCTTTAGAATATGCAGTAGAAATGAATCGCATGTTAAAATTAGAAATGGAAGGGAGTGTGGGATAATGAGTAAAGAAATTATCATTACCCAAAGATTAGAAAAAAATAAAACTCTGATTTTAGATCAAGATTGTTTAGTTTTTGAGTATATCCAAGATAGTGTGCCAGAAAAAATAAACACGGAGATTATTGTCAAAGATAATGTCAAAGTTGAGTATATTTTTGTTTTAGAGCGCCAAGAAAAAACTTTTATAGAAAACAGAGAAATTAAGTTAGGTTTAAACAGTGCTTTGCAGAATTATTATTTTTATCTTGATAATAATGCTAATATTCATTTGAATACTTATATTGATGGACAAGCAAAATTGCAACAGAGAGTTTTTATTTTGGGTGATAAAAAAAATAATATTTATTTACAAGAAAATCATAATTTTTTATATCCTTATTCACAAGGTGACTTTAAGCTCTTTGCTATAGCCAAAGAAGAGAGTAAAATTCATGTAGATGCCATGGTGGCTATCAAAAAAGTAGCTAAAAATACAGAAGTAGCGCATAATCAACAAGCTTGGCTTTTATCCAAAAATGCCAGAGTGGAACTGACGCCCGCTTTGGAAGTAATCCCCAATGAAGTCAAGGCAACGCATTCGGCTAAAGTCAGCAATTTAGCTTGCGAACAATTATTTTATTTGCAAAGTCGTGGTTTAGATAAGGATAATATTCAAAATTTATTATATCAAAGTATTTTCCAGTTAGTTTTGAATAAATTAAGCAACGAAAAATATAAAGAAGAGTTAGTTAATATTTTCAAGCAATATTATGTCAGTGCGTAAAAATTTTCCCATTTTGAAAACTAAAATAAACGGTCATGATTTAGTTTATTTTGATAATGCTGCAACTACTCAAAAACCACAGGCCATGATTGATGCTCTGTCTGAATTTTATCAAAAATATAATGCCAATGTTCACAGAAGCTTGAATCCTTTAGCAGATTTGGCTACACAAAAATATGAAAAAACAAGACAGGCGGTAGCTGATTTTTTGTCCGCACAAAAAAATGAAATTATTTTTACGCGTAATACGACTGAAGGCATTAATTTAGTTGCTAAAACTTTTGCTCGTAGTTTTTTGAAAAGTGGTGATGTAGTTTTATTGTCGGTAGCTGAACATCATTCAAATATCGTGCCGTGGCTACAACTCAAAAAAGAAATTGGCATTGAGCTGGCTTATTTACCAATAGATAAAAATGGCTATTTAGACATTGAACAATTTAAAATAATGCTGACTGATAAAGTGAAGTTTATCAGCATTCAGGCAGCTTCCAATGTTTTGGGCAGCATTCATGATTATCAAACAATTTTAAAACTAGCCAAAGCCAAAAATATCACTACTTTGTTAGATGCAGCGCAAATTGTGTCACACGTTGGTTTGGATGTCAAAGAATTGGCTTGTGATTTTCTAGTGTTTTCGGCTCACAAAATGTTTGGTCCGACTGGTGTTGGCGTAATTTATGGACGCAAAGAGTTATTACAAATGATGCCAGCTTTTTTGGGTGGCGGTGATATGATTGAGCAGGTTTTGAAGGATAATTTTACGACCAATGCTATTCCACATAAATTTGAAGCTGGCACGCCCAATATCGCTGATGTGGTGGCTTTTCAAAGTAGCTTAGAGTTCTTACAGAATTTAACTTGGGAAAATATTCAAAAAGAAGAAAAAGAGCTGACAGATTATTTGTGGCAAGAAATGCAAAAATTAGACTTTATTGATATCTATGGTAAAAATTTGCTTAACAAACATTTACCAATTATTAGTTTTAACCTCAAAAATGCTCATGCTCATGATGTAGCAGAAATTTTAGGTGAGCAGGGCATTATTGTTAGAGCTGGGCAGCATTGTACACAAGTATTACACGATACTTTAGGAGTGTCAGCTACGGTGCGCGCTAGTTTAGCTTTTTATAATACCAAAAAGGAAATAGATATTTTAATAAAAGCTTTAAAAGAGATTTATCAAAAATTTAAAGTATAAAATTTGAGAACATAAATAATATGGATATTTACGAGCAAAACATTATTGATCACTATCAAAATCCACATCATCACGGCCGTTTAGCAGAGCCAAAACTATCCAGCGAAGAAATTAATCGTTCTTGCGGAGATAAAATAATTGTAGATTTGCAAATAGAGGATGATGAAATTAAAAACATTGGTTTTCAAGCTGACGGTTGTGCGATTTCTGTAGCTAGTATGTCTTTATTAAGTGATTATTTGGTGAATAAAAAAACAGCCGAGGTTTTGGTTTTGAAGTATCAAGATGTTTTGAATATTTTGGGAGTGCCAGTTGCCGAGCGCAGATATAAGTGTGTTTTGCTAGGACTTTTGGCAGTGCAAAATATAATCTTGAAAGCAGAAAATAAGCCTGAGCGTATTTGGGATGATTTGATGTAAAAAAAATGACCTCCGACACGCACGCAAGCTGGGTAGCTCTTGTTTGTGTCGGAGGCTAGCCTCCTTCAAAGGCTGGGGTGCAGTTGCTATTCGGAGTCGACTTGGTCGACTCCTTTTTTGTTGACTGAGACCAGACAGGAATCGGGCGCCTGTGTGGTGTCGTTGGGTTGAGATACGATCAGGTAGTGCCCTTTAGTCATGAAGGCCCATTCTTTGATGCCCGTCAGAAGGGTGGTGTATTGCCCATCACAGTAGCCTTCATGGTCCTCATCCTTGTAGAGGTTGAGTGTCTGTTCGTCGATGCGTCCGTTACGCACAACAACAGAATCTGTGTCTGCCACATACTCTGGTGCTGTGTACTGAAGGTTGTTGATATAACCCTCAAGTGAATGTCGGATTCCGTCGGCTTCTGTGTAGAACGGTTCATGGTCATTGACTGGCGCCATCACGTGCAACACGGCGATGAACCATGGTGCTGTCAGGTATGCCAGGTAAATCAGGGTTATACTCACCAGCACCCTGAGGGCGTTGACGGTGATTTTGCGCCAGGGAATCACCACGGGTTGTTGGACGTATTCTACCGCCTCACAACCTGCGGAATTGATCTCTTTTTCCATCTCTGCGATGGTTTTCAAGCCAAATTGATTCGGCATGATTGCCTCCTGCTGTTTCAACTGCTGCTTTGTGTATGTGCATTCAGGTATATATTAGCATATTTCAACATTTTTGTCAACCCTTTAGACTTCTTGCGATTTTTTGTAAGAAAATAGGTCAAAAAACGAGAATTTACTATTTTTATGGCTGGTGGATTGACAAGCTTCGGTTTTTTTGTTAATCTATGAGTACTTTTTTAAAAAATAGATAAATATATGTTAGCAGTTATAAAAACCGGTGGAAAACAATATCAAGTCAAACAAGGCGATGTTTTGGCTATTGAAAAATTACCAAAAAATCAAGATGGTGATAAAATCGTTTTGACTGATGTTTTGTTGGTAGCTGATGATAAAGACAATGTTACTTTAGGTGATCCACTTGTCAAAGGTGCTCAAGTAGAGGCAACTATTATCAAAAATTTTCAAGATAAAAAAGTTACTGTTGTCAAATACAAAGCTAAGACCCGCTATAAAAAAACAGTTGGTCATCGTCAAGAAAAAGCTGAAATCAAGATAGATAAAATTGTTATCTAAAATTATAAATTAAAAATAAAACCCCCAGCATTTGCCGGGGGTTTTATTTTACTTATTTTGCAAAAAAGCATGGGTTCATCTCTTGCTTATATTTCTTTTCTATTTTCTAAGGCAGAGGACAATGTCACTTCATCGGTGTATTCAATATTAGCTCCCATGGGTATGCCACGTGCTAGGCGACTGATTTTTAGGGGATATTTTTTGAGGTGTTTGCTTAAGTATATGGTGGTTGCCTCACCTTCCATACTTTGATCAAAAACCAAAATAATTTCTTCTGCAGAGTCTTCTTGGATATGTTTTTCTAGTTCATTAATTTTGAGTTTATCAGGCGTGATGCCTTCAAGTGGACTGAGTAAGCCATTGAGTAGATGGTAAGTGCCTTGAAAATTTCCAGTTTTTTCCAAAGCTTCAACATCTTGGTTGTGAGCCACTACAGCGATAATTTTTTTATTGCGGTTTGGGTTAGAACAGATTTTGCATAAACCATCATCAGACAAATTGAAACATTTGGGGCATAAGTGAATTTGCTGAAAGGCAATATTTAGGTTGTCAGCTAGACTTTTGATGTCTTCTTTGCGATGCAATAAATCAAAAACTAAACGGGAAGCAGTCTTTGGACCAATTCCCGGCAGTTTATCAAACTCATCAATCAATTTTTGAATAAAATTTGGCAAATGTGCCATTTTGTTTTTTTATTGTTTGCTTAATTCATGCCTGGAAATTTGAAATCACCAGATTGTTGCATTTTCATCGCCATTTTTCTTTGTACTTTTTTGATGCTTTCGGCAAAGGCTTCTTTGATATATTTTTCTAAATCAGCTTTATTATTTGCGTTTAGCATATCGCTTTTTAGTTCAAGAGTTTTGATTTCTTGGTTGCCGTCCATGATAATTTTGACAGCTTTATTTTCTACTTCCACGCTTTCTTGAGCTAGCATGTTTTTTAAATCATTGGCTTGCTTACGTAAGTCATTGAATTGTTTTAGTTTATTGAACATAGTTTTATTAGTTTAATCCGTTAGAAATTTAAATATTATTTATTTTATTGACCATCGATATTTTGCCAGCCACTTAAGTTTTCTGGTGGTGCTTCTGGCGGTGGAGGCGTATTAGCGCTTGGCCTATTACTGGCCATACTACGGAAAGTGACCTTATTTTCATCAAAAAACATATTCACTACACCAGTTGGACCGTTACGATGTTTTTCAATATGAATTTCAGCAATATTTTTTTCCTCTTCTGGACATTCGCCACGAGTTTTATCTTTGGCACGGCGATAAATAAACATGACGATATCAGCATCTTGTTCAATGGAGCCAGATTCACGCAAGTCAGCAAGTTTTGGTATAGCAGGCGAGCGACTTTCCACAGCACGAGAAAGCTGAGAAAGTGCTAGAACTGGTACATCAATTTCTTTGGCTAGCTGTTTTAAAGCACGAGAAATTTCAGAAATTTCATTGACACGATTTTCTCTGTCGCGTCCTTCCATGAGTTGTAAATAATCAATCACTAAAAAACCAAGACCATGTTCCATTTTGAGACGTCTTGCCTTGGTGCGAATTTCTAAAATGTTTGAATTAGCTGAATCATCGATAAAGATTGGTGCTTCAGATAACACACCCATAGCACGCCCAATACGTGGGAAATCATCGTTGTCTTCTTTATCGGATAGTTTGCCAGTACGCATGCGCCATAAGTCCACGCCAGCTTCAGCGGCCAGTAGTTTGTCTACTAGCTGTTCTTTGGACATTTCTAAAGAAAAGACGCCAACTGGTACTTTTGATTTGACAGCTATGCTACGTACTAAGTCTAAGGCCAGAGTTGTTTTGCCGATAGATGGGCGGGCAGCTAAAATGATTAAGTCAGACTTTTGAAAACCAGATAAAAGATTGTCTAAATCATGATAGCCAGTTGGCACACCACGGACGCCAACGCCACCAGACTTATGTAACTCATCAATACGATTAAAAGTATCGGTCAAGATAGTTTTGACTTGGACAAAGTTTTGTTTTAATGAGTGTTGAGAGATAGCAAAAAGTTTTTGTTCAGCTTTATCTAGAGTTTTATCGACATCATCTTCTTCTGCAAAAGAGGATTCAGAAATTTCAGCAGCCGCTGCTTCTAGCTGGCGCAAAATAGATTTTTTGCGGATGATATTTGCATAGGCTTTGACATGGGAAGCGTTTGGTACAATAGAGGTGAGCTCTGCTAAATAAGCTTTGCCGCCAATAGTTTCTAGCTGTTTTTTTTCAGCTAGGCGATTGCTCATGGAAACTATATCAATCGGTTCATGTTTTTCTAACAAATCCAAAATAGTCTCATAAATCATACCGTGTTTATTGCTATAAAAATCACGTGGCGTGATCATGTCGGCTACTTTGATAATAGCCTCTTTATCAATCAATAAAGCGCCCAAAAGTGAGCTTTCTGCCTCTAGATTTTGTGGGGGTATTTTTTCCATATAGCCTGTTTGACTAGATGTAGTTTAGCTTATTTACTTTGATTTTTCAAGCCGTATTTATAGACAGTTTATCCCGTTAGCCATGTTCCCATCTAACAGGGTTTATCAGTAGCTAAAATAAAAATAAGACCCCGACACTCACCAGCTGGATGCTGTTTATTGTGTCGGGGTCGAGACGCGCCGTGAGCTCATGGAAGCTTCCGATTTACACCTGGAATGGTTGTTTAGCGGAAGCGTTTCGCATAGCCCGGCCGGCCGGTTCAGGAGGTCTGGCGCTGGCCCAGGTTGGCGTTGGCCGTCTTCGTCCGCATGTTCAGGATGCCCATCAGGTTCTTCATGGACTGACGCATGGCAGTGTCCTCCAATGAGACTGGGGGTAGAGCCCGCTAGGTGTTATCCCAGCTACAAAAAACTCTACTGATGAATTGTGCTAACAAAGTAGGATAGCATACATTTTAAAATTTGTCAAGCCCTTGTAAAATAAGGGATTTTTGTTCAATTAATATAAATTATTGAGGCGTAAAAAAAGTGGCCCCTCACGAGTGTGTAGGGGCCACGAAGCTCTGCGCGGATCGCACAAGCTGGCCGTAGTGGTGTGGCTAGCTGTTGTGCTCCGCCGAGCGGGCCGCGTCGTCCAGCGTCTTGCCGATGTCCACGTTCTTCGCGGTGTTGGCGCCCTGGCTCATGGTCTGCTTGGTGGTGTCGGCCACCTGGCTGGGAATGATGCGGGACATAAGTCCTCCTTGTCCGTTAGGACAGCATACAGTGGTTGTTATGGAGAGCTTTATCCAAGTCAAGCTTGGGTAAGAGCATGCTCCGGAGATTTAAGTTTAGTAAATATTTTTTCTTTTGGCAAGAGTTTTTGCTTTGCCATTGACAAAGTATGGCGTTTGCCATATAATGAAACCCGTATTTTGTGTTTGTTCTAAATAATTTGTTTTATTATGCGCCTATAGCTCAGCCTGGTAGAGCAGTTGCCTTTTAAGCAAACGGTCGAGGGTTCGAATCCCCCTGGGCGCACCAGTTTAAATTAATAAAAAAATAGCCAAATAGGCTATTTTTGTTTTGTATTGAGAAAATTTGTCTTACATAACTTCTGGTGCTTCTATGCCCAACAAAGCTAAGCCACTGGAGAGAGTGTTTTTTGTGACTTTGGCTAAATTGAGACGGAAA
>CAIRBL010000013.1 GCA_903876815.1 uncultured bacterium
CTGTGCGATGCACAGCTTCCGGCTCTCAAGCTCAGACAAATGGATCTCCTTTGTGAATTTTGGCTCCGTCACAAAATGCGGTATAAGTTTTGTTGATCTGTTGACCAAGCAAACTAGCCCGCAATTCTGCCGGAAAATTAGCTGCTCTGACATCCGTGTGTTTTGGCAAGCGACCAAAGGTCAGATAAGGGGGCTGTCCATTGAAACCAGGATAAAAGGCATTAGGAATAAACCCCGCATCCAACAGAGCCCGTTGACAACGATGCACGCCCTTCAAAGTCGTCGGACACCAAACCTCTGTGTATTTTTCGTCCTCCATGATTGCGTTGACATCAAAGTCTAGTTGACTGATGTACAGCTTGTGATAATAGCCATGATAATCATCAGGCACTTTTACCACATCCTCTTGCCCCATGGCCCAGGCAATATCACATGACTGAAATTGCTCACAGACAGCCTGTACCATGCTCTGCAAATCCGGCAAACACTCCACCGCTTGGATAGGATGCACCTTGCCAAAATGGCGAATGAAGATGGTCAGAAACTCCACGATATCCAAACGATAGTAAGGCGCAATGCCTACTGGGATCAAATGGTGTGGAGAATTCAGCCAGATTTCTTGGATGCGACTATTAGCCGCCCGAGCATGGCAGTAGAACCAGTGGATGTTCAATGGCTTGGCGTAGATCCTGGCGAAACTGAAACGTGCGTTCAGCAGCAAATCGCCAATACCAAGACCCCAGTTATCTCGCCTGACTGCTGTGCGACCAAACTCGGCGCCACCATGTCCATCTGGCATCACAGATGCTGTACCGATGATCTGACTGCCGATGACAAAGAAAAACGGAAAGAAATGATCCTCTGCGATTTGTTGAGCAGCAATCCTAGGATCCAAGACTTCTTGGATAGGAAAATGCTCCCTATAGGTACCAAGCAACAAATCCCTCATCGCCAAAGCTTTGAGAGCGTGTTGTGGCGCCAAATCCATGCCATCGTCAGCAAAAATGCTATTCATCGCCACCAAATGCCTGACTGTTTCAGGCAAAATTTGATTGGGAAAAATAACATCTGCTGCGAACTGTCGCCTGTTGCCACTCATGATCGTTCTCCTCTGCTGCGTGATTGGTTTATCAGAAAAAATTCATTTGTCTGGTTGTAAAAGAACAAAAAACTAAACTAAAAAGTCGTCCCGTGAGGACGACTTTGCTGATTGATATAAAAAATCACTATATCAAAACTCAAGTCGCCCTTGGTGACTAATAATCAAACTAAACATAATAAATGAGTTTGTTTGCACTTGAGTTGTGTGTGAATAATCTTGCATAAAGCTAGTTTATAAAATTAAGATTAACAAAAAAAATTTTAAGCGTCAAGGATTTCAAAAACCACCTAAAATTAGGTGGTTTTTTATATTTTATTATTAGCTCAATATTCACGTGATTTTAATGTAAACTAGCGCCAGTCACATAAGCATCCAAATGGGCTTGACTGACTTCTAAAATATCAGACCATTTATAGCCATTGCTCTCAAAAACTCCAGCTGATGTGATTGCCCTTTTAAAACCATTGTCCAATAAATAAACCGTTTTACTATTTTTAGCTTTGATTAATTGCACGTTAGCATAATTGTCTAGCTCCTGCTTATCAATAGTGACCACTTGATCCCATTTGTTGTTAGGATAAGAGCCAAACACAGAAGGTGACGGAATATCTATCTTGAGCAAACGATCGTTGCCTTTTTTGGCTAAATAATAAATTTTATTATTTGTCGGATCTTTGACTAAACGAATATTAGAAAAATTATTTAAAAAATTAGTAGCAACTGTTTTGATTTTTTTAGTAGAATAACCATAGCGAGAAAAAAACTCAGAGTTAAAAATCAAATGTTTTTGATTATTCACAATAGCATAAATATTACCATTACTTGCATCTTTATATAAACTAGTTGCTGGAGTAAATAATTTGCGTAATTGTGTAATTTTAGCTGGCACCTGAGCGGCTTGTTTGATGTTGTCTGGCAAGTCCTTAGTTTTAAAACTATAAATATTGGATTTAACAGTTTTACCAAAAATATCTTTGGCTTCTACTTGAAAATAATAAACTGTATTGTCTTTGAGTTTACTAATATGAGCAGTTTGATTAAAATCTCTAAATAAAACATTATTATCAACTTTTTTATTTAGCTTATTAGCTGCGGTACCAAATCTAACAAAACCATCGGCCAATTTATTAGCATGCCAAGAAATAGTGGCTGAAGTAAAAGAAATGGCTTCGTCATTATTTGTAATGGGTTGGACACGAGAAATTTCCAAAACCTTACGGTCAACATCTTCATTTTCTAAAGTTTCAAATTGACCTGAACGACTACGAACATTGCCATCTTCATCTTTGACTTCTACTTTATAAAAATAAATAGTATCTGGCAATAATTTAGTAATCACAAGCTCAAAGGCCTCCTTTTTACCTTTCATGTTGATTGTCTTACCATAATCTGTGGTCAAACCATAAAAAACTTTAGCAGTTGTTTTTTCATTTGTTTCCCAATGCAAAGTAGCAGTTGTGCCAGTAATATAAGCTTCATCAAAATTTTCAATTTCTGCTTTATCACCGTCATTATAGTCTTGGGTTTCCAAAATCATATCAAAAGTAGATACATATTGACCATGAGCATTAGAAGACACTTTGACATGATAAGTTTTGTCTGACTCTAAATTTGAGATATCAATAGAATGATTTTTACTATTAGCAGAAGTATCATCAACATAGGAGCCATATTCCGTGGTCAAACCATAATCAACTCTAGCAGTAGCATTTAAATTTGTATGCCAAGAAATGGTGGCTTGATCATGATTTGTGCTAATTTCTACATTAGTAATTTCTAAATTTGCTGTAGCAAAAGACTGCATAGGTAAAAACAAGCCAAAACTAGTCAATAAAACTAATTTAACGATTAATTGTCCTACCATGATTTTTTGTCTAAAATTAGCCAAATTTGATAACATATGTGTATACATAATATTTAACTATTATCTCATTATACTACAAATATCATATTTTGTCAAGATAAATAGCCCTATATTTTGAACATAGCACTTTTGAAGCTTTTTGCCTATGCGTAGTTCAGCCAAACAAAAAACAGCCCCTCATGACTGTAAAAAAAAATAAAAACTTAAAAAATATTAATCTTGGTACCAATTTCTGCCCAATTATACAAACGCTCCATGTCTTTGTAGGCTACATTGACGCAACCATGACTCATGGGCTTGCCAAAATTGTTATGCCAATAAGCCCCATGAATATAATAACCAAGTGTACGTTTAGTAAACAATAAATTCCATTTGGTGTTTGGCAAATCATAACCAACTCCAGTGTAACGCTTAACTGGAATTTTATTTAAAACTGTAAAATCACCCTTCACCGTTGGTGTGCGTGGTAAACCACTGGAAATCAAAAAACTCTCTAAAAGTTTGCCGCCAAAATAATATTCCAAAGTTTGTGTAGCCAAATTAACTTTGATCAATTTTTCTTTCTTAATAGGAAAAACACTGATAGGATCATAAGAATTATTTACCTCTTCCCCATCTAAATAAGTATCGCCATCTGTGTCTGCCTTATTTAAATTTGTACCCAAAATAATCTCCCAGGCATCATTGAGACCATCTTTATCTGTGTCAACTTCAATTAATTTTTTATTTTCCGCTAATAAAGGTGAGGTACTAGAAGCGATTTCGGCACCATCAAAAATACCATCACCATCTGTATCTTCTAGATATGGGTCAGTAGCATAAATATTTATTTCTTCTCCGTTATTTATGCCATCGTTATCCGAATCACATTCATTATAAAGACAGCCTTCATCAC
>CAIRBL010000014.1 GCA_903876815.1 uncultured bacterium
GCTGTTTGACTTTTGCCAAAGAGAATAAAACTAGCTCATATTTAGAGCAAAGTTTAGACTATTGTACAGCTGATGATGTTGGTTGTAAGCGTTATTCTCAAGAGCAAGATGAAAATAATGCATGGGTATTGCAGACACTGGATTCAGATACTGATGATTTATTTTTAAATGATCAAGCCAGTGAATGTCCTAGTGAGCAAGCTGGTTGTCATGAATATATCGTGATGGCAGCTGGTCGGGGGGTAAATCTATTGCCTAATGGTAGTTTTGAGTATGATCTGCGTGGTTGGGATGGTCCAAATATGAGTATAGTAACGGATGCTTATTTTGAAAGCAAAGCAGGATATTTTGAAAATTCTATTAGCACTACTTTTGAAAGTGGCGTAGCCTTGAAAGAGCGTAAGTTTATTTTTAGTTTTCAAGGTAAAGCAGCTACACCTAATAATTTTCAATTAGTTGTGACCACTAGTGAGGGGACTTTGTTTACTCAAGATTTTGACATTGCTCCTAGCTGGCAGCCTGAATCTTTTACGATTGAATTTACAGCCGATGTATCTGCTACTAGTTTTGGTCTGCAGATATTAGGCCCAAACGCTATTATTGACTCTGCTAAGCTGGAAGAAGCTGGTGCTAGTCAGACTTTAGCCAGTTCTTTTAGTAATTATGGTGATGGGGCTCGTATCTTTATGAATGATAATCGCCAAATGTGTTTAGCTGAAGAAGTTGGCTGTCAGGGTTATTATCCATTAAATGGTCAGCCAATGATACCAGGTGTCATCTCGTCAGGTGATTTGTGTCCAGCTGAGTGTGTTGGTTATTCTTCTTTTGCTCAAAGTCCAAATATTTTTGACATCATAGAAGGCGATGATCAGACAGAATATTATAATTTTATTGCAGATACAGCTTTAAGTTGTCCTAGTGATTCTGTCGGTTGTGAAGAATTTACAAATTTGGATATTGTAGCTGAAGGTGGCGAAGGCAAAGAATATTATAGCTATTTAAGACAGTGTGTGGCTAATACAGTAAGTAATATTCAGACTTATTATACTTGGGAAGGTCAGGACGTGACCGGCTATCAGCTCAAAACCTGGACATTTTTGAAAAGTAATTTAAATAGTGCGCCTTGTACAAATGTGGCGCCTGGCCTTGACACTTGTGTAGACTCAAATGATCCTTTGGCCGATCATTATATAGCGGCTTGTGGAACAGATACACCTGACCCAGCTGATGACCCAGATGTAAATCCAAATTGTCGTGAATTTTTTGATACTGACGGCAATGCTCACTATCGTTTGGAAGATAGAGTGATCTATGCTTCAGCTGATTGCCAACCTTATAAGAGAAGCGCTACAGGCCAAGAGTATCAAGCTATCACTGCCTTAAGTCAATCTTGTCAGCCACAATATGCTGGTTGTCGTTTGTATGCTGGTGAAGCCGCTAACAATGTAAGAGAAATATTTTTAGATAATTTTGAAATTGGTAGCTATGCTCCTTGGTCAGGTTCGTCTTTAGATTTGTCCAATGAATCTTTGACTAACGGTGGACATTCTTTGAAAATCAATGGTGATGTGAACATAGAGAGAGCAGTAGGTGATTTGCAAAATGGTAAAACTTATCAATTATCATGGTGGATGAAGTCTACTGGTAACTTGAATAATGTGAGAGTATTATTAGATGATGGTACAACAGAATATCAAATTGGTACTTTGGAAAATATCGGTACCAACAATTGGCGTAATTATCAAGTAGCAACATCTACTATGTTCAATTTTACGGATCTAGATAATATTACTTTGCGTTTAGAATTTACTGGCAGTGGAGACATCTTTTTGGATAATCTTTTGTTAAAAGAAGTTTTTGATAATGTGAGTTTAGTCAAAAATTCTTGGTCAACTCCAGCTTCCTGTGATATGCCTTTTACTGGGGCTTACCTAGGTTGTCAAGCTTACGCTGATACAAATGGTGCAAATTATAACCTCAAATCATTCACTAGTTTGTGTAGGGAAGACTCTATTGGGTGTATGGCAGCCATAGATACTCATAATTCTACCAATCCTTTTGCTGAAAGCTTCCACACTGGTTTGCCTTCAGCTATTGATGTGCCTTATGATAATATGGTTTATATAGTGCCAAAAGTTGAAAATTATTGTCCGCAAGCCTATAAGGGTTGTAGTGCCTTGGGTTTACCACAAGTTGATCAAGCCAATGATGTGATTGAGCTAGATGAAGATGGTAGAGCCATTTATAGTACAGTTTATAAGGTCAATAATCCTGATAATTATGCACGTTCTTTGTGTACGGCTGATAATTTATATTGTGATGCTTATAATTCAGCCAAAGGCACTTACTATTTTAGAGATCCTGGTACAAAAAATTGTAGCTATGAAAAAAATCTGAATGTCAATGGTGCTGTTTTTACTGGTTGGTTTAAAACAGAGACATTGATTCAGGGCGTGACACCGATTGGTTGTAGTGATAATAATAATGGCAGTATTGATAGTGCAGATTTAGAGTTAAATTTGACGGATAATTGGGCAGGTTCTTGTCCAGAAGAAAAAAATCTTTGTACCACTTTTACCGATCCTTTAGATAATGATAAAGCTTATTATTACTATAACAATAATAAGATAGATCAAAGTTCTTGCAATGGTCAATTTGATCAGAATAGTGGTTGTATCTTGTTAAGAGATGAAAATAATTGGAATGGTGATCACAGCTCGATTGTCAATCAATACAATGTGGTGGATACTTATGCAGAAAATATTAGTCAAGATAAACCAGTGTCGCCAGTGACTTCGGGCGATTTGGATACCAATGTTTTAGTAAAAGTACGCAAAGATAGACAGTGTGCTGAATGGCTGAGTTGTAAGTCGTCTACTGCTGTTTTTGATGAAAATACAAATTCTTATAAAGTGATTTGTGATGCTATTGATAGTTGCACAGAGTTCAATGCTACTAGCAATATTACAAAATGCGCGCAATGGTCTAGCTATGGCAATGATGCGCCACTTACTGTAGCTGAATATCAAGATAGAGCTAGCGGTGATGGCGACCATTTGACTTGGTCGGATAAAGAATACATAGGTTATTCGGTTCCGAATACTTTGCCAGTCAAGGATTTAGTGTCTTATAATTTTGCCGCAGAAGATGCTCCAGCTGATTTACGTTTGGTTTATCAAACGGAAGAAACATGTACAATAGCTCAAGACCTGCAAGCTTGTAGCCCAACGCTCAGTGGCACTACATATACAAATCAAGGTGTTTGTAAAGATCAAGTTTGTTGGCTCAATCCAAAAGCAAATGATGAGCAAGTAAGTATTTCTACTAGGGCTTATGCTACTCAGGATGCTCCTTTTGCTAGCCAGATTTTGAATGCATTTAAAGAAACTGCTTCGCAAGCTTTTTCTCAAGCTAATATTTGTGAAAATGGAGGAAATGCTTGTGAACCAGGCTATAAAAAAGTTACCTATGGCAATGGTGGTTTTGTAAAATATATTGGTAGCAAAGAAACAGCACCAGCTGGTGTTTGTACTATTATTGGTGAAACTGGCCTTAAAGAAGAGGGTGATGATTGTACTCCAGCTGATGCCAATTCTTGTGGTGGTGCTGGCGGTAGATGCGCAGCGCCAAGCAAGATAGAAACATTTTTGAATTGGCAGGGCATATGTTTGGAATTTGATAGATCTACTACCATTCCAGAAGATGGTGCAACGGAATTAGTACTTAAAAATTATTGTAATCAGTGGTATCCAGTAGAACAAATTCAAGGCACTCAAAGTTTGTATAACAATTTTACGACAGCTGGTTTTTATAATGAGGCTGGCTATGATTTACAGATGTGTACTGTGGGCAGTGAATATAATACTCAAGAAGATAGGTATTATTGTGTGGCTGAAGCTGAATACTCTGGAGGTTTAAACTTTTGTAGTATTATCGCTAAAGTTCCAGTAGGGTCAAAAATCAACGTTGATGCCGATGGTGTTAATGATTTTGCTTTTGCTGGCTATTTAAATTTAGCTAATATAAGCATTGGTTCAGAGTCTCAAAATACCACCGTTGGTACGCCTATTATTTTTAAAACAGGCGCTCATGATGGATGTGATTTGGGTGACCCTGCTGAGAATGCATACGAAGGTGATGAGAGGGAGTGTATAAGCATGAGCACTATTTTTCAAGCAGGTGATTTTATTGGTGCAAGTAGTGAAATACCAATTATTTCAGATAGTTATTTACAATCTTTATTTTCTACAGAAGAAATAGCTGGTCAGATAGAATATTTTTATTATGACGAAGAGGTTTTATCTACAGGTGTTTATAATGACGGTGGTCTTGTTTTGTCGCCAAATTATGAGAGAGAATACGTATCAAATTGTACGGGAACCTTTCATTATTCACAATGCTCTGCGGGGAAACATCAAATATATTCTCATACTTGGCATGGAGGTAGTCATTGCTGGTCAGGTGGCCCAAGGCATCATAGAGGCGAAAGATATTGTAACCCTTTAGATTTTAATTATTATATTCAAGCTACGTCTCATAGCAATGTTTGTGAGTCTAATTGCTCGGGCTCTTTGTCTCCAGCAAAAGGGGAACGTTGCTTAGATTCTAAACCTATTTATGCAGCCTCGCCTCAATACCCGGCAGTAGCTTGGAATTCACTTTGCACGGAGTCTAATTTAGCTGCCACAAGCACTGCTGCTGCTGCTAAATGTTTTAAGACTTGTGTTGAGAATTTGACACATAATGAAATGAATGATCATTTGTGTAGTTTATATGGAGAAGTTCTTTATGATAGTGAAGTGGAAACTGCCTTAGCAGTCGGAACTTCTCAATGTTTTAGAGCATTGTATGGAGTGAATGCTTCTGGAACTTTAGTGCCTAGAGTTGAGGCAAATTTTTTAAATGAGGTTTTAGGAACAGAGGCGAATCCTGGTTGTTTAGTTTCAAACGTTGATTTATGTGCTCCAGCGCCACTAACTGGGTATTTAGTTGATGTTGATCCTAGTACTTGTGAAGGTTTGAATTGCTTGCAACAATGTCAGGTTATCTCTGAAGTTGGTGCAGAAGGTGAAGAAGATAAATCTTGGGTAAGAACTGATGTTTGGTGGCGCAGTGAGCAGAATTCCACAGGTTTTAATAAAGGTTGGCAAGCTTATTTTTATGATAGCACTAGTTCAGCTTATATTTTTGATCCAGCTTATTTTATGTCAGCAGGATCGACAGCTATTAATAAATATTTTGGTGCTACCGAGGGCACGCACAATAATATCATCGTGACCAAAGTTCCCTTGGATAGCTCAGCTTCTCCTAATAGGGCAGCCTTATTTTTTGGAGAAACACTAGCAGATGCTCGAGCGCAGATGGAGTATTTATTTGCGCGTTTGTATAATTTGACTTGGAATGCAGCAGCTGGATCTTATGATTCACCACAAGAAATTGAGATTGATAATGAAGATGACGTAAATCCAGATGCAGGCATGGACTATGAACCGAGAATTTTTAAAGTTTGTGGCGATGGTTTATGTAATGGTGGCAATTTAGGTATTACGATTAATGGTCAAAATGGAGAGGATATCATCGGCAGAGTGTCTGTGGATACGGATTTAAAATTTTATTATCACGCTCATCCAGATCATATGCCAGTAAGTAATATTGTGGTTGATTGGGACGATGGTACGCCAAATAGTGGTAATACTCCTGGTAAATATAAAAATAATATGCCGGATGATTATTGCAAGTCTGATGCAAATGCACCTGGCAAGGGTAAAATGGGCTTTGGTGGCACTAGTGGTGCTTGTCATTCTGGTTATAAGGTATTTTATCATCCATACATTTATGACTCATCGCATCTTTGCGATGGTTCTGGTGGTAGCCCAAGTATTTCTGGCGCTGCTTGTTATAAACCAACTGTAAGTGTGATCGATAATTGGAACGAGGCTAGTACAGCTGAGTATGATGATTGGATCATAGTTTATCAAGAATAAATTTTATAGATAAAAATTTAATATGCAAAAGCAGGTAATATCAAAAAAACAAAAATTTTGGCCATATTGGTTAGCTATTTTTGTTGTCGCCTTAGTTGTACCATTTTCGACTTACGCTGGAGGTATAGCTGAAAGTTTGGGCGTAGGTGTTGGTTATCTTTTATACTTTGTATTTTTTAAACCATTTGTACTTTTGTTACAAATTGAGCTCATCATTTTACCAAAGCTAGCTCAATACAATGATTTTACTAGTGTACAAGGTGTGGTTGATGGCTGGAAGGCCTTGCGAGATTTATCAAACATGTTTTTCATTGTTATTCTTTTAATCATGTCTTTTGCTACGATTTTAAAATTTGAAGCTTATGGCTATAAGCAAGTTTTACGTAAATTAATTTTGATGGCCATTTTGATTAATTTTAGTAAAACTATTGTTGGTTTAGTGATTGATTTTTTTCAGCTGATTATGTTGACTTTTGTGGCTACTTGGAAAGATGTGGCAGCTGGTAATATTACTTCGGCTTTGGGGTTGAATAGAATTGCAACTTTTAAAAATTCTGGCAAAGAAGCTCCTGGTGGTTTGGAGATTTTTGCTTCTATTGTTGCGGCCTATTTATTTGCTGGTATTTTTTTGGTTCTTACTTGCATAGTAGTTTTTGGTTTTATTATCATGTTGTTAGCGAGGATCATCATGTTTTGGATTTTGGTAGTTTTATCTCCTTTAGCATTTTTAGCTAATGCTTTTCCAGCCACACAACAATACTTTAGTCAATGGATGAGTGCCTTGACTAAAGAACTGATAGTTGGCCCAGTGATGGCATTTTTCTTATGGTTATCTTTTACTATTGTTGGTGATTCAACTAGTAAGGAAAATATCCAAAAAAAAATGGAAGGTATTCAATCGAAGCAAGCAAGTCAAGAATTAGTTGGTCAGGCCAACGGTTCAGATCAGTCAAAGGCAGAACCAAACATAGGCAATCTTACAGAAGCAACGAGTCCGTCCAATGTTTTAACTTATTTGATTGGCATTGCCATGCTTATAGGCTCATTGAAAGTTACTCAGAGCATTGGTGGTGTAGCCTCTGGTATAGGTTCAAAGGCAGCTACAGCTGCTAAGGGAGCAGTGGTGGGTGCAGCGGCTTGGGGTGGTATGAAAATGTGGAAAGGTAGCTCTGGTTATGGTGGTGTAAAAGGCGGTATGCAAAGGGTTGCAGCTAAAGTTGGCGCTCCTATTTTGGAAACGGCGGGACGAATTACTGGCATCAAAGCCTTTACTAGAACTGGGTTAAGTGTAAGACAAGGTGAGCGTAACCGTAAGACAGAAAAAAGAGAGTCAATGCTCAAAGAAACAAAAGGAATGACCGCTGATGAGCAAAGAGAATATTTGGGTGGAGCTTCTATCTACGCTAGGGGTGCAGTAGATAAAGTAGATATTGCTGAGGGCACTATCGGTCAAAGGGATGAGGCAGAAATTCAGTCTGCGATTGCTAGGTTTGAACGAATTAATGATAGAGAAAGTCTTAGAGCCGTACGTGCTAGATCAGGGCATGCTTATTCTTTGCCGGGTGGTGAGCAAAGAGCTCGTGAAGCTATAGAGGAAAATGGCGCGTCTGCTGTAAGTAAAATAGATCCTAATACCATCATTGACCCTATTACAAATACCTTAACTACTGGTGGTCGAGCGGTTATTGCAGCTGTTACTTCTCAATTACAGCCAGAGCAAATTGAAAATATGTTGAAAGGTATGACGGAGCAGACAGCAGCAGCTTGGCGGCGCGCAATAGGTGAGTTTGGTGTAAATAGTTTTCGTGCGAATAGAAATACTTTAGCTAGACGACCAGCTGTTGGTGGTGCTCCAGCCGCATTAGATACAGATGATCCGACATATAGAGCGGCCACTCTTGATAACAGGGTCTTTACGGAGGTTATGGCTGATGCTAGTTTGACAGAGGTAGAAAGAAATCGCTTGGCTTCTGCTAGGGCAGCTAGAATGTCAAATAATCAGGCTTTAAGTTTTGCTACAGCAGCGGCTGATCCAGCGGCTGATCCAAATACTCTAAGAGCTTGGCAATCTATTGGTTCACATTTAACAGAGGCTCAGCAAAATCATATTGCAGCTAATGGCACGCCAGCTGTATCTCAAGCAGTTGTCAGGGTTGGTGATTTGAATAGAGTATTAAATAATCAGAACTTAACACAATCTTTAAGGGGTGTTGATACGCAGCCTGATATAGAATTCAATATAACAAATCAAATGACTAGTCGAGCTATTGCGCCGGGATCACCGGATGAAACAAATTTCCGCAATGGTTTGGCGGGACGCAATTTGGCCAACGCACATTTGATGTTTGGTGTGCCTGGTACGGCGACTGCTGACGCAGGTTTTGCTAATTTTATCCAGACTTTAGATGCGAATCGTGCCTTGCAGCTAGATTCTGCACAATTAAGACGTTTGATGGCAGAAAATTTATTGCAGAATAATAATTTAGTGACAGCTTTGGGCAATAGAGGTTTTAGATCATAAACCATTATTTTCATGTCTTTTCAAAATTTAAAAAAATTAGATCAAGGTATCCAAGATGCTATTTTTTCTGAAGTTTTTTCTAGTCGACATTCTTTGATTTTTAATACTTTTTTTTTAAATCAACAACAAATTAATTTTATTTTTGATGTAGAAGAAAAAATTTGGCTTAAAATTATTTCTCCTCTTGATTTACCACGGGAGCTAGAGCAAATGGAAAGAGCTCAATATTATGATGTACGTGCCATTGCTTTAGAATTAGCGCTAAATATTTTATGGCCTTTGCAAGAATATTTAGGTGAGGTAGATCGTTTGATTTTACGTTTGGGTGGCAAGGTGCCAAGATTACAGTCTCTAAAACCAGCAATTTTAGACAACAAAGCTTTGCCTGCGCAAATAAAAGGGGCCATTCAGTTTCTATTAGAACAATATCCTGATTTGAAAGAAAGGCGTTTGAGCTCAGCAAAAATTTTGAATAAAGAAGAAAGACATGTTATGCCAACTTTAGAAAATTGGCTGTTTGATTATATTCATTTTTTGGGCGCAGGCTATCATGATTCTTTGCAACGTTCTCAATATTTAGCTAAAAGTCCAAATATTTTAGCTTTGAGTGAAAAAGAAAAAGATAATATTCGCTGTTTTTTATTATCTTATGATGAAAAAGTGCCTCTGATTGTTGACAGCACGGATACTATTTTGCAGCTTACTCTAGAGCAAGAGGAGACGGAGGTGGAAAAAACGCATCGTATAGGTTTGGAAGAAGTGATTAAAAAACTAGGCGTAGACCTAGAAATTTTGAAGACAAAAATGTTAAACGACAGTTTAGTTTTGTCAGAAGCAGCAAATAGTTTGTACAAACTAAGGGACGTTTTGTGGCAGTCTTTGGCTTGGCAAGATGCGCCTAAGACCTTGACTTGTTTAAAAATTTTGATAGAAAAAAATGCTTTGGAACTTTTATTGCAAGAAGATCGTCGTTTTCAAGGTTTATTGCGTCGCTTCATAGATCTAAGATTTGGTGAAAATATTCAGTGGAATATTCAGGATAAATTGCTAGTTAGACGTTTATTTTTTGAAATGATTTTGAATGATAAATTACAGCTTGTAAATACTCAAGTAGTTTTGGCTGCTTTTTATCTGACAAATTTGAGTAAAAACTCAGGACAAATAGTTTATTTGGACAAAAATACTCAAGCATTAAAATGGCGAGAATTAAGGGTGGATAATAGACAGATAGTCTGGCAAGAGAGTATTTAAAAAAATAAGCGTTTTGCTTATTTTTTTTGCCAGCAACTTATTTCTCTTAAGACTTTTTGTTCAGGTCTTTGATAAATGATATTTTTATTTTGTGAAAAATTTGGAGAATGAAAATTTGGCTTGATGCTTTGCCAGCCTAAATGCTCAATTTCTGCTTGTGCTAAAGTAGAAATTTTATTTTGGCCAAAGGAAAAAATTGGAAAGATGAAAATAACTATAGCTTTGGGGCTAGTTATTTTTTTGAATTGTCTAAAAGCATTGATATAAAGTTCTGGTAATTCTTTACTAATATTTTTAAGGTATTGAAAATTATTTTGACTTTGCAAGATGCGGGCGTCACCCATAAAAGGCTCGGTGACTATCAAGTCTATTTTTTCTTGTGGATTTAAATCAGTGACATTACTTTGCTGTACGTGATAGTTGATGTCTATTTGATAGTTGCTTGCTAGCCAGTCAAGATTTGTGCGCGTATCATTGACGGCTTTAGGGCTGATATCAGAGGCAAATATTTTTTTGAAATTTAATAAAGCTGCTTCTTGAACTATGGTGCCTGAGCCACAAAAAGGGTCTAATAAAGTTAACTCTCTATTTGGTCCACCTAAATTAAGTAACATTTGCGCTACTTTTGGTGGCAACATGCCAGAACGGCTATCGCGTCCAGGGCGTTGCATATCACGAAAAGCATAATCTTCAAAGTCTTGAACAGCTAGAGTCTTGCCGATAATTATTTCATTTTTATAGATAATAAAAATTAGCTCTCGGTTGAGCAGTTTATTTTTAGCTACAATTACAGAGGATAAATCAGCACTTTGGCCAACTACCAAGCGAGCTGATTGTTTGTATTCTTGTTTGAGTATTTTTTTGGCTTTGAGCGCTAAACCTTGTAAAAATTTGAGGTCTTTTTTTTGTCCATGATAAAGACTTAAGCCAAAATTTATTTTATTTGTTTGTGGGTTTAGATTGAGCCAAGCTAAAAATTGTTCAGCGTCAATTTGATTCAAGCTTTGTCTTTGTTCTAAAAATTCTGCTATTTTAATGGTGCCGCCCAAGTTTTTGATCAGCTCTGTGGCAGTCATTTGACTGTCGGCAATGACAAAATCATCCCCAAGTACAGCTTTGCTTTGTTTATGGAGCTCCAAAAAATTGATTAGTTCTTGTTTGGCTAAATCATTTGCTTGTCCAAGTGTAAAAATATATCTTTTCATAATTGTTTTAATAATAATTCTAAAGTTAAAATTTAGCAAATTTAGCCATATTTTATGTCTTGACTTCTTATGATTTTTGTGTTAAAGTAAGCCCAGTTTAGCAGATTCAATTCTTTCTTTACTAATTAACCAAGCTACATTTATGTGGCCCTTAATTGTCGAAATTAAGGTGATTAGAAAGGAATAATTATGCATTACGAACTTACTTACATTGTAAGTGCTCAAGTACCAGAAACAGAACATGGTGCTTTGCAAACAGAGGTATTAGACCTCTTAAAAAAAGCTAAAACTTTTATCAAATTAGAGGCTTATTCTTTGGGCCGCAAGAGATTGGCTTATCCAATCGAAAAACAAAGACACGGTTTTTACACAGTGTTGGAGTTTGATTTTGAGGAAGATGCTTCAAGAGAGAGTTTGAAAGACATCGATACTAGTTTGCGACACAATAAAAACATTTTACGTCATTTAATCATTAAGACCCACGGTAAACCAAAATTGGAAATTAAAAACACTGATAATGAATCAGAGTCAAAACCAACAAGAAAAGTTAACGCCGGTCGCAATGTAAAAAAGACAGATAGTGTTAAAAAAGAAGAGACAAAAAAAGTAGAAGAAAAAGTTAATGTTGATTTAACAGCCTTAGATCAGCAATTAGATAAAATTTTAGAAAAAGATCAATAATATGAATCTAAATAAAGCCATGATCATTGGCAATATTGTGCGTGATCCAGAAATGAAATCCACACCCAATGGTCAAAATGTTACTTCTTTTTCCATCGCAACTAACTTGGTCTGGAAAGATCAAAGTGGTCAAAAACAAGAAAAAGTAGAATTTCATAATATTGTTGCTTGGCGTCGTTTGGCAGAAATTGCTGGTCAGTATTTAAAAAAAGGCAGCAAAGTTTATGTTGAAGGTCGTTTGCAGACTCGTTCTTGGGATGATCCAAATGGTGTCAAAAGATATCGTACAGAAATCATTGCTGAAAACATGATTATGTTGGACAGCAAGGGTGGTGCTAGCGGAGATTGGGATTCAAATTCTGGTCCTCAAACTACATCACAAAATAATTTTTCTGCTCCAAGTCAAAATAATGACGAAGAAGAAATTAGCGTTGAAGATATCCCATTCTAAACTATTAATTGAAGATTTAATTTATGCATACAAAATTAACCACTAAATATTGTCATTTTTGTGTCAACAATGTAGACGAGCTTGATTATAAAAATTGGCAACAATTACAAAGATTTACTTCTTCTTATGGTAAAATTGTACCAAAAAGAAGAAGCGGTGTTTGTTCTAAACACCAAAGAAAATTAGCCCTTGCTATCAAACGCGCTCGTTTTATGGCGATGCTACCTTTTGTTTCCAAATAAACAATACGTCTATGTTATCAATGAGTGAAATAAAATTAGGTAAAGTTTTAGATATTAATAATGAGCCTTATCAAGTAGTGTTTACCCAGCATATCAAAGTTGCTCGTGGTGGAGCTGTTTTGAAGACTAAATTAAAAAATTTGGTAACCGGCTCTACTTTAGAAAAGACTTTTGCTGGTTCTGACTCAGTCCCAGAAGCTGATTTGCAAAGAAAGCAAGCAAATTTTTTGTACAGCCAAGCTGATGATTTTTTCTTCATGGATAATGAAAATTTTGAACAGTTTCAGTTTAGTGCTGATGCTTTGGGTGATATGACCAAGTATTTTAAAGAGGGTCAGGTGGTAGATGTGTTGATTTTTAACAACAAACCTATGTCAGTAGCCTTGCCTGCCAAGATTGAACTTTTGGTTAGCTCAGCACCAGATGGCGTCAAAGGCAATAGCGCTGGTGCTGCCACTAAGACAGTTATTTTGGAAACTGGTTTAGAGCTCAGAACTCCTATGTTTATCAAACAAGGAGATACTATTCGAGTAAATACAGAAACAGGAGAGTACGTAGAAAGAGTTTAAGAAAGTAATTTATTTGAAAAATACCATTGTTTGTAGCAATGGTATTTTTTGTTTCTTTTTTGTTTGTTGCGGTGCGTAAAATATGTTATAATATAAACAGTTTCAAATTTAATTTTATTTAAAATAATGTCAGACAAAACTTCGACAGAAGAACAAGAGATTGATGCTGGTTTGATGGACAATCTTTTGATAAAAGACGAGAGTGGTCATTTTAGTCATCTTAATTTTAATCAAAATATAGATACAGGCACTACTTTGGTTCAGGCTGTGAGCCCAGTTGCTATGGCTGCAATTTTGCCAAAAAATGATCATTTTTTGATGTTGCCACAAGGCAATCAAAATCCAAATGATAAGTCGGTTTTGATGTTTCATCCTGATGATGACAAAGAAGCGGAGGAGTTGGCTAAAAATTTGCCTAAAGATGAAAGTAAAAAATATAGTTTAGTTAAAATCGTTGATAAATTGATAGAAAAGCACAGTTTACATTTGACCGATGAAAATAAAAAAAAGTTTAGTAGTATTATTTTTGATTTTTTTCGTCATCGTAAAAACGCTATTATAGTCAGAGAAGCAATGTCTGAAAATATCTTTGCTGATGGCAAAGTTCTATCAGAAGAAACAGTCAATAGTTTGGTTTCGGTGATAAAAGCTATTAAGCACAATATTGAGGCTGAGGGTGGTTTGGTGGTAGAAGTAGAAAATAAACCAAAAGCAGAGCCCTTGATAAAAGACACGGCTAGTCCTGATTTGGCTAGTGACTTATCTAGTGCGGTCGCTGATTTGTCTAAACAATTTGTAGCTGGTCCCGTAGAGGAGCTGGAACAAGACCTAAATAATGCGGTTGATGATAAACTAAACGAAGAAGTTGAAGTTCAAGGAGAAATTCAAAATATTTTATCTGATTTTAAACCAAAGAAAGACCATCTGATCAAAAAAGAAGAAGCGCCAGAAATTGTTTTGGATGAACCTAAATCTCTTGCGTCACAGACTCCTGAAGTGAAAGCAAATATTGTGCCTAGCGTTTCCGCTCCAGAGCCACAAGTAACTGAAAGGCCAGCTCAACCAGTGGCCGTGGAAAATATGGAGATAGAGCCGGCTAATTTACCCAAAGTGTTTAGACCAAAACAAGATTTGAGTAAAAAACAAGTTACTGACGTTAAACAAAAAATAGAAGAAGCGCCAGCCATGTCTATGGAAGATATGGTGGCGCCACCTAAAAAGCCTATTAATTTAACTGGCCCAATTGAAGAATTACAGAATTTTAGTTTGGATAATTTTCGTCATCTTGGTAATTCACCTTCGGAACAAGGCGCCAAATTATTAGCTAAAATCAATTTATTAGAAAAAGATTCTGTTACCAAAAAAGCTCAGGGAATCGAAGCGTGGCGTAATAGTCCAATTTATAGACAATATTTATCTTTGGGTTCAGAAAGTTTGGGTCAAGGTAAAGATGTAGCTACTGTTATTACTGATTATCAAAATCAAGGTCAGGCAATTTTAACTATAGAAGAATTTTCAGCTATTTCTGATTTAAATAAAAATTTGAGATTTTAGTTTTAGTATATGAACGAACGTTTTATCGTACCACAATTTATTGATGCAGAAGATAAAATCTTTGGGCCAATTACCGTGAGGCAGTTTATTATCGTTATTATTGGTTTTCTTTTCATTTTCGCTGCTTATAAATTATCAGATTTTGGTTTATTTGTTTTTCAAACTTTTATTATAGTGGCCTTAACTTTACTGTTTGCTTTTGTAAAATTTAACGGAGCCCCATTTCATGTATTTTTTGGCAATTTTTTAAATACCTTTACCAAACCAAAGCTACGCGTTTGGCTCAAGGAATATATTATGGTGACGGAGTTTAAGTCAAAAATTGAAGAACAAGAAGTTCAATATATCAAACCAAAACCTTTATCTTCTAGTGGAAAATTGTCAGAGTTATCACTCATTATCGATACAGGTGGTGTTTATAAAGGCGAAAAACAACTTGGCGTTGCCAATCAAATGAATCAATAGTATGAAAAATAAAAAACCAGCCGCAAACAAACCAAATAATTCTACTCAAAAATATCTTAATATCGCCTCTATTCAAGATGACGTGGTGATTTTAAATGATGCGAGTGTCAGGGCGGTTATTTTAGTATCTTCAGTGAACTTTGATTTAAAATCTGAAGAAGAACAAAGGGCAATGATTGGTGGTTATGTGAGTTTTTTGAATACCCTAGATTATCCTTTACAAGTAGTGGTTCAATCTAGACCATTAAATATTGATGATTATTTAGATCAGCTCAAAAAATCTGAAAAAGAACAAACCAATGAATTATTAAGAATGCAAATAGCTGATTATCGTCAATTTATTGCTGAGCTTTTGACACTGGAGAAAATCATGAGTAAAAAATTTTTTGTCGTAGTGCCATATAGCGAAAGTGGTAATAAGAAGAAAAATTTTGCTACTCGCTTATCTTCCGTATTTGCAACAGCAAGAGTCATCAAGCTAAGCCGTAAACGTTTTTCAGAGGCAGCCACAGAGCTTGAAAAAAGATCAAATTTTATCATGTCAGGTCTAGCCTCTCTTGGTTTAAATTCTCAAAGATTAAACACACAAGCCTTGATAGAGCTTTATTATAATAGTTACAATCCAGATTTATTTCAAAAGCAGCCCTTAGAGGATATAAATAAATTAAGAGTAGAAACTGATGTTTGAAGCCAATAAAATAAAACAAAATCAAGCCCCTACTAACCCAACACCAGCTAAGTCAGATCCCAAAATGGAGGCCAAAGACAAAGCTTTACTAGAAGCAGAAAAAGTTTTTAGAGAAGGTGTTGTTTCGGTTCGTGATATCATTGCGCCAGCCGCTATGCAAGTGGAAACAAATTTGTTGCGTTTAAATAATTTATATGTGCGCACTTTGTTTGTTATGACTTATCCTAGATATGTGACGGTTGGTTGGTTTGCTCCGATTATCAATGAAAGTCTGGTTTTGGATATTGCTATGTTTTTTTATCCTTTAGACATCGGCTTAGTTTTAAAACAGTTACGTAATAAAGTGGGCACTATGGAAGCTCAGATTATGGGTGATCATGAAAAAGGCGCTCCACGTGATCCGATCACTGAAACTGCCTTGCAAGACATTGAAGCTTTGCGAGATTCTTTATCTCAAGGCACAGAAAAATTTTTTCAGTTTGGTTTATATATTACGATTTATGCTAATAAGCTTGAAGAGCTCGATTTGGCTACAGATAGAGTAGAAAATTTATTAGGCGCTCAGCTTATTTATTCTCGTAAAGCACTTTTTCAAACCGAGCAAGGTTTTAACTCTACTTTACCACTAGGCAATGATGAGTTGACGATTACTACTAACATGAATAGCTCTCCGATAGCTTCATCTTTCCCTTTTGTTTCTAGTGAGCTTACTTCAGACAAAGGCATATTATTTGGTATTAATAGACACAATAATAGTCTTGTCTTGTTTGATCGTTTTAGTTTACAAAATGCTAATGCAGTTGTTTTTGCGACTTCTGGCGCAGGTAAAAGCTATGCTATTAAGCTAGAAGTTTTGCGTTCTTTGATGGTGGGCACTGATGTTTTGATTATTGATCCAGAAAACGAATATGAACATTTAGCTGAAGCGGTTGGTGGCGCTTATATCAATTTATCTTTGAATTCAGAAAATAAACTGAACCCATTTGACTTGCCCAGAGGTATCGGAGGAGATAGTAAACCAGAGGATATTTTACGTAGCGCGGTGATTACTCTCAAAGGTTTGATTCGTTTGATGATTGGGGATTTGACCCATGCGGAAGACTCTTTGCTAGATAGAGCTTTGCTTGAAACTTATGCTAAAAAAGATATTACTGCTAGCTCGGATTTATCCAATATCGAAACTCCGATGATGTCTGATTTGGAAGATATTTTATTAGGCATGGAGGGTGGTGAAGATATGGCACTAAGAATCAAAAAATATACCGAAGGTACTTTTTCTGGCTTATTTAATAGTCCAACTAATATTAAACTAAATAATCAGCTGGTTGTTTTTAGCATTAGAGATCTAGAAGATGAGTTAAGGCCCATAGGTATGTATATCATTATGAATCATATTTGGAATATTATTCGTAGTGAAATGAAAAAGAGAATTTTGGTAGTTGATGAAGCTTGGTTGATGATGCGTTATGAAGATAGTGCTAAGTTTATGTACGCTTTAGTGAAACGTTGTCGTAAATATTATTTAGGTGTGACCACAATTACTCAAGATGTAAATGATTTCTTAACTTCACCTTATGGCGCGGCCATTGTTACTAATTCTTCCTTGCAGTTGTTACTTAAGCAATCTACCGCCTCTATTGCTTTGATTCAAAAAACTTTTATGTTAACAGATGGGGAAAAATATTTACTTTTGGAGTCAGGTGTTGGTGAGGGTATATTTTTTGCAGGTAGTAAACACGCAGCGATTAAAGTTCAAGCTTCCTATGCTGAGCATCAGATTATTACTTCTGATCCAAAGCAGTTATTAGAAATAGAAGATGCTAAAAAAGAATTTGAAGAAGCGATGTTAGAAGAAGAAAAAGTATAAATTTATGGATAGTAAAAAAAAGAAAATTATTTGGGGTATTATCATTATTTTGGTTATTGGCGGTTTGATTTGGTTAGCTATTTATTTAAGCAAAGATGCTAATCAGCCGGGTAATCAAGATCCGTATAGCATTGAGGGGCAGCCTATTTTCAAACCAGAAAGCCCACAGCTAGAATTACAGGCCCCACCACAAGAGGCTAGTACTGAGTTTACGGTGACTAATTTAGCTAAAACTTATGTAGCTAGATTTGGCTCTTGGTCAACTGACAATCAAGGTAAAAATTTACAACAATTAATGTCTTTGTCCACAGCTAGCATGCAAGAATATATGAAAAATATAGCTATTGATTATCAGCGTGCAGATTTTTATGGCGTGAGTACCAAAAGTATGTCAGCTACGGTCAATGAGTTAGATGAGACTGGTGGTCAGGCAGAAATTGTTGTGCATACCCAAAGAGTGGATACAGCCCAAAGTTTGGCAGAAAAAATTTATTATCAAGACGTAATAGTCAATTTATTACTAGATGGAGAGGAGTGGCTAGTTGATCAAGTAAGATGGCAATAACATGGCATTAACACTGGCAGCTGAACAAGAAAATAGCAGAGCTTTGGAAGTAGAAAAAAGAAAGTCTGCCAGTACTGATGCACAAAAAAAAGCAATTGATGAGGTCAAGAAAGTAGCTGTGAAAGCTACCAAGCAAGCTGTACTACGTATTATCAATGTTTCTTTTGCGGCTACTGTGGTGGGAATTATTGTTACTTATATCATCATGACAGTGCAATTGATTGTTGGTAATTTATTTGGCATCAAAGCAATAGAGCTAGAGATCTGGGAGGTGGTTATTTGGGTTTTTTTGTCAATTGCTATACTTTTTATTATTATTTTATTCGTTTTAATTTTAGTGATAGTTGCAAATCCTTATGAAACTGCTTGGGAGGCTTTTAAATCTTGGTGGAACTAATTAAATATTCATTTAGATAAATATTTATGAATTGGAAAAAATTGTTGTTATTAACGGCTTTTATACTTTTTGTTTTTGGTATGGGTTTTGCTTTGTACTGGGTTTTTTTCCGTTCAACTCCTGAAGAAGTTATAGTAAACAATAATTTTTCTGGCGGTCTTATTCCGGGTACTAATCAAACTGGCTCAAATGTAGTCAATACTAATACAAATACCAATAGTGGTTTGCCTTGGGACAATTTGTTTGAAGACAATAAGATTTCAGAGGTGGCAAATGGTGGCTTAACTAAGGTTACGAGTCTAAGTGAATCTAGTGTCAGTGGTTTGAAATCAACTGATTTAGGTGTTAAATATTATGACAAAGAAAAAAATCAATTTTTTCGTATTAATGCCCAAGGTAAGCCTGAACTTTTATCAGATAAAAAATTTTATCAGGTAGAAAATATTATTTGGTCAAATAGAGATGATAAGGCGATTTTAGAGTACCCTGACGGGGCCAATGTTTTGTATAATTTTCGTACAGGCAAGCAAATCACTTTACCGACTGAGTTGCAAGAATTTAGTTTTGATACTTCTGGACAAAAAATTACAGCTAGCTGGATAGGTTCTCACCCAGATGATAATTGGCTCGTGATTGCCAATGATGATGGTTCTGGTTTGCAGTTAGTCGAGGCTTTAGCTGATAAAGCAAACGATGTGCAAATTGGCTATTCTCCTGATAATCAAGTTGTTGCCTTATATCGTAAGCAACTTGATTTACAAAGACAAGAGGTTTTACCAATCACGCCTCAAGGCAATAGTCTTTTGTCTTTTATTGTGCAAGGTAGTGGCTTTGAGAGTAAATGGTCTCCAGAGGGTGGAAGTTTGTTGTATAGTGTGTATAACGAAAATTCTGGTTATTTACCAAATTTATGGGTCACTGGTGGCAAGTCAGATAATTTAGGGGACTTAAAGGTATCTCTAAATTTGCCTACTTGGCCAGAGAAATGTACTTTTAGTGGTGAAAATGCTTTGTATTGTGCAGTGCCGCAAGGTTTACCTCGTGGAGCTGGATTATATCCTGAAATAGCGGATAGTTATAATGATAATTTTTATTATATAGATTTAAGGACCGGTACAAAAACATTGTTAGCTAGTCCTATCGGTGAAGGTGGTGCTTATACGGCAACCAATTTATTTTTATCAGGGGATGGCAAAATTTTGTATTTTACTGATAAAAGTAGCGGTAATTTACAAAGTATTGTTTTAAAATAATATGAGTCTGAAAAAAATATTTTTTGTAGTTATTTTTTTAAGTCTAAGTTTTTTTTCAGTTTCCATTGCTTTGGCAGCCACCAATAAAACAGTAGAAAATAATAAATTCAAGCCCATATGTTTTACCCCACAAATCCCCATCCCTGGTTTTGAGATTAAGGCGAATGGCGCTTGCAAAGCAGGCCAAATTGCTATCACTCACAAAGGCGACGCTATTGCTCTTTATGTTAGTGCTTTGTATAGATATGCCGCGGGTCTTGCTGGCGTGATTGCGATGTTTATGATTGTTTTTGCTTCTTGGCAATGGATCATGGCCTCTGGTAATGCTGGTAAAATAGATAATGCCAAAGATACTATCAAAGGTGCATTATTAGGTTTAACTTTATTATTTACTGGTAATTTATTGTTAAGTAATATTACTGATAATTTAGTAAATTTTGAGGGCTTGAGCTTGGATAGTATAGAAACTCAGTATTTGCAGTTAGAGAGTGTGGATTTTGAGGTGTGCCCAAATACAATTTATATAGCTTGTGGTAGTGTAACAACATCCACTGGTGCTAGGTGTGTTGGTAGTAAATGTCAGGCAAATGCTGAATGTAGAACAGTTGTTAATGGCTTGCCAACAAGAGATTTTTGTAATCCGGATTCAGTTTTACCATGTACTTGTGTAGCAGATGATTATGAATATCCAGTAGAACATGTTTGCTCTTCATTTTCTGGCATAGGTAATGCCGATGGCTGTTTAAATGATAGCACCGCAACAGATGGACCCTGTAGATGGGATACTGATTTTGGGTATACTTGTAAGAATGTCTTAAGTGGTTATTGCAGTAATAATAGTGAATGTAAAATTGATTCCAGTGAAGACCCAAATACTTCTACTTATTGTTGTTGCAATGATTCGGAGCCACTCGATTCTTGTGTGTTACGTAGCAGTTGTAGTTCTTGTAATTAAATTGTGTATAGTGCTTACTATTTAATAATATGCAAAAAATATTCTATTACTTTTTTTCTTTTTTATTTTTTGTGATAATTTTATTTGCTAATTTTGTTGATGCACAAATTGTTTTAGCGGAAACGTGTAATGGTTTGACTTTGAAGCCGGGGGTGGTTTGTAGTCAAGCTAGCTCAAAGTTAGCTGAGTTTATGACTTGTTTGTCTACTAAAGATTCTACTTTAGTAATTACTTCTACTGGCGATGTCCCTAGTATGTTTAGTTTTTGTGTTAGTAATTATTCAAGACAGTGTTCAGGCTCTAGCGATACTAATTGTTGTATACATGATGATGCCTCGTGCCATTATGGTGGTGTTAAGACTGATGGCACAAGAGATTGTACAGACGGTTCGCATGCTATTGATATTCGAGCTAATGATGCTACCAAAGACGCTATTATTAATAAAGTGACTGCCTGTGGTGGTAGGGGATTTTTTGAAAATGGTAATCATGTCCATGCTAGCGTCAGTGGCTGTGGCTGTGATGGTTGGCCGGCGGGTTCCAGTATCGTGGGTATTCCTTATACCCCAAAACCTATCTGTTTTGTACCGCAAATCACAATTCCCGGCTTACAACTAGGAGATGCAAATGCGGCGGAGTGTCCTGGTGGCGTTATTTTGAGTAGCAAAGGTGACGCTATTGTCCTTTACATCAATGCTCTATATCGATACGCTGCAGGTTTTGCTGGCGTGATTGCTATGTTTATGATTGTCTTTGCTTCTTGGCAATGGATCATGGCTTCTGGAAATGCTGGTAAAATAGACAATGCTAAAGATACTATCAAAGGAGCGCTTTTGGGTTTAACTTTATTATTTACAGGTAATTTATTATTAAGTAATATTACTGATAACTTAGTTAATTTTCAGTCTTTGAATATAGTAGATATACCTGGGCAGACTTTAGATTTAAAAGTCAGCCAAAGCGGATATCCCACGGGACAATGTCTAGAAGAAGCTACTAAGCCTTATGCAAATTGTGGCGTGCCTTTTGAGTCGGTGGGGCAACCGGGCTTGAGTTGCGCTATGGGACTTGGCTGTACAGCTGGCTATATGTGTTGGGTGCAAGATTTAAATAACGTTGGTTCTTGGTATGCATGCAGTCAGGCTGATTATGATAAATATGGCCCAGGATGTCAGTGCAAAAAAACAGAGGATTTTGATATGATACATTATCCGTATAGATTAAAGCCTTAGTTATTCCAAATGCATTTCAGTTTTTAAAACAACCTGCGAGGTTATTTAACCTCGCAGGTTGATAAGGTCGATTATTTAATAATTTACCTTATTTTTTATGGCAAATAAATCAAGGAATTTTACTAGTGATACTTTTTATCATGTGTATAATAGAGCAGTTGAGAAAAGGGTTATATTTTGTACAAGTAATGATTATGAGTATTTTTTAAGTAAGGTTTTATTTTTTAAGGAAAAAACAGGCGTCAAAATTATAGCTTATTGTGTTTTACCAAACCATTGGCATTTTTTATTAAAATTAACCTCGCAGGTTGATTTATTAGCTATATCAAAATTTATTTCTTTACTTTCTAATTCTTATACTAAGTATTTTAATTTAAATAAAGAACATTCAGGCAGGATTTTTCAAGGCCCATTTAAATCAAAAAGAGTAGAGGAAGATAATTATTTGAGAGTTTTAATAAATTATATTAATTTAAACCATTTAAAACATAAATTAGTCAAAAATGCCAAAGATTGGTTTTATACTTCCCATCATAATTATGTTGGTGAAGCGAAATATCATTTGGTAGATCATGATGATTTGATAGATTTTAAGGCGTATAAAAACAGTGTGAGAATTTACTTGGGATATATTAAAAATATAGATGAAGAATTTTAACCTCGCAGGTTAACCTGCGAGGTGGTGGCCAGTCTTATTCCAAATGCATTTCGGTTTTTAACTCAGCCAATAATTTTTGTAATGGTTGCTTGGATAGATACTTTTCTTCAAAAATAATTTTTTTGGCCCACATTTGGGCTTTTTTTATTAGTTCGGTGTCATTGAGAGTGGCAATTTTGAGCTGCATCAAACCTGTTTGTTTGGTGCCAAAAATTTCTCCACTACCACGGAGTTGGAGATCAAGTTCGGCTAGTTCAAAACCATTGTTGCTTTGAGTTAAGGCTTTGAGACGAGCGGTATTTTGTTTATCAGCTTGGCTAGTGAAAAGTAAACACCAGCTAGGTAGAGAATTTCTACCAACTCGGCCACGAAATTGATGTAATTGTGATAAGCCGAATCTTTCGGCGCTTTCTATCAAGATGACGGTGGCGTTGGGTATGTCTACGCCAACTTCAATCACAGAAGTGGAAACCAAAATAGGGAATTCATTATTTTGGAAACGTCTCATCAAACTTTCTTTTTCAACATTTTTGAGTTTTCCATGCAGTAGGCCAATTTCCAAATCAGGAAAAATATTTTCATTTAATTTTTTATATTCTGCTTGGACAGATTTAAATCCTAAGGTGTCATTTTCTTCTATCAGTGGACAAACAACGAAAATTTGTTGTTTGGCTTTTATTTTTTCTCTTAAAAATTGATAAGCGCCAACTCTTTTCTTTTCAGGCACTAGCAATGTTTTTGGTGCTATCCTACCCTGTGGTTTTTCTTTGATAATAGAAATATCAAGATCACCATAAAGAGTTAGTGCTAGTGTGCGTGGAATCGGGGTAGCTGTCAAACTAAGAAGATGAGGGACTTTATTTTTATTTTTTTGTTTTAGTGCTTGTCTTTGTTTGACGCCAAAACGATGTTGTTCATCAATGACGACTAAGCTTAATTTTTTAAAATTTATTTTATCTTGAATTAAAGAATGTGTGCCAATGATAATTTGTATTGAGCCATTTTGTATGTTTTCTATGATTTCTTTTTTATCAAACGATTGATCGCCTAAATAATGTGAATCTTTGCTTAAAAAGCCAATTTTATTGGTATAATTTTTGGGTAATAATTTTTTGATATTGATAAAATGTTGCCAAGCCAAAATTTCTGTTGGCGCCATAATAGCTACCTGCAATTTTTCTTTTTGATGTATGGCATTGATAGCCGCAAGTATAGCTACGATGGTTTTGCCAGAACCAACATCACCTTCTACTAAGCGATTCATGGGCTGGTCTTTTTCTAAATCCAGTAAAATTTCTTTTAAGACAGTATTTTGGTCATTGCTTAATTTAAAAGGTAGATTTTTGATAATTGTTTGTAGAGTTTTTTCTTGAATGTTCATTGGCCAAGCATCTTGTTGAGTATAATCTTGTTTGGCTAATTGATATTTACATTGTAGATAAAATAATTCTTGAAATTTTAATCTTTCAGTAGCTAGTTTTAAATCAGTGGCATCATTGGGGAAATGAATATTTTTTAAAGATTCATAAAGCCAAGGAAATTTTTCGGTATTGAGAATTTCTACTGGCAGAGGATCGTCTTGTGTATGGGCAAATTTTAATCCCAGGCTTATCAAAAAACGTAATTGTTTTTGAGTCAATGAGCCACTAGTATGATAAATAGGCACTAAGCGCGCACTATGCAAATTGATAGTTTTTACTTTATCATAGCTGGGGTTAGAAAAATTCCAAAGATTATTTTGCCAAGTTGGTTTGCCACTCAAAAATATTTCATCACCAATTTTTAAGATTTGTGAAATAAATTTTTGTCCAAACCAAATAGCCTTTATTTGCCCTTGACTGTCGCTAGCTAAAACTTCGGTAATACTGATTTTTCTTTTCCAAGAGCGGATGGTTTTTAAATTTAATATTTTGACACGTATTGTAGACAAAACGTTAGCTTCTAGAGCGGAAACATCCTTGATTTCGCTCAAATCATCATATCTAAAAGGAAAATGCCATAATAAATCGGTGACATTTTTGATGCCAATTTTAGCCAAATCTTTTCTCTTTTCTTTGGCTATTTTATGTAAACTGATAATGTTATTTTCAGGACTGAGCATAGCTTAAAATTAGCACAATAAAACTGAACCAGCAATGTTCAGTTTTATATAGAAAATTATTCAATGTTGACTATAATTTTAACATATGACCGATGCTTTCAGAGCCAGGCATATCTTCTTTTTCTAGATCTTCGCTGAGGTATTGCAAAAGTATTTTTCTAATTTCAACAGGGTTTTCTGCCTCAAGCGGTATGGTGATAACTTGAGCGATCGGGTTTTTTGGTTGAAAATAAAGGTTTTTGATTAATGGAGGTTGGTAGAGAATATAGAAAGTTTTGAGTTTTTTATAAGGTATAAATTTATTTTCTATAACTATACCATCTTCTGAGATAGCAAAGATTATTTTTTTTGGTTCATTTTTTTCATTGGCAAGATAGAGAATAGCAGATAAGATGATAACAAGAGCAAAGAGGGGATTTTTATTAAAATAGGAGTATATCAGACAAAGGGTTGTCAGAATAAAAAAATAAACATACCAAACTTTTGGCTTTTCATGCTTATGAAAAGAAGGTATTTCCCAGGAAATTAATATTTCACCGATGTCTAATTCGTCATCTGTTGTAGATATGGTTTCTAATTCATCATCAGCCATAAAGTCTTTTTCTGATGATGCTAGATCTTTAGATTGTAAATTTTTATCTTTTGACATATGATTAACTTCATTTGTATTATACCATAATTTTAGTTAGCTCGCTATTTATAAAGCACATCACGCTTTTGGCGGGATTTTGCTTAATTCATATTAATTAGTGAGATGTACCCCGCAAAGCGCGGTGTATTTTATTTAAGTAAATTATTGTTATACAAAAAACAGCCTATATCAAGCTGTAATTTTATGGGTCATCCTGAGCGCCTGCCGATAGGCAGGTAGTCGAAAGGATGGTGTCCCCGGCAGGAGTCGAACCTGCGACCTTTTGGACCGCAACCAAACGCTCTATCCACTGAGCTACGAGGACATATTATAACTGGCGGAGAGTGAAGGATTCGAACCCTCGGTCCCTTTCAGGACAACAGTTTTCAAGACTGCCGCATTAGACCACTCTGCCAACTCTCCAAAATTATAACTGGCGGAGAGGGAGGGATTCGAACCCTCGATCCAGTTTCCCGGATAACACCTTAGCAGGGTGCCCCTTTCAACCACTCAGGCAC
>CAIRBL010000015.1 GCA_903876815.1 uncultured bacterium
AAAGCTAGAGAAAAAACCGATGCAAATCAGTGATTTGGTGACTAGCGTGGTGACTGAATTATCTAGTTCCGCACAAAATAAAGGTTTGGTTTTATCTTATGAAGCTAGTACTACAGCTTTGCCATTGGTTTACGCTGACGGTGATAAATTAAGAGAAGTGATTTTGAATTTGATAGATAATGCCATTAAGTATACTCCTCAGGGCAGTATTAAGGTGCAGACATTAGTCAAAGATAATAATTTAGAATTCAGTAGCACAGACACTGGTGTGGGTATTGACGCAGTAGAGGCGCAGGCTTTGTTTAGAAAGTTTGTCAGAGGTGACGGTGCAGCTCAGATCAACACCGGTGGTTCAGGTTTAGGCTTATTTATTGCCCAAAAGATTATCAAAGAGCATGAGGGTAATATTTGGGTAGAAAGCGCTGGTAAAGGCAAGGGTAGCATTTTTAAATTTACCGTGCCATTGGCAACTAAAGAACAGTTAGCTGAAATAAATAAAGTTGATAAATAGTTGTAATAGTTTGTGACTTTCATATAAAAAATGGTTGTATTTTGACCATTTTTTATTTTTTTCTTGGTGTGTTATAATATGCTTATAAATTTAAGATATTTTTCATGAAAACCAGTAATATAATTTGGCTATTTATTTTGATATTCTTCATGGTTTTTGGGCTTTTTTTGTTTTTAAGTAAATCGGCCAGCAAAACCCCAAAAAATTTGGAACAAACATTGTCTTGTTATAGCTCCCCAAAATTAGACCCTACAATTTTGACTTTACCGGAAAATACTATCAATATAAAGGCTTTTGTGAGTTTTGAGAGCTTGCCATTAAGCAGTGAGCAAGAAAAAGATTTGGCTGATTTGGGCTTGGTCTTGGATAAAAATTCTGGCGTTTTTGAATATTTATGGGCAAATATACCAGTAGCCAGCTTATGTCAATTGACAGCTAGACAAGATATTAAGTCTATTTTTACTTTAAAACAATAAAATGAAATTAAGGACTATCAAACAAGTCAAAACTTGGCGTAATCAAAGGGTGCTTTTGCGTTTGGATCTGAATGTGCCGATACACAAAAATAAAGTCAGGCCAAAAGATGCTTGGCGTTTGGACAGAGTAGTGCCTACTATTCAATTTTTATTAAAAAAACAAGCCAAAATTATCATTGTAGCCCATCTAGGCAGACCGGAGGGTGTAAATGTCAAGAGTTTGTCATTGGCGCCCATTGTGAGCTATTTACAAAAAGCCTTAAAACAAAATATAAGTTTGTGGGCCGGTGATTTAGAGCAATGCGTTAGTCGCAGTCAAGCTTTGCAAGCTGGACAGATAGCTATTTTGGAAAATATTCGTTTTCATGAGCGTGAGCAAAAAAATTGCCAAAGATTTGCCAAGAAATTAAGTCATTTAGCTGATGTGTATGTGAATGATGCTTTTGGTAATATGCACAGAGATCGTGATAGCTCGATGTTGGCAATCACTAAGTTTTTACCAAGTTACGCTGGTTTATTGGTTGATGATGAAATAAGGCACTTGGAGTCTATTTTGGCTACCACAAAAGGTTTGGGCGTTGTTTTTGGTGGTGCTAAAGTTTCTAGTAAAATTATTTTTTTAAATAAAATTAGTCAGCAAGCCCAAGGAGTGTTTTTGGGTGGTATGTTAGCTAATACTGTTTTGGTTTCTCGGGGGTTTAATTTGGGTCACCTCAAACCTTCTAGCGCAGAATTGAGGGTCGCTAAAAAATTAAAAGGTCCAAAAATATATTTACCACAAGATGTTGTGGTGGCAAAAACCACCGAAGCCAAAGCAGCGTCTATTTGCGATGTTGAAAAAATACCAAAAAACGTTTTGGCTTTAGATATTGGACCAAAAACAGTGAAGCAATATTTGGAACATTTAAGAAAGTGTAGATTGATTGTTTGGAATGGACCATTGGGATATTTTGAAAATAAATATGTAAGTAAAAATTCAGTTAGCTTTGCGCAATCTTTAGGTAAAATAAAAGTAAAAATTATTGTTGGCGGCGGAGAAACAGTGGCTATGCTAAATGAATTAAATTTACTCAAAAAATTTACTTTTGTTTCTACTGGTGGCGGTTCTTTGATGGCTTTTTTAAATGGTAAAAAAATGCCAGCTTTGGAAGCTTTGATTGATAAATAAAAAATTTTTGTGTATGCCAGATAAAATAAAAAATATTAGTGCTTTAGAAATTTTAGACTCTCGTGGGGAGCCTACTTTGCAAGTAGAAGTCACTTTGAGCTCCGGCATCAAAGCTAATGCTTGTGTGCCCAGTGGGGCTTCTACTGGACGTTTTGAGGCACACGAGTTGCGTGATAATGATCCTTTCCGTTATGGTGGTAAGGGTGTCTTGAAAGCTGTGGACAATGTCAATCACATTTTAAATAAAGAATTAAATGGTTTACGAGTAACTGAGCAGAAACAAATTGACCAATTAATGATTGATTTAGATGGCACAAAAAATAAAAGTAAATTGGGGGCTAATGCGATTTTGGGTGTATCTTTAGCGGTAGCTGCTACGGCTGCTAAGTCAGTTGGTGAACCAAAGTACAAATATCTGCGTAACTTGTATGATCCAAAAATAAAAAATTTTATTTTACCAACACCGGTGGTAAATGTTGTTAATGGTGGCAAACACGCTAGTTCTAACATTGATTTGCAAGAGTTTTGGATTGTGCCACACAAAGCTCCTTTATTTAAAAATAAATTACAACAAGCTAGCGAAATTTTTCATGCCCTCGCTGATCTCTTGCATTCTATTGGTTATGATACTGATCTGGGCAATGAAGGTGGTTATGCACCAAATGTTCGGTCGCATCGAGAAGTTTTTGACTTATTGATGCAGTCTATTGCTGCAGCTGGCTATGAAGCTTCAGAAGACATAGTTTTGGGTATTGATGCTGGCTCTTCTGTATTTTATGACTATCAAACAAAAACTTATAATTTAGCTTTAGATAAAAAAGTTTTTTCAAGTGCTGAGTTTATTGAATATTATTTGGATTTGATAGATGATTATCCAATTCATTTTTTGGAAGATCCCCTTGAGGAAGAGGATTGGGAAAATTGGCAAATTTTTACTAAGAATCCAGCCATCAAACAACATGGTATCAAATTGATTGGCGATGATTTGTTTGTAACCAA
>CAIRBL010000016.1 GCA_903876815.1 uncultured bacterium
ACCCCCGCCCTGAGCGTAGTCGAATGGGCGGGGGTTTTGAAAAGTGATTATATTAAATACCAGATCTTGGTTATTTTACCCTCCTATTTGACAATATGTAAAAATGTGGTATAATGAAGACATAAAAAATCGGTATATGTGCGGATAGCCATGATCGGTTTTTTTATTTTATACTAAAATCTCAAAAATGCCTGGATTCTTTTTATCCTTCATTTTTCTACTTATAAGCCTTATCATCATAGCTTCAACTTTTGTAGTTTTTTTGATATTACCGATTTTCATTCTATAAACAAGATCAGCCATAATTGCTAAACTATCAGATAATTGCACATCTACATCTAAATTTAATTTATTGACTAAACTTAGACAAGTCACTTTTTTTCTATAATCTGGTCCTGTAATGCCTTCTGAAGGAACGCCTAATGTTTGTAGTTTATTATGTGCTTCAATCAAATACTTATCTTGGTATGGATCCGACTCTTGGATAATCTTACCTTTACTAGCACTTAAATGTCCTACAACAAATTTTTCTAACATCTTATTATACGCACGCCTCAAAATGGCAATATCATTCCAACCCAAAATCTTAGCCTTACTTTTATCAGTAATAACAAAGGCGATCGATAAATAAGAGCTATTAATGATAGAAATTAGTTCAGCCCAAAATTGCAGTTCTTTCTTTGCATTATTTCTTAAAATTGAGAATGGCCCTTTTTTACGCAAAATATCTCGAGTATGTAATACAATATTTTCATCCTCAAAAAATTTCTTTTTTAATTTGACAATTTGTTTAGCCAGTTTAGTTTTATATCTTTCTGGTAAAATCAACCCCGATAAAACAAAATTTTTTGATTGGTGATTAAAGCTTGCCTTGCCAGATTCGTCTAGTGCTAATGTTTTATAATCAATCATAAATCAAGCTTATAATTAATTTATACAGTTAGCCAACATTTTCAACTGGTCACATTTTGTGACCAGTTCACTACCTTCATTTTTTAAACGATTTTTTAAAGTAGTCCAATATGTCTTGGCTAGATTATAATCTAATTGTTCGGTTAAAACTGCAATAATATCAATTACGGAAAAATACCATAATTCTCTTTTTTCATCCCAATGACGACGAATTTGTCGGCCTTTAAACATCGTAATTGCTTTTTTGTTTGCTTTCTTCATACTTTTCTTCATTAATAATTAATTACTTTTATTTTTACACTATTGATAGTAAAAGTCAAAAACCATACCACCAAACAGCCCCGACGGCTAGGCGGATAAAAAACCTAGCTTTTGCTAGGTCTATATCTCTCCTTTTTTAATCGCCTGTCGTATTTCCTTCATCAAGTCTAAATAAAACTTCAGATTATTCATAGTAGCCAGCTTCAAGGCTAGCGGCTCTTGGGTTTTAAATAAATGATGTAAATAGCTTAATGAATAATTTTTTAGATTTGTTTGGTTGATAGCTTTTTTGTCTGAAAAAAACTGACTATTAGTGATTTGAATAGTTTTATATTTTAGTTTGCCTTTGTTTAAAATAGTTTTACCAAGTGGTAAATATAGTTTGCCATGGCGAGCTTCGCGAGTGGGTATCACACAGT
>CAIRBL010000017.1 GCA_903876815.1 uncultured bacterium
CCGATGTCTTTTTTTAATTTTGAAAATATTTATTTTTGGTTTGTTGTTTGTGGTTTATTGATTTTGGCTTTTGCTTTGTGGTTTTTGTGGTTGGAGCTAAAAATTGCTTCTAAAGCAGATCAAGTAGTGAAACACGAGTTAAACAAAGAAGAGAAAACAAAAAAAATTAAAAAAAGGAAAGTGATGCATCTGGAGCCAGTGGAGCATATTCCAGAAGCTCGATCAGTTTTAAGAGATAAAAAAGTTTATCAAGTCAGTGTCAGAAAGACCAAATAATGGTCTTGGTGGCTAAAATTTTTAATACTTGCTACAATAAAGCCTGAGATTTTCAGACTTTATTTTCAAATATATTAATATGACAGAAAGTAGATGGCAAATAGCTGAGCCAGTGTCAGTGGATTTTTTAAACCAATTTCCAGAATTGTCTCCAATTGTGGCAACTTTGTTGTTTAATCGTGGCTTAAAAACACAGGCGGAAATTGATCAATTTTTATCACCCGATTATTCTCAAGACATCCATGATCCTTATTTATTTAAGGATATGAAAAAAGCAGTCTCAGCTATTTATGAAGCTATAAAAAATCAAGAATTAATCACAGTTTTTGGTGATTATGATGCTGATGGTGTGCCAGCAGCAGTGATTTTAACTACTGTTTTAGAACGTTTGGGGGCTAAAGTAGAGGTTTATTTGCCACACAGAGAAAAAGAAGGTTATGGTCTAAACAAGCAAGCAGTAGAAGAATTAGCACACAATCAAACAAAATTATTAATTACTTGTGATTGTGGCATTAGTAATTTTGCAGAAGTGGAAATTGCTAATTCTTTGGGACTTGAAGTGATCATCACTGATCATCATGCGGTGCCAGAAAATTTGCCAGCAGCCTTAGCCATTATTCATCCTCAAGTATTAAACGAAAAATACCCTTTTAAATTTCTTTGTGGCGGTGGAGTAGCTTTTAAGTTAGTACAGGCTCTTTTGCGACACACCGAATGTAGTGTAGATAAAGCTGAAGCGCAAAAACAAGAAAAATGGTTGTTGGATTTAGTAGCTATTGCCACAGTAGCTGATATGGTGCCATTGGTCGGTGAAAATCGTACTTTAGTCAAATATGGTATGATAGTTTTGAAAAAAACTCAACGTTTGGGTTTGCAAAAAATGATTGCAGTGGCGGGCATAGATATCAACAAACTAGATACTACTATGATTAGCTTTGCTTTTGCTCCACGTATCAATGCTGCTGGTCGTATGGATCATGCGAATTTAGCTTATCATTTACTAAATACCAAAAACGAAGAAGAAGCTTTGAATTGGGCAACTGAATTAAATCAAGCAAACGTGCAGAGACAAAAATTGACAGAGACAGTTTTTAAAGAAGCTAAAAATCAAGTTGGGAATTTAAATCAAAAACTATTATTTTTTTATAAAGCTGATTGGCCAGCTGGTTTGACTGGCTTAGTAGCTTCTAAGTTGGTCAAAGAGTTTAATCGGCCGGTGATTCTGTTGACTAATTTGGATGAAAAAACGATTGTTGGCTCAGGTCGGAGTATTGAAGGCTTTCATATTACTTCAGCTTTACAAAAAAATAGTGATTTGTTATTAAGGTTCGGTGGACATCCGCAGGCTTGTGGTTTTTCTTTGTCAGTTGATAATTTAGCTACTTTTCAAGATAATATGCAAAATTTAGCTAATCAAGAATTACTAGAAGACAGCCTTAAACCAAGTTTAAAAATTGAGATAGAGCTAGATTTATCAAATATTAATTGGGATTTAGTAGAGACTGTTGGTAAATTTGAGCCTTATGGTCAACAAAATCCAGAACCGCTCTTTGTTGCTTATGAAGTTTTAATTACTGATGTAAAAAAAGTTGGTAAAGATCAAAGTCATTGTAAATTACAACTAGTCAAGCAGGACAAAAAATTTGATGCTATTGCCTTTGGTCTAGCAAATTTGGAGTTAGCTATTGGGCAAAGAATTGATATTGTTTATAATTTAAATATAAATCAATGGAATGGCAATAGAAGCATACAATTAATGATCAGAGACATTAAAATTTCAAATAGTTTAAAATAATAAAAATATGAAGACAAAATTATTTACTGACGGAGGAGCACGTGGTAATCCAGGTCCAGCAGCTATTGGTGGTGTTTTGTACCAAGGGGAAAAAGAGATTGCTCATTTTTCTCAGTATATAGGTGAGACCACTAATAATCAGGCAGAGTATAAGGCACTGTTAACTGGTTTAGAATTAGCTCGCAAGCATCAAGTGACAGATTTAGAGTGTTTTTTGGATAGTGAATTAGTAGTGAAACAATTAAAAAAAGAATATAAGGTCAAAGATTCTGAATTGGCTAAGCTATTTGTTAAAGTTTGGAATTTAAGTCAGGAGTTTAGCGACATCAGTTTTACTCATGTAAGAAGAGAATTAAATAAAGAGGCTGATAGATTGGTTAATTTAGCCTTAGATCAAGCATAAAATTAGCTTTATTTTAAAATCATTTTCTCCCGTCAGGCTTTGCTTGGGCGGGATTGATTTTAAACTGCAAAAATGTTATATTTTAAACAATGTCAGTCAATTTTTCCTGGCCTATTTATGGTCATCAAAGACAAATAAATTTTTTGCAAACAAGCTTAGAACAAGATAGTTTGGCTAATGCTTATTTGTTTTATGGCAGCTCTGGTTTGGGCAAAAAAATGATAGCCAGGTATTTTGCTCAAAGTCTTTTTTGTCAAACAGTCGCTGATAGGCCTTGCCAAAAATGTAGCAATTGTCACCATGTCAAACAGGGCACTTATGCTGATTGTTATCTATTAGGCCAAACTCAAGAAGAATTATCAGCTGAAAATATTAAGGATTTTTTAAGCAGATTAAAATTAGCCTCAGCTATTGGTGGCCGTAAGTTAGCCATTATTAGTCAGGCAGACAAAATAAATTTATTTGCTGCTAATGCCTTATTAAAAATTTTGGAAGAACCACCGAAAGACACTACTATTATTTTGATAGCCGATCAGATAGATTATTTACCAGCTACTATTTTGTCTCGTTGTCAGCTGTTAAAATTTCAAGCTCTAGATAAAAAAGCTATGGAAGATTGGCTGAGTAATTTTTCTTTGCCAGAGCTAGAAAAAGCAACGATTTTAAATTTATCTTTTGGCAAACCTGGCCGAGCTTTAAATTTTATGGCCGATAATTTGGCTAATTTTAGAGAACAATGTAATTGGCTGATCAAGTTACTTGATTTAGAAACTTTATCGGCCTTGCAAATGTTAGATAATTGGTTTGAAGTTTTGAAAAAAGACAATTTAAAAGCTAAAGTGTCAGATTTGAGCCACTCAACGCTTGAGTATCTAGATCTTTTAGAATTATTTTGGAGAGATCTTTTGTGGGCCAAGCTAGATCGAAAGGTTTTGAATGTTTTGTATCAAAAAGAAATCAAAGATTTGTCTAAAAAATATTCTTATACTGATATTTTAAAAAATTTATTATCAATTAATAAAATAAAAAAACAAATAAAAGAAAATGTTTCTCCACAGATTTTGTGGGAAAATTTAGTGTTAAATTTTAAAACTTAATTTTTATGAGAAGTGCTAAAATTTTTATTCCAGTTTTATTTATTATTTTACCGTTTTTGTTAACTGGATGTATCAAAATCAAAACTGGCAGCGAAGCTGGAGTGACGGGTGGATTTTTTGTGACTCAGGATAGCGGTGAAAAATGGGTGAGTCGCTCTGGTATTTTTGTGTCTGATGGTGTGCCAAAAAGTTTTATTGGTTCTAATGTGACTAAATTAGTCTTTGATCCACAAGATGCAGCAGCAGTTTATTTGGGTACACAAAATAATGGCCTGTATTATAGCTACAATTATGGCCAAGGTTGGCACAATACTTTAGCTGATAAGGGAGCCATCAATGATGTGGTTGTTCATCCTAAGGATAAGTGTACTATTTACGCAGCTGTGCATAACCGTATTTGGCGTACAGATGATTGTTCTCGTACCTGGACAGATTTATATTTTGAATCTCGAGAAAGAAAATATATCACTGCTTTAGGTATTAACTATCAAGATCCAAATGTTGTGTATGCTGCCAATAATGAAGGTGCATTTTTACGTAGCTTAGATCAGGGTAAGTCTTGGGATGTTTTGTATCGTTTACCGAGTGGTATCAAACAGATTATTATCCAAAATCATAGTGATAACAATATTATTTATGCAGTGACCAACACCAAAGGAGTTTGGCGTAGTAATGATGCTGGTATAACCTGGGAAGATTTGATGGCTAAAACCGTCTATGAATTAGAAACAGTAAAAGAAGGTGAAAGAACGATGACGGCTATCAAAAAAACCGATGAGGATAAACCATTTTTTAAGATTAGTGGTGTCAGTGATGCTCAGGTAGCAGCGACCGATGTCAGTCAAGCTGATAGCTTGATTTATGCCAATAGAATTGGTATGTTTAGGTTCGTTTCTGATCATTGGGAACAATATCCTTTGTTAACACCAAAAAACAAAGAGGCTATTTATTCTTTGACAGTCAACCCCAAAGACGGTAATGATATCTATTATGGCACAGCCAATGCTCTGTATCATACGATTGATAATGGCGCTAACTGGACTATCAAGGAATTACCGACCAAAAGAGCAGCTGGCGTCTTACAATTTGCCGCTGAAGGAAAATTGTTGTATTTGGGCGCTTATCAAGTTGAAAAATAATTTAATATTAAATAGCTAACAAATAAATTTATGCATAGTATTGTAGAAAACAATAAAATACAGTATGACAAAGCTCTAGATTATTTAAGAAATGATATCACATCTTTACGTACCGGTAGAGTCTCACCGAGTTTGGTCGAAAGTGTTAAAGTGGAATCCTATGGAGTTTTTTCTGATTTAATGCAGTTAGCATCTATTTCTTCTCCAGAGCCACACACGATTGTTATTAAGCCTTGGGATAAAGGTGTTTTGAAAAGTATAGAAAAAGCTTTGCAGACTTCTGATCTAAATGTTAATCCAGTCGTTGATGGTGAGATTGTGCGTTTAAATTTTCCTCCTTTAACAGAAGAAGGTCGCAGAGAATTGGTAAAAATTTTGAATAAAAAATTAGAGGAAACCAAAGTAGCTTTGCGTGGTCACAGAGAAAAAATAAAAGATTTGGTTTTGGCCGCTGAAAGAAACAAAGAACTTTCTGAGGATGAAAAATTTAATGCTTTGGAAGATTTAGATAAATTAACCAAAGACTATAATGAAAAAATTAAAGAAATAGGTCTTAAAAAAGAAGAAGAAATAATGAAAATATAATGTTTACTTTTATAATTTTTGTTTTATTATTAGGTGTTTTAGTTTTAGTTCATGAGCTGGGTCATTTTGTCAGTGCTATTCGTCTGGGCGTTGAGGTAGAGGAATTTGGCATCGGTTTTCCACCACGCTTATTTTCTTTCAAAAGAAAAGGCGTTTTATATTCTATTAATCTTTTGCCTTTAGGAGGTTTTGTAAAAATTAAAGGAGAAAATGGTGAAGATGATAAAAACCCACGTAGTTTTGTCAATCAAAAAACTTGGAAAAAATCTTTGATTTTATCAGCAGGCGTTTTGATGAATTTTTTGATAGCCTTTATTTTGCTAAGTCTTGGTTTTATGATTGGTACACCAACAGCTCTTGGCCCAAATGATTTGGCAGCGGAACAAATCAAAGATAAGGGCGTGGTTGTTATTGAGGTTTTGGATAATTCACCAGCAGATTTTGCTGGTTTGGAAGTTGGTGATAAATTAATCAAAATAGATAATCAAGAAGTTCAAAATTCAGATTTTATTTATAATTTTATCAAAGAACATCAAACTCAAGAGCTCAGTCTTTTGGTAGAACGTGCTGATAATGTCATAGAGATGAAAGCGCAGCCAAAGTCGATTGACGGTAGCGAACCAATTTTAGGTTTAGGTATGCTAGACGTCGGCGTTGTATCGTATGGTTTTTTTGATAGTCTTTGGCAAGGTTTAAAAACCACAGTGGCCATGACTTGGCAGGTATTGGCAGCTTTTGGTAATTTGTTAAAAGATTTGATTACCACTGGTCATTTGTCGGCTGGATTGTCAGGTCCAGTGGGCGTCGCTATTATGACTGGACAAGTGGCACGTTTGGGCTTAATTTATATTATGAATTTTGCTGCTATTTTGTCCATCAATTTAGCCGTTTTAAATATTTTACCATTTCCTGCTCTAGACGGTGGTCGTTTGGCTTTTGTCTTGTTAGAAAAAGTGAGGGGTAAAAAATTAAATGAAAAAATTGAAGCCATTATTCATAATAGTGGGTTTGCGCTATTGATGCTATTGATCGTAGTGATTACTTGGAGAGATGTAGCTAAATACGGAGATCAAATTTGGCAAGGTATTAAAAATATTTTTTAAAAATTTGCATGAAATTTACTCTAAATAGTAATAAGTTAAATCCTTTGACAGCTATGCGTTTAGCTGGCTATCATCCAGATAGATTTGGCAAGAGTTATATTCGTCGTTTAAGTGGAGGTGATTTTCCTCGTTTTCATGTGTATTTAAAAGAAGATTTAGGCAATATAGAATTAAATTTACATTTAGATCAAAAAGGAGCTTGCTACCAAGGGTCAACTGCTCACAGCGGAGATTATGATGGTGATGTTTTGGAAGCAGAAAAAGAAAGAATTTTATATATTTTGAAATAGTAATAAATATTTATGAGTACAAAAAATAATCAAATTAGTACCCGAAAAGAAAATTATTCTCAATGGTATTTAGATATCATTGAAGCTGCAGATTTAGCAGAATATGGCCCAGTAAAAGGTACTATGGTTATAAAGCCTTATGGTTATGCTATCTGGGAAAATATTCAAAGTGTTTTAAATGCAGAGATCAAGGCTACTGGACATAAAAACGCTTATTTCCCATTGCTTATTCCCAAATCTTTTTTTAGTAAAGAAGCTTCACATGTAGATGGTTTTGCTAAAGAATGCGCGGTAGTGACGCACTATCGTTTAAAAAATAATCAAAAAGGAGAGATTGTTGTTGATGAGTCTGCAAAACTTGAAGAAGAATTAATTATTAGGCCCACTTCAGAGACTATAATTAACCACAGTTTTTCTCAATGGATTAGTTCTTGGCGTGATTTACCAGTTTTGATTAATCAATGGGCCAATGTTTTGCGTTGGGAAATGCGTACCCGCCCTTTTTTGAGAACTTCAGAATTTTTATGGCAAGAGGGCCATACTGCTCATGCTACTGAAAAAGAAGCAGAAATAGAAGCACAAAAAATGTTAAATGTTTATCAGAATTTTGTTCGTGATTTTTTGGCTATGAGTGTTGTATCGGGTAAAAAATCAGAAAGTGAAAAGTTTGCAGGAGCTATTTACACTTATACTTTAGAAGCGATGATGCAAGATGGAAAGTCTCTACAATTAGCTACCTCGCATCAACTTGGTCAAAATTTTGCTAAAGCTTTTGATATTCAATTTGTGGATAAAGAGAATAAAAAACAATATGTGTGGCAGACTAGTTGGGGAATGAGTACGCGTAGTATTGGTGGTTTGATAATGACTCACAGTGATGATCATGGTTTGGTTTTGCCACCAAAGATTGCACCTATTCAAGTTGTGGTTGTACCAATTTTAAAAGGAGATACAAATGATAAGAAAATTTTGAAATTAGTAAAGAAAATTCAGTCAGTTTTAAAATTAAAAGATCGTTTAGAAATTGATGATAGAGAAAATCTAAGTATGGGCATGAAATTTAATATTTGGGAAAAGAAAGGCGTGCCTATTAGAATAGAGTTGGGTGCTAAAGAGCTAGAACAAAATGTTGTAGTTTTGGCTCGTAGAGACACAAAGGAAAAAAAGATAGTTGATATTGACAATTTAGCTAAAGTCGTTAAGGATACATTGGTAGATATACAAACTAACCTTTTGCATAAGGCCGAACAACACAGGCTAAAAAACACAAAATCTGTAGATAATTGGGATGATTTTAAAAAGGCAATTGAAAACGGTTATTTTGTCTTGGCCCATTGGTCTGGTGACCCAAAAGTTGAAGAAATTATCAAAAAAGAAACAGGGGCCACTATAAGATGTTTGCCTTTTGATGCAAAGATAGAAAATGGTACATGTGTTTATAGTCAAAAACCATCCACACAAAGAGCTTTGTTTGCTAAAACTTATTAAGTAGAAATAATGTTTAAAAGATTATTCCAACAATTTTCTAAAGACATGGGTATTGACCTGGGTACGGCCAATACCTTAGTTTATGTTAAGGATCAAGGTATTGTAATCAATGAACCTAGCGTTGTGGCTATCAATACTCGCAATGATAAAATAGTGGCTGTAGGCGAGGACGCGAAAATTATGATGGGTAAAACTCCAGCTCACATCAACGTTATTCGACCATTAGTTGATGGCGTTATTTCTGATTTTGAGGTGACAGAAAAAATGATTAAACATTTTATTGAAAAAGTTCATCGTGAGTCCATGACTTTTATGCCTCGTCCAAGAGTGATGATCGCCATTCCGCTTGATGTCACAGAGGTAGAAAGAAAGGCTGTGGAAGACGCAGTTTTGGGAGCTGGCGCTTCTGAAGTTTTATTGATAGAAGAGCCTGTAGCGGCTGCTATTGGCGCTGGATTGCCCATCTTAGAAGCGACAGCAAGCATGGTGGTGGATATTGGCGGCGGTACTACAGAAATTGCAGTTATTTCTTTGGGTGGGGTCGTATCTTGGAAATCTTTGAAATTAGCTGGTGATAAATTAAATGAAGCTATTATTCAATATGCTCGAGATAAATTCAATATTTTGTTGGGAGAAAGAACGGCTGAAAAAATCAAGATTCAAATTGCTTCAGTTTTACCTTTTGATAGACCTATAGAAACCACGATGCGTGGGAGAGATTTGTTGACCGGTTTACCAAAGGAAATTAAAATTACTGATGCTAATATTAGAGAAGCGATAGCTAAGCCAATCAAGTTGATTGTTGATAATATTAAAACAACTATTGAAAGTACACCTCCAGAGCTAGTGTCTGACTTGTATGAAAGAGGTCTGATTTTGACTGGCGGTGGCGCTCTATTAAAAGGCTTGGATCAGTTGATTGCTCAAGAAGTAAAAATGCCAGTGCATGTAGCCGATGATCCATTGACGGCAGTAGTTAGGGGCACTGGTAAAATTTTAGATGATTTAGAGAATTTACGGGAAATATTATTGCCATCTACCAAAGACATAGGTTTTAATTAATTTCCATGTTAAAAAGAAATATTCAAATTTTTCTCCTTTTTTTTGTGGCAGCTTTATTATTAATTTTTTTAAAGACCGGCCACATTTTTGATATTGGTTTTTTATTTCGTAAATTGCCAGCACCTCAACAAACGGTCAATCGTTTATTGAATCCGCCAGATAATTTGGCAGAAGAATACAATAAATTATTATCTCAGAATACACAATTGCAATCATTGGCAGCGGAAAATAAGGAATTAAGATCATTATTGTCCTTAAAAGAAAAACAAAATTATCAGCTAATTGCAGCTAATATTTTGAGCAGAGATTTGTTAAATCAAAATTTATTAATTTTAGATGTTGGCCAAAATTTGGGAGTACAAATCGGTCAAGCGATTGTAGTTGATGACGGTGTAATGATTGGTAAAATTATTGAAGTTAGACAAGATGCTTCAGTGGCTAGACTTTTGACTGACAATTTGAGTAAAATCGCTGTGAGTGTTGGTCAAGAACAAAATATTTCTGGTATTTTAGAAGGTTCTTTGGGCTTGGGTATGAATTTGCACTATATACCACAAGAGCAAGAGCTTAAAAAAGGAGATTTGGTGGTTTCTTCGCGCTTGAGTGAAAATATACCAGCTGGTTTGATTGTGGGGCAGATTGAAACAGTAGAATTTTCCGAAGAAGATTTGTTTAAACAGGCCATTGTTACCCCTTTGATTGATTATAACAATATATCATTAGTTGGTATTATTTTGGGTGTATGAGATATTTAGGTGCGCTTATTTTATTTTTAGCATCTTATGTGGCCTATGCTTTTGTTTTTAATACTGCTTGGCATTGGCTGAATCCTTTTTTAATCAGTTTAATTTTTATATACTATATCAGTGGTAAGCCCTTGGTTTATTATAGCGTAGCTTTATTTTTTGGTTTAGTACTTGACGCTTTTGCGGCAGGATTTGGCTTATACTCTTTGAGTTTTTTGTTAGTTATTTTTATGATTAGTAATTTACAACTAACAATTTTTACCTCCAAAAATACAGGCACTATTATTTTGTTGACATTTTTGGCTAGTATTTTCTTTTATATTTTTTTCTGGCTTTTGTATTATTTGTCTAGTGGGGAATTTTATACTTTGAATGTGGCGATAAGTTTAAAAATGTTCCGGTTTGTTTTATTGGATACTTTGTTAGTAGTTTTATTTTACGTTTTATATTTTAATTTGTGGTTAAAAAAGAATGAGAGACGATCCTTTTAAAATTAGAGAAGGACAAATCAGAGATTCTCGTTTGCTCGGATTTTCTAAAAGTCGTCATAGCGGTGATTATTTAGATTTTTGGTCCAATGCGAGTGGAACGGTAGGAAAATTTTTTGCAGATAGTAAAGTAACTATCCTATTTTTTATTTTGTTAATTTTTTTATTAATTTTGTGGTCTAGAAGTTTTTATTTGCAAATTATTCGAGGTGATCATTTTTTAAATATTGCTGAAGGTAATAGAACAAGACAAGAAATAGTCAAAGCCAACAGAGGTTTGATATACGATCGTTTTGGTAATTTATTATTAAAAAATATTTCTCATTTCTTTTTGTACTTAGATAAAAGTGATTTGCCAGAAAACGAAAATGAAAAAGTAGTTTTTTTGACCAAAATAGCTAATATTTTGTCTATTGAGCCCAAAGTTATTGAAGAGCGTTTGCAGGCCGAAAAATCAAATAAAACTTTGATTTATGAAAATGTGCCTTATGAGCAAGCAATGAAGTTGATTTTGTTAGCTGATGATACACCTGGCATTGAGGTGAATTTTGAACCTAGGCGCCAATATTTTGATTATTTAGGTTTAGGTCACGTAATGGGTTATTTGGGGGAAGTTTCAGAAGACGATTTGGCTAATAAGCAAGGCTATCGTTACAATGATAGGCTAGGCAAAACAGGTTTAGAATTGATTTATGAAAATACTTTAAGAGGTGAAGATGGCATTCGAGAAATAGAAGTTGATGCTTTGAATAGAGCAAAAAATATTATCACTTGGCATGAACCTAAAGATGGTCATGATATGACACTGACCATCGATGCTGCTGCGCAAGCAAAATTATATGAAATCATGGCTAATAATGCCGAGAATTTTGATAAACCAAAGATGGCGGCGGTAGTTTTGGATGCACAAGATGGTGGAATTTTAGCTATGCTAAGTTTGCCTATTTTTGATAATAATATTTTTACTTCTAGTTTAGATAAAGAAAAATATACGCAAATTATCACTGATCCAAGTAATCCCTTATTAAATAGAGTGGTTGCTGGCACCTATCCATTTGGTTCTGTTTTTAAACCAGTGGTTGCAGCGGCTGCCTTGCAAGAAAAAATTATCAGCCCAGATTTTAGTGTACAAAGTACTGGTGGCGTACAAATTGGTAATAATTTTTTTCCAGATTGGCGTCCATCTGGACACGGTAGAACAGATATCAAATGGGCTCTAGCTGATTCGGTAAATACATTTTTTTATACTATTGGCGGTGGCAACAATCAATGGTTACAAAATGGTTTGGGTATGGAAAAAATTGTAGATTACGCTCATTTATTTGGTTTAGAAAAAACTACCGGTATAGATATCAATGGTGAAGTTGCTGGATTTATGCCTACTAAAGAATGGAAAGAAAAAACTTTAGGTGAAAGATGGTATTTGGGTGATACTTATAATCTTTCTATTGGTCAGGGATATTTGTTGGGCACGCCATTACAAGCAGCGATGATTATGTCATACTTTGCTACTGGCAAAGTATATCAACCTCACTTTGTTAAGAGTATCAAAAATGGTGAACAAGAAGAAGTGTTTCAGCCAAAAGTTTTACTAGAAAATTTAATTGAAAAAAAGAACTTTGACATTATTAGAGAAGGCTTAAGAGAAACTGTTGTGTCTGGAACAGCCAAAAGTTTACAGTCAGTAGCAGTTGAAGTGGCTGGTAAAACTGGCACAGCTCAATTTAACTCAAATAAAACGCCACATTCTTGGTTTGCTTCTTTTGCGCCATATGATAACCCTGAAATTGTGACTTTAGTTTTGGTTGAAGAAGGGGGAGATAGGGGTTTAGCGGTGACTGTGGCGCGTCAATTTTTAGAGTGGTATTTTCAGCGTTAAAACGCTAGTATTGCCAAAAAATGATTTATCAGGCAAAATAACATAATAAAGCTTAAAATAAAATTAATTTATGAATGGAAGAATTTTAACACAGGAAGGCTTAGATAAGTTGAAAATAGAACTAGAAAGCCTAAAGATTAATAAAAGAAAAGAAGTAGCAGAAAGAATCAAAAATGCTAAGGAATTTGGTGATTTGTCAGAAAATGCCGAATATCAAGAAGCTAAAGAAGAACAATCTTTTGTAGAAGGACGTATTTTAGAATTGGAAAGTATCATCAAAAGCTCAACAGTAGCTGATAATCATCAGGTTTTAGATACTGTCAACATTGGCTCTACTATTCAAGTTGAAAAAGATAAGCAAACATTTGAGTTTACCATTGTTGGTAGCACAGAAGCTGATCCGGTGAATAACCGTATTTCTGTAGAGTCTCCTTTGGGCTCAGCTTTCTTGGGAGCTAAGATTGGTCAAGAGGTGGAGATTAATTTGCCAATTGGCAAAACAATTTACAAGATTTTAGTTATCAAATAAAACTTTTGATTATTAATCACTTATTACCTGGATGTTTATAAAAAAGATAGGAATTGATCTAGGCACAGCATACACTTTGGTTTATATACCAAAGCGCGGTATTGTGATTAATGAACCGAGTGTAGTAGCTGTTTCTGTTTTTGATAAAAAAGTGATGGCTGTTGGTGATGAAGCTAAAGAAATGATTGGACGTACACCAGATTCTATTGTAGCTTCTCGTCCTTTAAAAAATGGCGTAATTGCAGATTATCAGACCACTGAAAGCATGTTGAGATATTTTATCAATAAAGCAGTTGGTGGTATGAAAATTTTTCGTCCAGAAGTCATGATTGCAGTACCCGCTGGTATTACCTCTACCGAAAGAAGAGCGGTTATCGACGCGACTCTGAATGCCGGTGCTAAAGCAGCTTATATTATCAAAGAGCCGATTGCAGCAGCTATTGGCGCGGACATTCCTATTGGCTCTGCTTCTGGTCACATGATTGTGGATATGGGTGGTGGAACTTCTGAAATAGCCGTGATTTCTTTGGGCGGTATTGTAGCTAATACTTCAGTCAGAATAGGCGGTAATAAATATGACGCGGCTATTGGTGAATTTGTCAAGAAAAAATATAACATGGCAATTGGTGATAGAACTGCAGAGGAAGTAAAGATTAAAATTGGTTCGGCTCAGTATTTACCAAAAGGTGAAAAATTATTTATGGATGTGAAGGGTAGAGACATGATTACTGGTTTACCACGCACCATCACCGTCTCTTCTGATGACATCACAGAGGCCTTACAAAATGAATTGCAAGGTTTAATTTCAGCTGTAAAGTCAGTTTTATATCAAACTCCACCAGAATTATCGGCTGATATCATGGATAAAGGTATGGTTTTATCTGGCGGAACTTCTTTGTTGCGTAACATGGATAAATTATTGGCTCAAGCTACTGGTGTGCCAGCATATACTGCTGATGATGCTTTATTGTGTGTAGCTAGAGGTACTGGTATTGCTTTAGAAAACTTAGAATCATATAAACGTAGTATTTTATCTACTAAATAAATTTATATGGCAAAAATAGCCTTGGAAGCAACTCGAGCTAATAAGCTAAAAAAAACTGGCACTGAGTGGTATGCTTGGCATTTACTGCAAGAGTTTAAAAAAATAGACTCAAGCAATCAATTTTTTATTTATCATAATCAAGATTTAGCTGCAGAGCTGAAAGTTGCTCCGGCTAATTTTATTTTTAAACAAATAAAATGGCCTTTCAAAAAGCTTTGGACACACATTCGTTTGTCCGTTGCTTTATTCATCGATCGGCCAGATAAATTTTTTGCCAGCAATGCCTTACCATTATTTGTTCATGGTGAAGTGATTGTGACTATTCATGACCTCGGTTTTTTTAAAAATCCTGAGTTATATCATTTTTTAGAAAGATGGTATCAAAAGATTTCTCATTATTTGAGTATTAAAAGGGCCGATAAAATAATCGCTGTGTCTCAAGCTACGGCTCAAGATATTATAAAGTATTTTCCGAAAAGTAAAAATAAAATTCAAACTATTTATAATGGTTGGAACAAAGAAGAATTTCAAAGCATTAATCAAAATGAAAGAGAGGCTATTTTGGAAAAGTATGATTTACCCAATGAATTTATTTTATATATTGGTAGATTAGAAACAAAAAAGAATGTCCAAAATTTACTCAAAGCTTTTGCCTTATTAAAGGATAAGAATTGTCATTTGGTTTTAGCTGGGCGTCCTGGTAATTTTGGCTATGAAGAGATAGAACATTTGAGTCAAGATAAAGAAATTAAAAATCGTGTACATTTGTTAGGTTATATCAGGCAACATGATTATGCAAAATTATTGGCTTTTGCTCATATTTTTGTTTTCCCTTCTAAATTTGAGGGTTTTGGTATCCCAGTTTTAGAGGCCATGGGCAGTGGAGTGCCAACTGTGATTTCTGATTTACCAGTTTTACATGAAGTAGCAAATGATGCTAGTATTTATTTTGATCCAAATAATCCACAAGATATAGCTGATAAAATAGACACCGTGCTTATTGATGCTGTTTTAAGGACAGATTTGATCAATAAAGGTTTAGTGCAAAGTCAAAGATTTTCTTGGTCAAAATGTGCCAAAGAAACATTAACCTACATTTTAAAATAACAGTTGTTTAAATAGAGGAGAAATGGCGATGGAAACCAAACTTTTCATTACCATTATGATACTGGGTATCATAGCTGTTGCTTTTGGGCCAGAAACCTGGGAGTGGCTGGTGTACCAGTTCAAACAAAGGAGGAAAAAATGAGACCCGTCACACATGAGTGTGGCGGGTCCTGACTTTATTTGACAAAAATTAGCCAATATGTTATAGATATGTTTAAGATTCAAATAAATTGAGATGATCGCCGCGCCTAAAAAGCGGGGAGGACAAAGTCCGAACACCACAGCCGTCTTTGACGGAGATAGTTGTTAACGACAACCGGCTATTTTGGTGACTTAATAGCCAGGACAAGTTGAACAGAAAATATGCCTATCCCGCATTTTGCGGGGTTAAGGGTGAAATGGTCAGATAACAAGCTGACCCGTTAATCTGGTGACAGATTAAAAGAGCTAAACTCTATTTGGTGCAAAACTAAGTAGGTCCGGCATCAGCCGGACGGGTAAGTTGCTTGAGGCTATGGGCAATCATAGTCCTAGATAGATGATCATCGTCCGCCTTTGGCGGATACAGAATTCGGCTTATGATATTTATTTGGGTCTTTTTTATTATTATAAAGACGTTTACTAAAATTTGCTTAAATGTTATCATAAATTCATGAAAAAAGCAGACTTTGTAACTAATTTAATTTTAGTGCCATTAGATGGCGTGGCTTTATTTTTAGCAGGTTTAACTGCTTATTTTTTGCGTTTTTCAGAAATCGTAGCTAGCCGTTTTCCGGTTTTTTATGAAATGCCATTGGAATTGTATTTATCTTTATTATGGAAGGTAAGTATTTTGGGTTTATTGATTTTTGCTTTAAATGGTTTTTATGCTATGCGAAGTAAAAAACTGATTAAAGAAATTCCTAGAGTTTTTTTAGGTGTTTCTATTTTAGTAGTTTTTTTGATTTTATTTATTTTTTTAACTAGAGAATTATTTTCTTCCAGATTTATTATTGGCTTTGCTTGGATTTTGGCTATTTTATTTTTATCAATAGTCAGAATTATCGTAGCTTTTATAAAAAATTTATTTTTTTCTTTGGGCTGGGGATTATCCCCAGTAGTCATTTTGGGCGACAAAGATTCCTCGCAAGATATTTTGCAAGAGTATCAAAATAATCACTTTTTAGGTTTTAAAGTTTTAGCAGTGTTTGATGATTTTAAAGCATTTCAAGGATCTTTGGAAATGCAAGAAAATATTTTGCATAAAAAAATTGATTATATAGTGCAAACAGATTCAAGTATTTCTAAGGATGAAGCTTTAGATTTATTGACATTTTGTCATGAAAATCAAATCAGTTTAAAATATGTAGCTAATCTTTTTCAAGCTCAAAGCTTACATTTAAATTTAAGCAGTGTTGCTGGCTTACCAATGGTAGAGGTTCAAGGCACTCCTTTGGATGGTTGGGGTAAGGTAGTAAAGCGTTTTTTTGATGTTTTAGGTGCAATAATTTTATTAATACCTTTAAGTCCGTTTTTTTTGTTGGTAGCCTTGATGATTAAATTGGATTCTCGTGGACCAATTTTTGTAGCCTTGGAAAGAGTTGGTAAAAAAGGTAAAATTTTCAAAATGTATAAATTTCGTTCCATGATTAATGGTGCTCATGAATTAAAAAAAGATATTTTAAAATACAATGAGCGCAAAGATGGTCCATTATTTAAAATGAAAAATGATCCGCGAGTAACTAAATTGGGTCGCATATTAAGGAAATTAAGCATTGATGAATTACC
>CAIRBL010000018.1 GCA_903876815.1 uncultured bacterium
CTAAAGTTGTAGCTTACAAAGACTTTTTCATTTGGTATATGTCTTTTGGTATTATTAGAGATTAAATATACTTTAGGATTGTTTTTTTCTTTTACCAAAGAGTTCTCTGTAAAACTTGTACTAGCGTATCCCAAAGCTTCTCCTGTGGTGTATTGATCTAAATTGTCATAAACTTTGATATCTGACCATTTAAAGTTGTAGCTTAAGAAGATAGCTTCATTAGGGATAGGTCTTTTAATATTGTTTTCTAATAAGTAAACTGTAGGATTATTCTTTACTTTAACTAAAAGATCTGTATTTAAAGTACTCAAAGTGAAGTCTAAACGATTGTTTAATAAAGTATTAAACGTAAGTTTTAAATCATTTACTTTATCTTCATTTAAATCTATTAAGGCAAATTGTCCTGGAGATAAGGTAATGGTAGAGTTGGCTACTGTTATTTGAGCTTTGAAGTTTACTAAGTCTAGATCTGTGACTTTAAGCTTGTAGGCAAGATTATTAAAATTGAAGTTGACTTGAGAGTTGATGTACATTAAAAGATTTGTACTAGTTATTAGCTCAATGTCTTTTGTTTTATTCATCTCAATATGAATATCTGTTTTGCCTTGACCTTGAGAAGGAATAATTGGTGATGAGCCTCCTCCACCTCCTGTTGGAGTAGACACTACTGCTTCTGCACCAAAGACTGCAAAGGTAGAAAAGTGAGTAGTGGTACAAGTTAAGGTATTAGATGCAGTGTCTACTATACAATCTGTGAGAGCTTCCCAAGCTGTACTATTCCAATAGTACATAGTAAGACTTGTTTCATCTAAACCACTAACTTCTTGATCTGTGTAATGAATAGTTAAAGTTAAAGCTTGGTCAAAAGTATCTAAAGTAGTATTCATATCTATGAAGGCTGAAAAGTCATAAACATGATCTCCTAATACTTCTAGGTTATTAGGTGTACCTAGGGAAACAACTATTTCTTCTGCATTAAGTTGATTAACTTGAAACTCTACATCTGCTTCTCCGTCAGTGTCAAAACCTGCAGGGATTTCTAAAGTAATATTGGATGTACCTGTCTCTAGGTTAAGAGTAGCACCTGTTGAAGTAGCCACTGTTTCATTCATTGTTTCTTCTACGGTAGCGTCTCCTGTACATCCTAGGGTAGTAAAGTTGTTATCTGCACTAGTTGCAAGGTTTAGAGCTGTATCTTTAGACTTAACTCTGTAGTGGTAAGTAGTACAAGAAAGAAGATTGGTAAGGTTTACTGTATGGTTAGTTACTCTAGTTGAAGTATCTGCTTCTGTAGTAGAACTAGCATAGTTAGTATTAAAGCCAAGGTCTACTATACTAGAAGCTGCTTCGTTAGTTGTCCAAGTGATAGAGCTGGAGGTTTCTGTTGGGGTGGCAAGGATGGAGGTGATGGTAGGGGCGCTGCCATCACCAGTAGCAGCGCTAGTAGAAGTAGCATTACCTGCTCCATTACTATTTAAAGTAGATACTCTAAAATCATAGCTAGTACTTTCTGCCAGACCAGTAATACTAGTAGCCGTATTGGTAGAGACACCGTCAGCAAAAGTTGACCAAGAGCTGGCTGACGAAGTTTTGTATTCAACTAAATAATCAGTGATAGCTGCTCCACCATTAGCTACCGGCGCTGTCCAGTCCAAATCTACTTGCGTAGCATTAGTAACTGTGGCACTTAAATCAGTTGGCAAACCTGGGTAGATGAGACCTAGTTGATTCTTGGTAGTTGTAGTCATTAGATTCGCCACTGTCTTTAAGCCTGCATAAGTCCAGTGATTAGCTCCGTCTGTACCAGTAGCTGTCGTTGTGTCTACTACATAAACATTTGCCTCCTCGCTTGCCACATCCGCCAAGGCTGTATTGATCGTTGGATAGCCTGAATTTGCTGGCATGGACTGAAATTGTGTCATGATAATAATCGCGCCTGGTAAATCAGCTTTGATATTATTGATATAAGTAGTTAAATTTGTTTTAAAGGTACTAATATTAGTGCCAGCAATACCGTCATTAATACCAATACTCATCCAAACCACCCATTTAGGATTTGCTGACAATTGAGTTTTAGCTGCGGCGGTACGTTGTAAAAACTTGGTAAAATATGTACCGGCATAATTCCACTGGCTGACCTGTGAACCGCCATGACCAGTTTTAATCAAATGTATTTGTGAATTGTCAGGGAAAGCATTGGCTTCTGTGTTGTTTGCTAAGCCCAATTCTAAACCATGACTAGTGTTATAATAGCCCTCAAGGCCAGCATGATCACGCAAATTATTAGTGCCAATATCTAAATTTTCAAATAAGAAATTACCAGAAGTTAATTCCAAAATTTGCACCGCCGAACGAGGCTCCACTTCATGGGAAGTCGCTGCTGCGTTAGAGCCTATACCGCCAGAATTACTTTCACCAGTAATCACAACCACTAAATCATCTATTGCGTCCACTGTAGCATTTGCTGTAGCTGAGGCAGTTCCTGCACCATAACTATTTACAGCCGAGACTCTAAAATTATAGGTTGAACCATTTACTAATCCATTCACTATTGTCTTAGTATTTTGTGAACTACCATCAGCAAAAGTTGACCAAGTATCCGCTGAAGAAAGTTTATATTCTATTTGATAGTCACTAATTACTGCATAGCCATTACTAGCTGGCGCATCCCAGTTTAATAAAGCTTGCTTATTCATACCGGTAGCCGATAAACCAGTGACTTGTCCAGGAGAAATAGCTGTAGTCTTGGCACCATAAACGACAATGTTATCAAAAGTGCTAGCCGTTGCTGAAGTTTGTAAAAAAATTGGTTTGTTATCTACCACTATCGCTGTATTATGTGTACATTGCAAAGCACCATTTTTATATACTTCAAAACCACCAGAAATTATTTTCATTTTAAAAGTTGCACCCGACGTGGCTGTGCCGCATGTGGTTGACTCGGAAGAAACACCATCCCAAGACAAAGCTAAAACATTACCACCATGTTGAGCATATAATAAATATGCTTTGGTGCCACTGGTACCAAATAAATAATCACCGTAACCGATCAAAGGATTGGAAGCGGTATTTATTACACCAGAAATTTCTAAATCTGTAGCCGAAAAACTGTCTTGAGAGATAAGAGCAGTACTTCCCCAAAAACCAGCTGAATAACTATCAGCAATTGAAAGAGTACCATTTTGTGTTACCTTGCCCGCTGTTCCGCCCTTACCCGTTGGATCTACTTCTTGCCATTTTAAAGTATTTATTGTAGTGCCAGTGAAATCATCGGTTAATTGATTAGCTAAAAGACTTGGTGTAATAGCATTAGAAGCAGATGAAGCTGCTGATGTGCCGATAGCATTGGTAGCGGTCACTGTAAAAGTATATTCTACACCATTAGTTAAGCCCGTCACAGTAATTGGTGAACTAGCGCCTGTGGCAGTAAAGCCACCCGGTGAAGATAAAACAGTGTAGCCTGTAATTGCTGATCCACCGTTATCTGCTGGTGCAGAAAAAGCAACAGAAGCTGTCGTATTGCCAGCAGTCGCTGTACCGATAGTCGGCGCATCTGGTGCCGTTGGCGCACCCGGAGTCTTAGTAGCTGTATCACTAGCAATACTAGTGCCAAAAGCATTAACAGCTTTTACTCTAAAATCATAGCTAAGATCATTAGTAAGGCCTGTGACTGTCGCGGTAGTATTAGTTGAAGTGCCGTCAGCAAAAGTTGACCAAGTTGTTGGCTCGGAACTTAATTTATATTCTACTACATAATCAGTAATACTTGCTCCACCATCATCAGCTGGCGCTGTCCAAGACAAAGATATTTGTGTATTACCTTTAGATGCTCCTAAGCCAGTAGGCGCATCTGGAGCAGTGGGACCAGCCACCGTAATGCCCCATTTGGTAGAAAGATAATTTTCTACCAAAGCCCTATCTGTAGTACTTAATGTTGTACTATAAGCGATAACTTCAGCAATATCACCGTCCCAATAGCGTGCACCGCCATTGACCATACCGATAGCAGAAGTAGTATTGGTCATGCTAGAAGACAACTCAAAAGCACCGATCCAAAATTCAGTCAAAGGCGAAAAATCATGCCCAGTGGAGCCAGGAATAGATGTGCCGTTTCTATAAGCACTAGCATAATTACTTGTAGCTGAGCCTAATTTTGTAGTGCCATCTATACCATTTAACACGTGACCATTATTTGGAGATGTGCCAGTGAAATCACCAATAATACCGGCGTAACCACTAAAAGTAGCATCATCAGATTTAGCGACTACAAATACTGTACGATAAGTAACCGCACTATCAATATTTAGATAATCATCAGAAGAATCAAATCTCATGATAGAACGGCCATTTAAAACATTAGAGACTAATGTTGGCCGAACTGAGCCAGTGGCTGTACCATTTTTATTATTACCACTTTTGTCATTGATTTGCGAAATTAAACCTGAAGATTCGGTAATAGTCGCCGCATCAGAAGCATCAAGCCACAAAGCCAAATTATTAATTGTTAACGGCACAGCTTGTCCAGGTATCGCATTAGCCACGGAACTTGGCGTGCTGGTGCCTATAGCATTGACAGTACTGACACGAAAATTATAAGTCACATCATTTGTTAAGCTTGTCACTGTCGCTGTAGTGGCTGCTGATATGCCGTCATTAAAAACACTCCAAGTGCTTGGTTCAGAATTTAATTTATATTCCACTAAATAATCTGTGATTGCTGACCCACCATTAGACACCGGTGCTGTCCAAGATAAAGACACTTGATTATTACCTGACACACCAGCTAATCCAGTTGGTGATCCAGGTGCAGTAGGTACCATTGGTGTAGCGCTAGCGCTATCACTGGCGGAGCTTGTGCCGATGGCATTAACAGTACTAACACGAAAATTATATAAAAGATCATTTGTGAGACTAGTCACTGTTGCCGTAGTATTAGTTGAAGTGCCGTCAGCAAAAGTTGTCCAAGTTGTGGGTTCGGAATCTAATTTGTACTCCACAACATAATCAGTAATCGCTGATCCACCATCAGAAGCTGGTGCTGTCCAAGATAAACTCACCTGCGTATTGCCAGCACTAGCAGACAGTGCTGTTGGTGCGCCAGGAGCTGTTGGTCCTGCTGCTGTGCCCGTCACTAAAACATCATCAAAAACACTAGCTGAAGCTGATGATTGTAAAAATACTTTTTCATCATCAATGGACACCGCTGTATTTTGTGTACACTGCAAGGCACCATTTTTGTAAACTTCAAAACCACCAGCAATAATCTTCATTTTATAAGTAGCACCATCAGTGAAGGTGCCACAAGCAAAATTACCATCTGGCATAGCGCCATTGTTCCACACTAAGGTATATATACTAGTCCCCACCATATCTAAGATGTAGGCTTTAGTGCCAGCGCTTTGAAAATTATAATCGCCGTAACCTAAAAGCTGATCAGAATTATTAGTCATCACTACGGAAATTTCTAAACCATTAGCATCAAAATTATCAGCTGAAATCAAAGCATTCGTCCCCCAGACGCTACCTACATAGCCATTGGCTGTAGTTAAGGTTCCATTTTGTTGAATATTGCCACTCGTACCACCGTCTCCAGCTGTGTCTATCTCAATCCATTTACCTGTATTAATAGTAGTGCCAGTAAAATCATCACTTAACAAAGTAGCAGCTTGTGCTTGAGGAATGTAAAAATTAAAACCTTGAAAGATGAGAGAAAAAATTAAAAAGATAAAAATATTTATCTTAAAAACTGCTATTAATTTTTTCATTGTTTTTAAAATCTTACTCATAAATTTTAAATATAAAAAACCATATATAAAAGTATATGGGTTTCGAGAACCTCTCAATTTATTAATAGTATTATAACATAATTTGATAAAATAAAAAATAGCTATTGTTTAGCTATCTTTTCTCAACCAGCCCAAAACCCTGTAGCCTACAAACTTACCATCATGGTTAAAATTTGGTGTAAAAAATAAATCAGAATGAGTCAAATCACCACGCCCATCAATCCCCACATTATCTAAAATACGATAAGCCTGCTCTTTAGCCACAAAGTATTCAAATCTTTTTATAGTTTCTATTTTTTTATCTGCCGGTACAAAATCATAATAATGCGCACCAAGTCCAAGTTCTCGAGAAATACCAAAAATCTCCTCCACCGAATCACTCAAGGCCTTACAAACACCATCTTTATCTAATTCAAAATAAAAATCACACGAATTTTGGACAAATTTAGCATCTTCTTCTGATGCGTTATTCACTGCATCACTATCTTGCACTGTCACGGAAATCAGAACATAAGAATCCTGTTCTGTAGGTTGATATAATTTTAAAAGCACATTCACTGGTAATTTTTCACCGGTTTTTGTTTGATTATAAGTATCTAATTGTAAATAATGTTCAGAAGTCAAAATTGAATTTGGAGGCATTAATTTTTCTCCAATTTCTTTGGATAACGTCGTATCAATCTCAGTAAAATGCTTGCCAACCAGCTCATCGTGTCCATAACCCAAAATAGAGCAAGCCGAGTCACTTGCGTTAGTAATAACACCAAATTTATTGGCCACTAGCAAATAACATTTATTATTGTCTAATAATGAAATATTACCGATTTGATTAATTTGACCGCATTTTTTACACTTGATTTCTAAAGTGGCCTGCAAAAAAATACCTTTTAACAAAAGTTTACCACAAGAGCATCTCTGCTCCTTTAAGAGAATGTTATCCATATTAAAACCGAACTACTAAATATATATAAAAGTGATATGATAACAAAAATAATACTCTATTTATAGCAAAAATTACCAAATAAAGCAATCCAAAAAACCGCGCCCAAAGCTTTGGGCGCGGTTATATAAATATATTGATTCTAGCTCGATATTTCGCTTGCCGCAACCGACTCCTCTTGTACTGACTCAATGACTGCATCCTCTGTGCTAATAATCTCAATCACCTCTTCTTTTACCGTGTCTTTAATGTCAATTTCTTGAGAATCTTCCAGCTCCAAATCCTTTGGTTTTGCTAATTCTTGATTAGATAAATTCTCCAACACAGAATTATTTTCATGCACTTTCAATTTTTTTGTAATCTCAACTTGATAATAAGATTTCGAACCATCTTCAGCTGTTACTTCAACCACAATTTTATCACCAAATAAAATATTTTCTTTAGCAACCATTTCTAGACCAACTTCATATTCCCAAGTGATCCAATAATTTCTAAAAATTAAAACTTTAATAGTAGCTTTTTCAGCTTCAGTAGCTACTGGTATGACGCCAACTAAATCATCAATGCTTTCTAAGTTCAAAACAGCTCCAGTGGAAGTAGGTGCCCAATCAGGACCAAGATAGGCCCCAGGCAAAGCTAAAATATCATGATTGCCAACTAGCAAAGTCTTTAAACTACTATCTGAATTTAAAAGTAGCTCTTGTTCATGAATTGGACTAACCTCAATTGCCTCTTCTAAGCCTTCAAAAACATTAACTCTGTAGTAAAAATTGTTATTGCCCGTGTCTTTTAACTTTAAAATAATAATTTCATCTTTATTGATTGGGGTATTTGCCAAATTTTCTATTGCGCCTGGATATTTCAAGTCCCAAGTACTCCAACCTGAACGATAAATCAAAACTTTTGCTTCTACAAAATTATCCCAATTGTCCAGATCAACCACCACGCCTTTGAAATCAGTAAAATCTGGCACTAATAAAGACGCGCCAAAATCTACTTGGTTTAAAGAGTGATAATCCATGCTCAAGCCAAGTAAAGGCAAAACGTCTCTATTGCCAACTTCAAATTTTGTCAAAAAAGCTGGTATTTGCTCTCTCTGATTTGGATCGAAAACTTTAGCTTTATACCAATTGACAGTGGAAAAATCTTCAGAAACAACTTTGACTACCACAACTGCTTTATTTTTTAAAACAAAATTTGCCAAATCTTCTCTAGCACCAGGATACTGCAAGTCCCAAGTACTCCAACCACCACCATCTTGATAAATATAAACCATCATTGTACTAGAACTACTTGTTTCTAGCTCAACACCAGTAAACGTATAAGGATCTACTACTTGCAACATTACACCGGATTTATAGGAAATTTCTGTTCTAGACATAGCCTGAGAGCCTCTTTTACCCATTACTTCTTGGCTACCTATTTTAAAACTAGTCAAAATAGCCTGACTACTACTAGCATAAACCACTGGGTCATCTTCCGGTTCCTGCTCTGGCTCTACATTTTCCTCTGGCTCAGCAGCAGGATCCTCTATTGTACTTTCACCTGAAAATCCACCGCTCCCTCTGTTATAAGCTATTGGTTCTGGCTCAGCTTTAGTTTGGTCATTTGCTCGACAGTCAGTTGTATTAAAACCAAAAGATTGAGCTAAAGACAGATTATCGCAAACATCCCAAGCCTCATTAAAGCCCTCTTTGTAACCCAAAACAATTTTTGGAGCATCAACTGGAATCAGTTTAACCTCACCATCTTTGACTGTAATTTCACTAGTATTTTTGTCTAAAAATTGATCATAGCTTTCCAAACGATTACCAAACAAGCCATTAGTATTAGCTTTTGTACCGCGCACGTTCCAATCAACAGCAAAATCTTTATCTCCCAAAACTTGAGGAACAAGCGGTGGTTGTGTGGGCTCTGTTTTTTTGTTATCTTCTGTGATTACTTGTGCATTTTCTGGTGTTTCTTGTATTTGTCCTCTAGTAAGCACACTGGTCATAAAGGCATAGGCACCAAAGACAAAAAACAAAAACAACAAAATATATCGTTTTTTAAATTTCTCTCTCCACTGAGTATTTATATTATCCATATATTTATAATTATAGCTTGTTCAAAAACATCTAAACTATAACATAAATTTGCACAAAAAACAAGGTAAAACCAGCAAATTATCTATGGTTCCAAGTGTCTACACTTATCTATAATTGCACCCGTGCTATATTTTTTTTGATCCTTGATACTAGACACAATAATATCGGCAATATCTTCTGGTTGATACAAAGCTTTTCTTTTTTGACCAAAGCCTTTTTTAAACAAAGAGGTGTTAGTGGCTCCAGGAGTGATAATCAATACTTTAACAAGCTTGGTTAATTCTTTGGCCATTGCCTGACTGAAACCAACTACCCCAAACTTTGATGCACAATAGGCCGCAAATTTAGCTGATGCCTTGATACCAGCGCCTGAAGCGATATTGACAATCAAACCATTACTGGCTTTTAAGTGCATTAAAAAATATTTTGTCACCAAAATCATGCCCCATAAATTTACATCAAGCATTAATCTAACTTCTTTGTCTGACTGTTTATCCAAAAAATTATTTGGCGTTATAACTCCAGCATTATTGATCAAAATATGAATCTTTTGTCCTGATAACCTAGCGACCAGCCTTTTGACAGAGCTAGCTTGAGTAATATCCAAAACAAATGTCTGTACTTGAATTTTATGTTCTTGAGCAAGCTTATTAGCTTGTTTTTGCCAAGGACCCTTGTTTTTGTCTAACAAAATCAAATCAAAACCAGCTGCGGCTAATTTTTGTGCTGTTGCCCAGCCAATACCTTTAGCTGCGCCTGTTAATAAAACTGTCTGCTTTTTTTTAAAAAAAATCATAGAATTTTTTTGTTATTTATTTTTGAAAATATATTTTTACTATAAAAAATAAAAATATGTTTAATAATTTCTATCAACAAGATAACTACTACTAAAAATAGTAAAATCATTTGCCATTCTGACCAAGACAAAGGTACAGTGTCTAAAGCTTTATTTAAAAACGGTACATAAATAGCAGCTAGCTGTAACAATACACCTACCAAAACAGCCCCATTCAAATACTTATTTTGAAAAGGATGAGAAGTAAAAATGCTATGTTTTAAAGTACGGATACTAAAAACATAAAATAAAGTGTCTAAACCTAGAGCGGTAAATACAACCGTACGCGCCAAATCTAAACGACCAGTTTTTTGCCAAAACCACCAAAAAATAAAAAGCGTAGAAAAAGCTGTGACTAAACTAATAGTAGCAATCAAAAATTTACTTTCAAAGTCTAATAAATTTTTCTTACTTTTAGCACTCGGTTTATTCATAATCGCCTCATCTTCTGGCTCAGCTGTCAAAGCTAAATTAGGTAAGCCATCACTAACTAAATTTATCCACAAAATTTGCGCTGTCACAATCGGTAGCGGCCAAGCAAAAATCATGGCTATAAAAATAATAATAATCTCCGAAAAACTATCTGACAATAAATATAAAATCACTTTACGGACATTATCAAAAATTACCCTACCTTGTTTGATAGCTGTCACAATAGTTTTGAAATTATTATCCAAAAGCACTAAATCCGCCACTTCCTTAGCTACATCAGAGCCACTTGCTACTACCACGCCAATATCCGCCGCTTTCAAAGCTGGAGCATCATTGACACCATCACCAGTCATAGCAATAATCTCTCCTTTAGCTTGCCAAGCCTTAATAATGCGTAATTTATCAGCTGAAGTAACCCGAGCGTAAACTTGAATTTTGGTAATTTTTTGAGAAAGCTCTTCATCGGTCATTTTGAGTAAATCATCGCCTCCCAAAATATTTTCAGACTCTACTTGCAAACCAAGCTCCGAGGCTATTTTAGCGGCCGTGAGCTTATTATCCCCCGTAATAATGATAGTTTTGATACCAGCTTGCAAAGCTGTATCTAAGGTTTCCTTAGTTTCTTTACGTAAAGGATCAGATAAAGCCCACAGGCCAACCAAAATAAAATTCCCAGCTTGATTTAGGTTGTTTTCAATCTGCTTGGTATTTCTTGGTACCAATTTGTAAGCACCCGCCAAAACTCTTAATCCTTCAGCACTTAAAGTTTGCCAAACTTTATCAAACTCCGCTTGAATATTTTTATTTAAAGCTTTAGCCTGATTCTGGCTAAAATAAAAACTAGAAAACTCAAAAATTTTCTCTGGCGCACCCTTCAAAAAAATAATATCCTGCTTATGGTCATAGCTATGACGAGTTAGCATGTATTTATACTTTGAATCAAAGGGCATTTCTTCTTTTCTAATAAAACGCCGCTGTAAATTTTTAAAATTCCCATTAGTAGCCCCAAACATCAACAAAGCTTTTTCTGTAGGGCTGCCCAAAATAAGCCAATCTTCAGTGGCTGTGTCACCATTTTGCACAACGGCATCATTACATAAAACAGAAACTTGCTGTAACAACTCAAAAGATTTGTCTATTTTTTGATCTTTAGCTGATTTACCAGTCAAAGATACTAAATTATGACTAGCAAAAACTTTTGTCACCCGCATCTCTCCCTCAGTCAAAGTACCAGTCTTATCAGTACAAATCAAAGTGGTAGAACCTAAAGTTTCGGCTGACACTAACTTTCTGACTAAACCGTTATTCTTTAAAATACGTTGCATGCCAATAGTCAAAATCATTGTCACGCCAATCACCAAACCCTCAGGAATAGCAGATACTGCCAAAGCTACTGCCACAGTAAACATCACTAAAAAACCTTGACCTTGAATAAGTCCCAAAACAAAAACTAAGACAGCAATAAAAACAATGATCTTACTGATATTTTGAGCAAATTGATCTAAATTTTTTTGTAAAGGAGTTTTTTCATCTTCAGTTGCTTTCAACAAAGAAGTTATTTCACCGATCTCAGTCTCTAAACCAATGCTAGTAACTATCATTTTAGCCCTACCCTCAACTACCAAGGTACTCATAAAAACCATATTATCTCTCTCTGCTAGCACAGTCCCTTTCTCTAAGCTGGTTAGACTTTTTTTTCTTGGCCAAGACTCACCCGTCAAATTAGCCTCATTCACAGTAAATTGACTCATTTCCAAAAGACGACCATCAGCCGGCACTCTATCACCAGCTTGCAAAATTACAATATCTCCTGGAACCAAAAATTTTACTTCAATTTTGAGCTCTTTGCCATTGCGCAAAACTATAGCTTCTTGTTTTACTACTTTATTTAATTTTTCCAAAGACTGATTAGCCTTTTTTTCTTGCCAAAATCCAATAATCACATTCAAAAAAACTGCAGCAAAAATCACATTAGCGTCGACAAATTCTTTAAAGAATAAACTTATTAAAGCAGCCACCAACAAAACATATACCAAAGCACTTTTAAACTGCGAAAAAAATAAACGCCAAGCAGAAAATTTTTCTGCTTGGGCCAAAATATTAAGACCATTTTCTCCTTGCCTTTTCTCTACCTCTCGGCTATCTAAACCTTTTGCCTTACTTTGTAAGTTTTTAAAAACTTCCTCAATAGCTAAATTATGCCAAACTATTTTTGTTTTGCTTTTCATGGCTATATTATACCATAAATCTATAAAATTTATAAAATTACCAAAAACAAAACAAATTTGATTTTTTTCCTAAATATCAGTAGAATTAGCATATATTTATTTATTATGACGACTCTAGAACAAATCAAGACAATTGTACAAAAAAATATCAGCCAAATTTTTGACCAAACTTTAAACTTAGTTGATATCAAACTAGAATTTCCTCCACAAGATATTGCTGGCGACTATGCTTTTGCTTGTTTTGATTTAGCCAAAACTCTCAAACAAAATCCACTGGAACTTGCTAAAAAGTTAGCTGAAAAATTTAATACAGATAATATTGTGACTCATGTTCAAAATGTCGGGCCATATTTGAACTTGACTGTAAATGCTCAATATTTAGCCAAAAATGTTATCACAGAAATTGAAACACACACTAATTTTGGTCAAAATACTCTTGGGCATGGCAAAAAAGTTTTGATAGAATTTTCTAGCCCCAATACCAACAAACCGCAACATTTAGGTCATGTCCGTAACAATGTTTTGGGACAAAGCATGGTCAATTTATACCGTGCCTGTGGTTTTGAAGTTGTGGCTTGCAATATCATCAATGATCGTGGCATTCATATTGCCAAAAGTATGCTAGCTTGGCAAAAATGGGGAAATCACGAAACACCACAAAGCACCAAAACCAAAGGTGACCATTTTGTCGGCAAATATTATGTCAAATTTGAACAAGCTCTCAAAGCAGAAAAAGACAAATACTATAGTTTAAAAAAAATTGATTATAAAAATCTAAGTGATTTAGAAAAAAAGAAAATTGACGAACAATTCTTAGCCCAATCACCCTTGATGCAAGAAGCTCACTTGCTTTTACAAAAATGGGAAGCTAATGATCAAGAAGCTAGAGACTTATGGCAAACTATGAACTCCTGGGTTTATGAAGGTTTTGCGGAAACTTACAAAAATCTTGGTATTGATTTTGACAAAGTTTATTATGAAAGCCAAGTCTATTTATTTGGCAAAGAGATTATCAAGCTTGGTTTGGATAAAAAAGTTTTTTTCAAAAAAGAAGATAATTCTGTGTGGATTGACCTTGCAGATCAAAAACTTGACCAAAAATTAGTTTTGCGCGCTGACGGCACTTCTGTTTATATCACTCAAGATTTAGGACTTGCAAAACAACGCCACGATGAATACAAATTTGACCAAATGATTTATGTGGTGGCTAATGAACAAAATTACCACTTCCAAGTTTTGTTTGCTACGCTCAAAGCTATTGGTTTTGCTTGGGCTGATAATCTTTATCATTTGACTTATGGCATGGTCAATTTACCAGACGGCCGTATGAAATCACGCGAGGGCAAAGTAGTTGACGCTGATGATATTATCAAAGAAATGCAAAACAAAGCTACGGAACTAATAAACAACGCCCATAAACAAATCAACAGTACTGAACAACAAAAAATAACTACTGCTAAACAAGTTGGTCTAGGAGCGCTAAAATTTTTCTGCCTTAGCACCAACCCTCAAAAAGATATTACTTTCAATCCTGCTGAAAGCATTGCTTTTGATGGCTACACTGGACCATTTATCCAATACACTCACGCTCGTATAAACAATATTTTAAGCAAAGTGCAAACTCCACCAAAAAATGATGTTTTAGCTATACCAAAACAGATAGAGCCTGAAGAAAAACAAATCTTAAAACTTTTATTAAATTTCCCTGACAGCATTCAGCTAGCAGCCTTAGAACATAACCCCGCTATTTTAAGCCAATA
>CAIRBL010000019.1 GCA_903876815.1 uncultured bacterium
ACATAGCGTAAGAGTAAAACTTCTTGATACTCTGGTTTTAATTTTTGTAAATAATGTAGTAATTTTTCAGTATCGATATTAAAATCGATTTTATCGGTCATAGTTTCATCTGATAGCTCTTCTTTTTCCGCAAAATCTTCTAGTGGTAAATCTTGGACTTTATTTTGACGATAATGGTCAATCACGACATTTCTCGCTATGCGATAGATAAAAGCTTGAAAATTCTTAATCTGCTTTTGATCTACTAGATATTGCCAAGCTTTTAAAAATACGTCTTGGGTCAAATCTTCAGCAATTTGTCGATTTGCTACCTTTAAGCTAATAAAACGGTAGATTTGCTTGACATAATGGTCATAAAAAAAAGCAAAAGCCTCGCTATCGCCGCCTTTTAGCCTTAAAAAGGCTATTTTCTCTTTTAAATTACTACTAATACTTTTCATATATTAAGACGCAATAACGCTTAAAATGTTACACTTGGCTTTTTTAATAGAATTGGCTAATATTAGCCAAAATAATAAATATATCGACTTTTTGCTTGCTTAAAAATTTAAGTATTTAATATAATACCATTTTTAAGCGGTTTTGTAAAGATTTTTTAGCAACAAACTTAGCAAAATAACCCGCCCCGCAGGGGAGCTAAAATGACTTATAATTGGACCTCAATTTCCTGTTCTAAATCATTTCGAGAGATTTTTAAGAGAATTTTATCACCTGGACGATAACTTTGAATAATAGAAGTCAAACTACGCTCAGCACTAATAACTTCGTTATTTACTGCTAATACTTGATCGCCTACTTTTAAGCCAGCCTTAAAAGCTAAGCTATTTGGAGCTACAGCTGATAATTGTGAGTGATACAATAAATGGCCTTTTTCAGTAAAACCCGCTTGATTTTCAAAATCAAAGTAATACAAACCCAAAACTGGCCGACTGGTTTGTGATAATAAAGTTTTAACAGCTTGTTTCAAATATTCAGCTGGAATCAATAGCTTATCTTGTTTTACTTGATAAAAAACTCCCAAAACATCACCTTTGACATTAAAAAATGGCGTAGCAGCTAAATTTACACCCTCTGCTTGATCACCTAAACGTAAATAATAGTCTACTTTGTCAGTCGATAAATACTGATCAATTTGATAATGCTCATGAGCTAAATAATCTCGGTAAAAAGCATGCTCTATTGCTTGAGGTACATCAAAATTTGTAAACACGGTTTCGCCAACAGCTAATTTACTAGTTAACTGAAAATCAATTGGCTGTAAAAAATTAGCCTCAATTTTTACAAAAACTAAATTACTAAACTCATCCGCCTTCATTTCTTTTATCGGATAAATCTTATCATCTAAGACGATCATTTCTTTACCGCTCTTAACTACTTGGTTGGTAGACATCAGCCAACCATCAGAAGTCACTACCGTGGCAGCACCCAAATAATCTTCAGCCGTAAAAGTCATTTGGTTTAATTTTGGTAAAATTGCTTTAGCAGTATAGACGCCAGCCATACTTTGTTCATATTTTCTGGCTAAATCAGTCAGTGGCTGTTCTAAATTTACCGTAATATTACGATTAAAGTCTCCTAACGGATTTAAACCTGCCTTATCCCAAGATAAAGCTTGCATAGCCCAAAAACCTAAAGCTCCACCAACAACGGCAATTGTGACGGTCAATAAACCTAAATTCACCAAAGATGGTGGACGATTAGTAGTTGGTCTTTCGAAATGTTTTTGTCTTTCTTCCATAAAATTTATTTAGCTTATTTTCCCCGCGATGCGGGGAAAATATAGCAGTTTTACATATTAATTACTACTTATCCCAATTTATCTCATCTCTTATTCTCCCGCCTTCCCCGCGTACGCGGGGACCAGGAGAATATATAAATTTTTAGTTTTTAATTAGCTAAGACAATGCGTGTTTCAGCGACATTAAGTATTTTCTTTTTATGTAAAATATTAGTTAATTTATCTACTCTTTTGTGCTTATTATTATGTTCCACTCCAAATTCAGCAAATTTATCATCTAAATATTGTTTAGTTACCATTTGAGTATTGATAGTGCCTTCAACAGCGCCCAGTCTAGGAACTCCTCAAACGACATTTTATCTTCAAGCTCATCGACCGTCATGGAAAGTTTTTCTGCCAGGACGAATTTGAGCTGTCGTTCGGGAGTCTCCCTCAGTTTTTTTCGAGGCTCTCCTGTGACTGCGACATGATCTGGCTGACGATCTTTGCCACTAAGGTTGGATCAACAGACGATCTGATCTTTGGCTTGTCCTCGATCGTGAAGAGCTTGTTGCCTTGCCCGTCCTCAGACTTCATGACCAATACTTCGATCAGCATCTCCGCATCGCCGCCTTCGATCTTGCTGAGCTTGCTTTGCTCTCTTAGCGTGATCGGATTGGCAAAAATGACAAGAGGTCCAGAATCGTCACCCCACTCTGGAACCTCTATGCGCTTAACTGGCTTTGACTTGAAATGCTCGACTGCTCTGTCGATCGCTTTCATGCCTTAGCTCGCAGTCGATTTAGTCAATCCACCAGTACCCTGGAAGGTGATTGATGCTTCGACCATGCCATCAAATGATCCAGTCACGCTGAAACCAGTCACGAGAGCTGTGCCTGTATAGTAAACGTCACCAGTTGATGCGCCTTCAGGATAGACGTTCAAAGTGATCGAGCTGCCGACTGTGCAACCACCTTGACCTGTCGTGTCA
>CAIRBL010000020.1 GCA_903876815.1 uncultured bacterium
CCTGCCTCAATACGAGAAACATTTAAAAATATATTGATAGTACGAGCAAGCCTTGAAGCGCTATCGAATAAATCTTTTAATAATTTATTTATTTTTTCCGGTATTGGTCCAAAATCACCGTCAATCATCATAGATAGATACCCCTTCAAAGCAGAAACTGGGGTGCGCAATTGATGAGAAGCAATAGATAAAAATTCAGACTTAGCTTTATCCAGAGCCTTCAAATGCAAATTAGCCTCATTTAAATCATAATTTACTTTTTGTAGATTTTCATACAAAGCTAAATTTCGAGAAACTATACCCACCTGATTTGTCAAAGAAGTCATCATCTCAATATCCAAGGGGCCAATATCATCTCTTTCCACTGCTAACAAAAAATGCACCACACCAATGATTTTATCCTCAGAAAAAATAGGCACACCCACTATAGTTTTGACTCCTAATTTGGATTGAATCAAATCCATTACACTTGCTTCCACTGGTGGCGAAAAAAAATCTGACATTTGAGAAGAAAAATTTATTTTAGCAGTCAGCACTGTTTCCACACCAAGATTATAGCCGTTTTTTAAATCAGCCTGATAATGAAAAATATCTTCCGGCAATAGCCCTATACTATCTTGAGCTTGTTTATTCTTGGTGACTGCTTTGACCCGCAATTTGTTGTCACCATTTACAAAACTCAAAACGCCACCAATATAGCCGAGCTCAGAAGCGATACTATCAGCAATCATTTGTGTCACAGATTTGAGATCCAAAGTACGACTCACCATGTTGATAATCACCTGCATGGTAGTCAAATATTTATTTCTATCTTCCAAATCTAAATTAACTTTTCTTAAACTCTCCGTTCTTTCATCAACTTTTTTCTGCAAGTCACGATTTAATTCTTGTACTTCTTCATACAATTTAGACTTTTCAATAGCAGTAGCAATCTGCGGGGTTAGCAAGCTAAAAAAATTGATATCATCTGTACCAAAAATATCACCAGACATTTTCTGTGACAAAACAAACAAAGCATTAATTTTATTACTTTCTGCTATTGGCACTGTCATTTCTGAACCAATATTTTCTAATTCCTGAGTAATACGCTCTATGTTTTCTCGTTTTTCTTTATCTTGCTCCTCATCTTTTTGTCTAAATAATTCTTCAGTAATCACAATTTCTTGTTTTTGACTAAAATAATGCGTGATTTGATCTGTCAAAACTAAAGTGTCATTACTATTTTGAGAACTAGCGGTTAAAATAAATTGGCCATTTTTCGGCATAAATATCTTAACTTTTTTTAGCTTTAGTTCTTTACTTAATAAAATAGCTAAATCATGTAATAATTTTTGCAAATCGATTTCTTTAGCCACAATAGAACTGGCTTTTTGCAGAACCTGTGAATAATCAATTTTGTCTTTATAAAAAATACTATCTGTTAATTTGGCCCAAAGTTTTTTGATGGGATCCAAAAAAACCACAATTAAGATAGAGCTTAAAATCGTACTGACAATACGACCATTACTTGTGTCTCCGCCAAATTTAGGCGCTAACCAAAAAATAGAAAAAGCAAAAAAACTTGCAACAGAAGCTACTAATATTGTATATAAAATACTACGAGTAATAAAATATTTTATATTAAATAAACGAAATCTAGTAATTGTATAAGTAATAAAAGACAAAAAAATAATTAAAGATGGGCTATCTAAAAAAGTAAAATTTATAATATTAAATAATGGCAATAAAAAACTTACTATAAATATTAATAAAGAAGTTAAAACAACGCCTATAAAAACATACTTAAATTGTTCTCTTTTTAATCCGATTGAAGAATTTTTATATGAAACATAAGACACGAGCCACATTAGCAAAAACATCGCTGTTTGATAAAAAGCGTACAGAGGAAATAATGGACCAAATTCACCAATAAACCCCCCTAAAAACACTTCGTCAATCTTTGATAAAACTAAACCATCGATATAGGGTAAGACAAAAAAGAAGACGCCAAAAAAACCTATTAAATAAAAATAATATTTTTTTAACCTTAACCCTGATAAGTATAAAACCCACATTAATGCTGCTGCTGGCACAAAAGCACCAAAAGCATAAGCGCTTTTGATCCAAAAAATTGTCTCCATTAATCCAGCTAATACATTTGTCAAAATCCATAAAGTAGAAAAAATAGTTAACCAAAAAAATAGTCTATTTAATGTTTTATTTAAACCTTTGGATAAAACATAAGTGCCCAAGACTAAAGAAAAAATTGCAACTATAATCAAAAAATACATTTTATTTTATTTTTAAATCCTCTTTCATCTTACTGCAAATATTTAATAAGTAATCTAACTGTTCTCTAGTATGCGTAGACATAACGGTAAGTCTTATTCTGCTACGATTTTTTTCTACAGCAGGCCACCTAACGCTTGGGCCAAAAATATTATGCTTAAACAAATATCTAGCAGCCTCAATAGCCTTATTATCGTCGCCTATAAAAATTGGTATAATTTGAGTTTCACTCGTTAAAGTATCGAAACCAATATTTTGTAAGTTACTTCTTAGATAATCAGCATTTTCTTTTAATTTACTTCTTATGTGATGATCGTCATGTATTATATCCAGAGATTTAGCTATAACCTCAGCTATAGCTGGAGGCATAGCTGTAGAAAAAATATACGATCTGGTGGCCACCCTTAAATATTCTATTAATTCTTTTTTACCCGCTATATACCCACCCAAAACACCAACGGCTTTACTAAAGGTGCCCATTTGCATGTCAATCTTATCTTGAACATGATAATGTTCTGCTGTACCACCACCATGCTCCCCTAATACACCGGTGGCATGCGCATCATCAACATAAATCAAACCACCATAGATATCCACTAGTTTAACTATTTGATCTAATTTGGCTATATCACCATCCATACTAAAAACGCCATCAGTTACTATCAATTTTCTTTTTGTCTTATATTTTTTTAATCCCCTCTCAAGATCTTCCATGTCATTATGCTTATAAATAAAAACTTCCGTCTTGCTGTTTCTGCATCCATCCACTATACTAGCATGATTTAATGCATCACTAAAAATTATTGTCTTTTTTGAAAAAAGAACACTTTTTATTGATAATCTAAAAGGATTAACTATGCTATTAATAACACTAAAATTAGTTTGAAAACCACTATTAAACGTCAAAGCATCTTCCGTTGCTTTGAATAATGCAACTTTCTTGTCTAAAGCGACATGCGCGTCATATGTTCCGGACAACAATCTAGATCCACCGGATCCTGTGCCATATTTTTTAAAAGATAAAACAGCAGCGTCTATTAATTGTTTATTGGTTGCTATACCTAAATAATTACTAGAACAGAATAATAAAATTTTTTTATTCCCAATTAATACTTCTGGGTCAGGAGCGCTCTCAATAACATGAACATCTGGATATTGACCAAATTTTTTAATTTCATTCAAACTCTCAATAATATTTTTCATATTTTAAAATTGATTATACTTAAACTTTATATCTTAAAACAATATTAGCTATGTTTTTTAAAAAAAATGAGATAAACTACTGCTAAATTCATAGGCACAGTGAAAACGGGACCAAACCATTCGTATTGAAAATTACCCATATAATCCAAAATTACATTAAAATAAAAACCAAAAATTAATC
>CAIRBL010000021.1 GCA_903876815.1 uncultured bacterium
TCTAGTTTGTCTTTGTCGTTAAAATATGAAATTTTAGTGATTGATAATGCTTCTTATGACGGTATTGCAGACATTGTCAAAACAGACGATCGAGTCAGATTTATTCAAAATAATATCAATGCTGGCTTTGCAGCCGGTAATAATCTAGGCATTAAACAAGCCAAAGGAAAATATATAATGATTTGTAATCCTGATTTAGCTTTTTTTTCTTCAGCTATTGAAATTTTATATCAATACATGGAAGCAAATGCAGGAGTTGCCTTAGCTGGTCCACGCTTGATAAATCCTGACCATAGTTTGCAATACTCGGCTACAATTTTTCCTGATTGGAAATTGCCATTTTTTAGGAGAACTTTTTTAGCCAAAACTGACAGAGGGGAGGCTTGGTTAAAAAAATATTTTATGATGGAGGCGGATCATTACAAAAATTTTTATGTGCCAGCTTTATTTGGCGCTTGTTTGATGGTGAGAGCTAATGCTTTGTTTAAAGTTGGCTTGTTGGACGAAAAATATTTTATGTATATGGAAGATTTGGATTGGTCTAGACGTTTTTGGGAAAATGGTTTTAAAGTTGCCTATGTTGGCGAAGCAGAGGTCATACATTTACATAAGAGAGATTCAGCTCAAAATAATATTTTAACTGTTTTAAGAAAAAAAACCGCTCGAGCTCATATTGTTAGCTTTTTAAAATATTTGTGGAAGTTTAAAGGTAAAAAATTACCAGAAGTAAAATAAAATTTATTAAATAAAAAAGCCCCCGAATGTCTGTCTTCGGGGACTCGATGTTTGACCTCGCCGCCGGCGAGGTCATTTTCACTTTTGCAGGATCATCTTCTTCGTCTTGGTCTGGCCGTTGGCTTCCAGCTTGTAGATGTAGACGCTGCTGGCCATGTCACTGGCGTCAAAGTTGATGCTGTGCTGGCCGGCACTCATCGGACTGTCGGCGAGCGTGGCCACCAGCGCGCCCATCAGGTCGTAGACCTTGAGGCTGACTTGGCTGGCCGTCAGCAGACTGAAGTCGATGGTCGTCGTCGGGTTGAAGGGGTTCGGGTAGTTCTGCTGCAGGCTCAGGTTGCTCGGCTGCACCGGTGTGTGGATGCTGGTGGCGTTGTCGATATATACAGCCTCGATTTGTGTGTTCTGTAGTTCGGCCGGCACTTGGAAAACGGCGGAACCGTTGCTTATCAGCGCTTCGGTTTGCCACGGCGTGCCATCGGGCAGGTTGCCACGGATTGCCACCGCTTGTCCATCCGTGTCGATGATCAAATGATCATCGATTTGTGATGTGCTGTATGGAGCGGGCCGAACGTTGGAATTGCCGTATGCGGTTTCCGATATCAGGCGACCGATTCCGTAGGGATTGTTCGGATCATCGAGGTTCGTGTAGATCAGGTGACCGTCCAGCATGGTTGGCCAACTGAACAGAATCATGGAACGGCCCACATTGATGCCGTTCAGGTTGTAGCGCCAGTCACGGTGTAACCATGGGCTGAAGCAGTACATCTGAATCGACTCCACGTCTTCCGCTGTGACTTCACCATCTCCATTGGCATCACCACGGATGCCGTCGGAGCTGATGATGTACTGTTGCTTGTAGTCAGTGAACGTTTCGAAGCTGCCGTCTTGTTTCAACACATCACCACCGATGGAACCAGCGTAGAATTTGTGGTAGCCAATCGGCATGTTGTTGTTGAACTGGAAGGTGTAGCCACGAAATGACCAGAGACCTTCGCCGTATGCGATCCAGTTTGCACGATAGATGTAATCGCCTTGGATCTCTTGCTCTTCTTCCAGAAGCGATCCCAGTTGGCTGATGTAGTCGCTCTCGCAGCCATCGAAGTACGTGTTGTTGTTCGTGGCTCCTGAGCCACCGAAGTAGAGCTCGAAAGTGACGATCCTGTCTTGCCAGTCAATGACACTAATTTCCTGCTGGCAGGAGAAGAACTCGTCGGGTAAAACGTACGCCGTATCCGGATAGGTCTCGGAAAAATGCGCCGGACCGTACTGCGCCTGGGCGCTGTTGCTGAAGCTGAGGGTGATGATGATGGTCGTGAAAACGACCGCGATCAGACGATAGATGTTCTGCATCTCTGGAGTCTCCATTTGAAGTGAAAAAAGGTTGTAATGTGCGTCGCGCACACTTTGTGAACGATTGAATATAATAGCATACTTTACAATTTTTGTCAATATTAGGCCTATTTTGCTTGCTTATTTTGGCTAATTTGGCTAAAATTAAGTATAAATAGTTTATAAATTAAGTATTTAGATAAAATATGCCAGAATTAGAAATCAGCATCAATGATGAGTTTCAACAAAGATGTCGTAAAGCCGAGCTTTTGCAAGCGCAAAACATTAGCCCTTATCCTTCTCAAACAGCCAAAAATGGCTCTGTAAAGGCCTTTTTGGATAATTTTGCTACAATGTTAGCTAGTGGTGAAAAAATCATCTTAGCGGGCAGAATTCGCAGTTTAAGACTACAAGGTGGCTCAGCTTTTTTGCATTTTGAAGATGAGAGTGGCAGAGTACAAGCTTTTGTCCGTAAAGACAATATTGGTGAAAAAAATTATCAGGAATTTACCGATTTTTATGATTTGGGTGATTTTGTAGAAATTACAGGCTCAGCTTTTGAAACCAAAACTAAAGAGCCAACTATTTTAGCAGACAGTATCAAAATTTTAAGCAAAACTTTATTACCTTTGCCAGATAAACATGCTGGTCTCAAGGATCCTGATTTGAGATTTAGAAAAAGATATTTAGATTTGTTGGCTAACCCAGAAGTGAAAGATGTTTTTAAATTACGAAGCACTATTATTAGAAATATTAGAGAGTATTTTGATGCAGTAGGTTTTGTAGAAGTAGATACGCCTATTCTACAAACTGTGGCTGGCGGAGCGACTGCAGCGCCTTTTGTGACTCATCACAAAGCTTTGGATATTGATTTATATTTACGTGTGGCACCGGAGCTATATTTGAAGCGTTTAATTATTGGTGGTTATGAACAAGTTTATGAAATAGCTCGTTGTTTTCGTAACGAGGGCATTGATCATCAGCATAACCCAGAGTTTACGCAGATAGAATTTTATTGGGCCTACAAAGATTATCAGTTTTTGATGGATTTTATTGAAAAGTTTTTTGAACAACTAGTGAAAAAAGTAAACAATGGTAGTTTGCAAGTCAAAAATGGAGATGACGTGATTGACTTCACTACTCCTTATCCAAGAGTAGATTTTAAAGAAGCTCTAGATAAGGCATTGGATATAGATATTGATAAGGCTACCAATCAAGATTTAGTTGAATTAGCTAAAACGGCTAAAATATCAGTGGATAAATCGTGGGGTAGAGGAAAATTGTTAGACGAATTATACAAAAAATTTGTTAGAGCCAAAATGATTCAGCCTCATTTTATTATCAATCATCCTTTAGATCTCTCACCTTTAGCGAAAAAATTAGCTGATAGACCAAACTATGTAGAAAGATTTCAGCTAGTAGTTAAAACTGCTGAAGTTTGTAATGCTTTTTCAGAGCTTAATGATCCACTTGATCAAGAAGAAAGATTTAAAGAACAGAAACGTTTGAAAGATGGTGGTGATGACGAAGCGCAAGGCGCTGATGCTGATTTTGTGGAAGCTTTGAAACATGGCTTACCACCAACCGCTGGTCTTGGTATGGGTATTGATAGATTAGTAATGCTTTTGGGTGATGTAGAAAATATCAAAGAAGTTATTTTCTTTCCCACTATGAAGCCAAAAGAAAAATAATAATTATGAAGAAAAAAATATTTTTAGTTTTATTTTTAGTGCTTTTTTTAAGCGCTTGCTCTAAGGCAGAGGAGAAGGTAGCAAATACTAATACGGATTGTACAACTATAGAAAGTATCGATGCTTGTATGGCATCAAACTGTGTGGTTTGTCCGCCTAGCATTGAGGCAAGTTCATTGTCTTGTCAAACAGAAGAATTTTGTCAAAATCTTGGTTTCACCAAAACTTGGTGGCCAAATATGCAAGCCCAATTAGACGCTTTGCGGCAACAACAAGGAGATAATTATTTAGAAAATACATTAACCGAAGGTAAACTTATGCATGCTTCAATTCAAACAACAAAAGGAGAAATTAAATTAGAACTTTATGGTGATAAAGTTCCTAATACAGTAGCTAACTTTGTTAAATTAGCTAAAGAGGGTTTTTATGATGGTATTTATTTTCATCGTGTGATAGAAGGTTTTATGATTCAAACCGGCGATCCACAGGCCAAAGGCACAGCGGGTGTGGATTTTACTTATGAGCAAAATGATGGTAGTGGCTTGCCAGTTGCGGGTGCTGGTGGTCCTGGTTATAAATTTGCCGATGAGTTTCATCCTGACTTAAAACATGATAAAGCCGGTGTTTTATCGATGGCCAACTCTGGTCCAAACACCAATGGTTCTCAATTTTTCATTACTCATGAAGCAACACCATGGCTAGACAATGTGCATTCTGTTTTTGGTCAAGTGACTTCAGGTCAAGATGTAGTAAATAAAATTACCCAAGGTGATAAGATAGAAAAAATTATTATTTTAGAAGAATAATTTTATGTTGGATATAAAAAATATTCGCGATAATAAAGAGCGTGTTTTACAAGCGCTGCTTAAGCGCATGAGTCCAGACCTTTTAGATTTAGACGGCATTTTAAATTTAGATGATCAACGCAGAGAGCTTTTGGTTGAGTTAGAAAAACTTCAAGCAGAAAGAAATCAAGCTTCTAAAGTTAAACCCAATGAAGAGACCATCAAGGCAATGAAAGATCTTGGTGTTAAGATTAAAGATTTGGAAGAAGAAGTAAAAAAGCTGGAGACAGAATTATTAGATAAATTATCAGCTTTACCCAATTTACCAGCCGATGATGTAGTAGCTGGCGGCAAAGAAAATAATAGAGTCATCAAAACTTTTGGACAGAAACCAGAGTTTAGTTTTTCAGCAAAAAATCATGTAGACATAGCAACCGACTTGGGCCTGATAGATTATCCTAGGGCCGCTAAAATGTCTGGAGCTGGTTTTTGGGTTTATGTTGGTGACGGTGCTTTATTAGAATGGGCCTTACTGAATTATTTTATAGAATTTCATCGTCAAAATAATTATACCTTTATGTTACCGCCTTATCTTTTGACAGAACAATCAGCCTACACCTCTGGTCATTTGCCAAAGTTTCGAGATGATTTATTTTGGACCCAAGACAAATTATGTTTAAATGCTACATCTGAAATGATGCTGGGCAATTATCATCGTGATGAAATTTTGGAGAGCAATACTTTGCCACTCAAATATTATGCTTATTCCACTTGTTTTAGAAGGGAAGCCGGCTCATATCGAGCAGAAGAAAGAGGTATGATTAGGGGTCATCAGTTCAATAAAATTGAAATGTTTCAGTTTACTAAACCAGAAAATTCTTGGACTGCTTTTGCTGAGCTTTTGCAAAATGCCGAAAAATTAGTAGAGGGCTTAGGTTTGCATTATAATTCAGTACAATTAGCAGCTGAGGATTGTAGTGCGGCTATGGCTAAAACTGTGGACATAGAAGTTTGGATACCATCTATGAATATTTATAAAGAAGTTTCTAGTGTTTCCAATGCTTTGGACTATCAAGCTCGTCGTGGTAATACTAGATTTAAAGATGTGGATGGTAAAAATAAATTTGTTCATACACTCAATGCTTCTGGTTTGGCTACTAGTCGTGTGATACCTGCTATTTTAGAACAAAATCAGCAAGCTGATGGTAGCGTTTTGATCCCTAAGGCTTTGCAAAAATTTATGAATAAAGAATTTTTGAAAAAATAATGCCTTTAACTTGGATAGAAATAAATAAAAAAAATTTAGTTCATAATATAAGAGAGTTTCAAAAGATTGCACCGAACAGTCAAATTTGGCCAGTCATCAAAAGTAATGCTTATGGTCATGGCTTAACAGAAATTGCCAGTATTTTAGAAAGCGAAAATTTAGTGGCTGGCTTAGCAGTTGTGAGTTTAGATGAAGCTGTATCTTTAAGTTATTTGACTCAAAAACCGATAATGGTTTTGAGTTATTTTGACTTCAACGAAGAACAATTAGCTCTGGCACAAAGTAAAAAAATTTCTTTGCCAATCTATGATTTAGAAACGGCAGAATTTTTGGACAAAATGGCTGATAAGTTGCAGGGGAAATTTTTGGTGAATATCAAAATTGATACTGGTACTTCACGTTTAGGGTTTTTATTATCAGAGGCAAATGAGGCAATCAAAATTATTAGTCAAAAAAATAATTTGATCATTAATAGCTTGTACACTCATTTTGCCGAAAGTGAAGCAGAGGAGCAAGAGTTCACAAAAAAGCAGTTAAATAATTTTTTGACATTATGCGCCAAGTGGCCACAGTTTAAAAAACACGCTGCTTGTTCAGCGGCTACCTTGAGCCAAAAAGAAGCACAGGGTGATTTGATTAGACTAGGTCTTTCTTTGTATGGGCTCTGGCCAAGTGCAGCTAGCAAGCGTCGAGCTTGGGAAAATAAGATGTGTTTACAGCCGGTATTAACTTGGAAAACAAAAATTATTCAGCTCAAAAAATTATCAGTCGGCACTAGCATTGGCTATAATCGGACTTATACAACCACAACGGATTGTTTGCTTGCTATTTTGCCAGTAGGTTACAATGAGGGTTATGATCGTAGTCTGTCAAATAAGGCCGAAGTTTTATTCAAAGGTCAAAGATATAAAGTACGAGGAAATATTTGTATGAATTTGATGATGGTTGAATTACCACTAGATTCAGATGCACAAATAGGGGACGAAGTGGTATTATTGGGTCACGATGGTCAAAATTATCTTAGCGTTGACGAGCTAGCTATTTTAGCAAACACTATCAACTATGAAATAGTCACACGTTTGCATCCACAAATAAAACGAGTGATTGTTTAATAATATATTAAACGACACAAAATAGAGGAGCTCAATACAAGAGAGAGGAAGTGTAAAAATGATGATAAATAGTAAAAAATCTTGGCGACAGCATCTGCCTAGTAAACCTTATAGAGTTACTAGAAATTATTATACGCAAAAA
>CAIRBL010000022.1 GCA_903876815.1 uncultured bacterium
CATAGGGACCTTCAATAAAATTTACTTTTAGTTTTTCGCAGTAAGCTTTCATCTCATCGCGACGCTGATTATACTCCTGGCGTGGATGAATATTTGGATCATAAAAATAAACAGTCAAATCCCATGAAGACATTAACTGCTTAAGGACATAAATTGAGCATGGCGCACAACAAGAGTGTAAAAGTAATTTATTTTTCATAAATCAAGTAAAACTTTAATTGGGGCATAATAAACTTCTTGATAAGGAGTAAAAGCATTGAGGGGCATAATTTTTCTAGCATATGCCATCATAAGTAAGCCGTTAAATATAAAGCCTATAAATATTATAATGCTAAATAAGATGACTGCTAGTTTTATCTTATTAATTTCCTTTAATAAATAAGCCAAACCAAAAATAAATATAAATAAAGTGCTAATCATTCTGCGTGCACCAAATGAGCCTCCGCCATACCAATCAAACAAAGCAGAGTTGATATAAGTTTCTAAAATAAGAGCAATAATTAATAGAAAAATCAAATATTTATTTTTTTTATAAGCCCACCATAGACCAATTATCCCAAATATTAATAAAGGATGTATTATAAAAAATCCATGATAACTAGAAAAAAATAATTGCCAAATATGAGGATGAGCTAAATCAAAAAAAGATGCACCTTGTGGAACACTAATCCAAGCACCGTATAAATAATGCCACATCACTAATTGAGGTAAAACGCTGAAAAAAAAGACTCCTACAAAAATTAAAAAACTAACAAAATATTTTTGCCAATTTTTAGTTAGCGATAATTTATCAATGATAATACCCAGGGGTATTATTGCTAATAAAACATCCTGCCAGCGAATTAAAAATGTTAAGCCTAAAGAAAAAGCAGCCAAAGCTAAATATCGATAATTTATTTGTTGTTCTTTGTATAGTTTAATAGAAAAATAAAAAAGTAAGGCTGTTGAAAAAAATGTTAAGCCATGAGACATGCTTGGCTCATAAATTAAATAAAAGGGTAAAGGAGAAATAGCGGTGATACATAAAATACTTAGCCAGGCATATTTTTTTTCAACAAAATTATTTAATGTTTTAAACGTTAAAATAATACCTAATAAAAAATAGCACCAAGTTCCCAAGGTTATTGATATTTGAAATGGCAAATTATAGCCAGTTATAAAAAATGGATCTACAAAATGACCGATACTAGTGATAAATTTTGCTATTAAAATAAAAGGTAACCATAAAATAGCCGCGCCCACAGCAAAAGGATTACCGATCTTACCCATGCTTGTACGCCAACCTTGAACAGTGTGATGATGATACAAGCTATCAAACAAACTAAATTCATTATTAAACTGAAAATCTCCATCAAAAGCAAAGGATCTGACATAACTATAATACCCAAAACCATCCCCACCTATCTGCCAAGAAGGTTTTAAAATAGCCACTGATATTATCATGGCTAAAATTAAAACAAACAACAAACTCCAGATATTATATTTTATAATTCTTTCAAACACTATCTTAAAATAATTTATTATTTTCTGGTAAAGGCATATTTAGATACTGATAAGCTTTATCAGTGACAATGCG
>CAIRBL010000023.1 GCA_903876815.1 uncultured bacterium
CTTTACGAAAAAATACGAACGGACTTTCAGAGCGGCGGCTGAAATCCAAGCCGCGCCAGCCGCCGCTCTGGCCGCGTCCACGCCAAAATAAAATTGTTTAAAACTGCCTATCGGCTCGAACTTTATTTAGCCAAAAGCAAACTTTTCTTTGTTTATACTATTGTATTATAATACACTATTGTAAAATAAAGCAATAGATACTATTATTTATGTATAAATTATGGCAAATTTAACTAAAAAATTAGGTAAAAATTTAAAGAATATCCGTCTTTCTAAAAATATGTCGCAAGGCGATATTAGTCGTATTACGGGTATGGATAGAGCTTATGTTAGTAGGGTAGAAAATGGACAAAAAAATCCTACGCTTCTTAACTTAGAAAAGATAGCGAATGCTTTAGAAGTTCATGTTGATGAATTAATTAAGTAATGTTGTGCTAAATTGATGATTAAAAAAAATATAAAAAAAGCTAATACTATAAAGATAAAAAAACCATATTTTACAAAAGATAATGTTTTTATTTATAAAGACGATATTTTAAAATTTAATAGCATACCGAATAATTCAGTTGATTTAATAATTACCTCGCCGCCGTATAATGTTGATATTCATTATAATTCACATGCTGATAATTTAACCTATGAAGATTATCTAGAATTCACTGAAAAATGGATTAAAAAGTGTTTTGATTTAGCAAAAAGTGAAGGACGCTTTTGTTTAAATATACCACTTGATAAAAATAAAGGCGGTCAAAAGTCGGTTGGTGCAGATATAACTAGAATTGCTAAAAACGTGGGCTGGAAATATCACTCTACAATTATTTGGAATGAAGGTAATATTTCTAGACGAACAGCATGGGGTTCGTATATGTCAGCTTCCGCTCCATATGTCATAGCTCCTGTAGAACTAATTTTAATTTTGTATAAAGATAGCTGGAAAAAAACTACTGGTAGCAAAAAAAATGATATTACAAAGCAAGAATTTATAGACTGGACAAATGGTATTTGGACATTTAATGGCCAAAGCAAAAAAGCAGCCGGCGGTCATCCTGCTCCATTTCCTATTGAACTACCAAAAAGATGTATTAAATTATTTAGTTTTATTGGCGATATCATTTTTGATCCATTTTTAGGTAGTGGCTCTACTTTAATAGCGTCTTATTTGCATAATAGAAGAGGTATTGGTGTGGATATTGATAAAGATTATTGCGATATAGCCATTAAACGTTTGCATGAAGATGGTAAAATAAATCAATCACAATTTTTAAAATAAATATTTTATGAAAGAAAAAAATAATAACAATGTAGTCCAAAAAGATCTTATTATTGAATTTTTTAAAAAAAATCCAAACAGAGATATTAAACACCCAGAAGTAGTTGATTGGGTTGTGGCTACTTATAAAAAAAGAACTAAGGGTGGTGTTTTTCGTGATCCGGATAGAGCAATTCGTCAATTAGCTCAATCCGGTTTCTTAATCAAGGTTGCGAAGGGTATTTATAAATTTGATCCTAAACAAGTAAACACAAGAAAGCTACAAGATTTTACCGCCGCACAAAAAGCAATAATTCTTAAAAAAGATGGTTATAAATGTGTTATTTGTGGCAAAGGCAGAGAGAATGGTGTTGATTTACACATTGACCACATAAAACCAAAAGATTTTGGCGGCGAGGCCACTATAGAAAATGGTCAAACTTTATGTTCTCAGCATAATTTTATTAAAAAGAATTTAAAACAAACTGAAACTGGTAAAAAAATGTTTATCCATTTATATGAATTAGCAAAGAGTGAAAATAACAAAGAGCTAATAAAATTTTGTAATGATGTTTTAGAGACTTATGAAAAACATAATATTAATGGGCATATTGTTTGGGAAAAATAGAGTTTATGGTTTTTTATGGTGAGAAATATAGTATGCTCAGTATTGTTTGTAGATAAAGATAAAAATTTTCGTAGAATTTTTGATATAGAAGGTGATAAACTTAACGACGCTAGTATTTATATAGTTTTGTTAAATCATCAAAATGAAGGCCGCGTATTTAATGAGGTAGAATATAGAAATTATTGTTTGCAAAATTCATATCATAGTAAAATAAATAAGAGTGATGGCTTAGTTCAAACACATCAAAAAAGAGCGAATCAACGTTTTGGAATCGTTCGACAAAAGCCATTAAATTATAGAAAATCGCCCTTGTGTCAATATAATTTTGGCAATGACCAGTTAGAGAAATATCATGCAAAAGATCCAAGTAATAATGATATTATTATAACAATGTCATATAAATACTTTGGAAAATATCTTTTTTTATTTTATACTTTGGAAGATGGTCTTTTGAAATATTTATCTCATAATGATTTAATTTTATTACATAAATATAAAATACCGACGGTAAATATCAAGAATATAAGCTTAGCAGTACTTATTCAGAAACAAGATTTATTGGATATTCAAAAGAATTTGCCGCCAAACAGCTCGCCCGCAGGCGAGCTGAAATAATTTATATTTCAAACGCATATTTATTTGAAATAGAAATTATAGAAAAACTTGAAATC
>CAIRBL010000024.1 GCA_903876815.1 uncultured bacterium
AGTCTCAAAATAAACCTGAATCTGTGCTGAAGCATTATAGTTAACCGTAACCTTACCCGACCCTTTTGTTAATGTAATATTATTTAGTGCTAGTTTATCAAATAGAACTCTTAATGTCCCACCAAAACATGTTTCACCAAACGGAAATACATCATAACATCTACCATAATATTTATTAACATCAGAATTTAAATAATTATTAATTCTTGGTACAATAAATTTACCAATAGCAATATTTACTTGACCCAATAAAATATTTTTATTTTTAGATAAAATTCCATAATAATCTTTTGGTGTATCAACCTCGGCAATTGTTTGTTGAGTGTCACTTTGGGCTTCAGCTGGTGGCAAATGATGCAAGATTTTTTTAAAAAAATGAATTTAAATTTTTGGGTTGATACTGCTAGTAAAAATATTTTTGGCATAGAATTGCAAATTGTAGACTTAGATGTTAATCAGTCTGGTCAAAAACTTGGAACAATGAGTTTCAATTTCACTCAAGAAATGGAGCTGATAGAAGCTACGGAAATTAGCGTGCCAGAAAATGTGGCTAGTATTGAAGAAATTTTAGATTTATTATTTATGGGCGAACAGGTAAATGGTGGTGAGCCGGTCGATGTTTTAAGCATTTTAAGCGTAGAACAATTACTCGAATTACAAAACGGAGTTACTTTGTGCTTACAAAATAACAAAACATTTAATGCGCCAAACACAGATACTCAGATATGTGATGATTTAGCAGATGCTCCAAATTGGCCCATACTAGATAATGGTTATCAGTGGAGTAGAGAATATAGTGTTTCAGATTTTGGAAGTGCGTCATTTAATTTCTGTGTCTACAAAGAAGGTGTCCCTGGTATAGCTTGTAGTTATTCAGACAGCAAGAGCGGCTGTTTTAAACAGGCTTGTGCGGGCAATATAGACTTAGAGCCGGTTAGCTCTTTTGATAGTGATGGAGATTTATTATCTGATGAGGAAGAAGTAAATGAACATCTCACAAATCCAAATAGTTATGATACAGATTCAGATGGCTTAGATGATGGTCTCGAGGTTTTACAATTTTTAACAGATCCAAACAAATCAGATACTGATGGTGATGGTTATTTAGACGGTCAAGAAGTGAATAATGGTTATAATCCTTTGGGGGACGGTTTATTGGAACTAAAGTAATAAAATTAAAAAATAAAAAACCGCCTATTAAGGCGGTTTTTTAGTAGTTTATTTAATATAATTGAGTGGATTTTTTTTCACATCATTGACCCTGACTTCCATGTGTAGATGTGGTCCCGTTGACCAACCAGTTGAGCCTACTAGTGCGATTGTCTCGCCTCTAGTGACAGTATCGCCAGCTTTGACTAAGAGCTTGCTAGCGTGTCCATACAAAGTTGTCAGGCCATTGCCATGATTGATAACCACATTGTAGCCGTAGCCAGTGGACCAGCCGGAGCGTTCTACTTTACCACTTTCAGCGGCATAAATAGGATTGCCTGTTTTGTCACCAATATCTAGACCACTGTGGCCCCAGTGAAAATATTGAGTAATACGTTGACTTAAAACTGGCCAGAGTAATTTGGTGTTTGTATCTTCGGAAGCACCTGGAACTTTTTCATCGCTATAAACATTTTCATTTTTAGCAGGCGTATTTTTAGCTACAGTTTTTGGGGTGTAGGATGATTTGACAGCAGTTGGTTTGACGCCATTGGGGATAAATAACAAATCACCACTGCGTATGTCAGAAGCACTGGCTAATTTATTGTTGCTAATAATATCGTCAGCAGCGACTTGATATTTTTTGGCAATGGCTAAAACCGTGTCGCCACTTTTTACTTCATGCTCTATGCCTGATTGTGGCAAAATGGTGAGTTGTTGGCCAGCTTTGATGGTTGAGCTCCAGGTCAAATCATTGGCCCATAAAATAGTATTGACCGAAATACCAAACTGTTCAGCGATAGCGCCTAAGACGTCGCCATTTTTGACAGTATAAACTACATTGTCTGTGCGTTGAGCAATTTCGTTATCTTGTGCATTGATTTGTACTAAACTAGAAGCATCTGGTGAGGTATCAGTGCTACCTTCGATAAAAACTTCTTCAGGAAAAGGTGTGGTGATAATAGTTTCTTGTACAGCGCCTTGCTCTTCTAAAAATTTATTCATAGCAATAGGCTCAGAAGTAGCTGGTCCAGTTTCTTCTATGAGCTCACTCCAGCCAGCTTCGGTGGGAGTAATCAAAGCAGAAAGTAGGTTGTTATTTGTATAGTCGTCACCACCATAAGTTTGGGCTAAGATATTGTGGCTAGTAATTGTGATGACAATTAAAAAAATTGTTAATCGTGGTAAATATTTTTTGATAAAAATTAAATAAGGTATTTGTTTGATGTCTAAACGACGCCAATAGCTCTTGCCTCTTAAGACTAAACGATAAATTGGTAAAATAATTGGCAAAATAAAAAATTTACCAAAAGATTTACTTAGTAGATATAAAACGCCACCTAACCACAACATTGGTGTTTTGAGTTTTAGTAGGGCGTCAATTGTCTTGAGCAAAAGACGAGTTAAGATTTTTTTAAAGACTATACTAATATATTTAAAATAATTTTTTAGTATAAACATTATACTATGGATAAGAATATTTTTCAAGCTTTTTGTCAAGTCCGTTAGATAATCAAAACATCATTTTTTATTGATTTTTTAGCTTGATAATGTTAGAATTTTCCTATAATTATTTGTTTTTTCTTTATGAATAAAGAGTATCAGCCAAAAGAAATTGAGCCAAAATGGCAAAAATATTGGGAGGAGAATAACACTTTTGTTGTAGCAGAGGATGCTAAAAAGCCAAAAAAGTATGTTTTGGATATGTTTCCTTATCCCTCTGGTGAGGGTTTGCATGTTGGTCATCCAGAAGGCTATACCGCCTCAGATATTATGTCGCGTTATTGGCGTCAAAAAGGTTTTGTTGTTTTACATCCAATGGGTTGGGATGCTTTTGGTTTGCCAGCAGAAAACTATGCGATTCATACTGGCACACAACCAAAAGTAACTACGCAAAAAAATATTGATAATTTTCGTCGGCAAATAAAATCTTTAGGCTTTTCTTATGATTGGCAACGTGAGATAAATACTACTGATCCAAAATATTACAAATGGACACAGTGGATATTTTTGCAGTTATTCAAAAAAGGTTTAGCATATGAAAGTGTGGTGCCTATCAATTGGTGTCCGTCTTGTAAAACAGGGCTTGCTAATGAAGAAGTGGTGGGAGGCAAATGTGATCGTTGTTCAACTGCAGTAGAAAAAAAAGATCTTAGACAATGGATGCTAAAAATCACTCAATATGCCGATAGACTTTTAAAAAATATCGATACACTCTCTTGGCCAAATAAAATCAAATTATTACAAAAAAATTGGATAGGAGAGAGTGAGGGCGCAGAAGTTGTTTTTAGAATTCAGTCTCTCGACAAGCTCGAGAATGATTTGGAAGTTAAAGTTTTTACGACTCGTCCAGACACTTTGTTTGGTGCAACCTATTTAGCTTTATCACCAGAGCATAAATTAGTTGAAAACTTAAAAACACAAATTACTAATTGGCAAGAGGTAGAAAAATATATTCTTGAAGCCAAAAATAAATCAGATTTAGA
>CAIRBL010000025.1 GCA_903876815.1 uncultured bacterium
AAAAAGGTTTTTTAGAAGTAGGGGGTAAGGTCATTGAACTTTTACCTAATGCTACTTTTAAAGTTTTATTGGAAAATGACCAAGAAATATTAGCTCATCTGTCTGGTAAAATGAGAATGTTCAAAATTCGTATTTTACCAGGTGATCAAGTAACGGTAGAAATGAGTCCGTACGACTTGAGTAAAGGAAGAATTATTTTTAGAAAATAAACAAATGAAAGTAAGAGCTTCAGTCAAAAAAATGTGTAAAGATTGCAAAATCATTCGTCGTGAAAATCGAGTGATTTGTGTTTGTAAAAACCCTAAACATAAACAAAGACAGGGTTAATTTTAATTATTGAAATTAAATTCAAAAAGTATGGCAAGAATTTCCGGAGTCAACATTCCTAATGATAAAAGAGCAGAAATCTCTTTGACTTATATTTATGGTATTGGTTTGACCACTTCACAGAAGATTTTGCGTGAATTAAAAATCAATAAAGACACCAGAATCAAAGATTTATCAGATGAAGATGTAAATAGACTTAGACAAAGAATCGAAAAAGATTTGAAAGTAGAAGGCGAATTACGTCGTGATAAAATAGCAAACATCAAACGTTTGAAAGAAATCAAATGTCACCGTGGCACTCGTCATGCTAAGGGTTTGCCAGTCAGAGGTCAAAGAACCAAAACTAATTCTCGTACAGTGAGAGGTAACAAGAGAATTACTATGGGTAGTGGCCGTGCTAAAGCTGCACAAAAGACTTAATTTTATTTAAACTAATCTAATAGGATGAAAAAGATTGTCAAAAAAAAGAAAATCAAAAAGAAAGTAAGCCGTGGTCAGGCCCATATTCAAGCTACCTACAACAATACCATCGTCACTTTAACTGACGCTACTGGCAATGTTTTGGCTTGGTCTTCAGCTGGCTTAAATGGTTTTAAAGGACCAAAAAAAGCTACTCCTTATGCTGCTGGCATTATTGTCAAAAATGCAGCTGATCGCGCCAAAGAATACGGTTTGCAAGAAGTTGATGTCTTTATCAAAGGCGTTGGCGCTGGTCGTGAAGGTGCTATTCGTGCTTTGCATGCCAATGGTTTAGCTGTTGCTTCTATCAAAGATTTGACACCAATTCCTCATAATGGCTGTCGTCCTAAGAAAACCAGAAGAGTTTAATTATAATAATCAATTTTGAATAGTATATGGGTAGAAATCTACAAGCAAAACATAGAGCTAGTCGCCGTTTCGGTGAAAATGTAGCTGACACAGTCAAATCTCCATTGGACAAGAGATCTTATCCAGTGGGCGTTCATGGTCCAAAAAAGGCTTTTGCTAAAACTTCTGAATACGGTCGTCAACTTATGGCAAAACAGAAAGCCAAAGCTATCTATGGTATGTTGGAAAAACAGTTTCATTTGACCTTTGAAAAAGCTCACCAAATGTCTGGTGATGTTAGTCAAAATATGTTGACATTACTAGAAACTCGTTTAGACAATGTGATTTTTAGATCAGGACTTGCCACTACTCATCGTTTAGCTAGACAATTAGTCAATCATGGTCATTTTATGGTAGACGGTGTCAAAACTGACATTCCTTCTTATCGCGTCAAACCTGGCCAAGTGATTAAAGTCAAAGAAAATAAACTAAAAAAAGGTTATTGGTTGGCTTTAGCTGAAAAATTAGACAAAATTGAAGCTGCTGGTTGGTTGGCTTTGGATAAAAAAAATATGACTATTACTGTCAATAGTTTGCCAAGTGCTGAAGATTTACCACAAAATATTCAAACAAACTTAATCGTCGAGTTCTACTCACGTTAAAAAAATAATAAAAAAATTATGGCAAATCAAATTCCATTACCTGATAAAATCACGGTGCATGATAAAAAGGATAATAACTACCAAGTTGTTATTGAGCCTTTTTATCCTGGCTTTGGCGTAACTATCGCCAATGCTTTACGCAGAGTTTTATTGTCTTCACTTCCAGGTGGAGCAGTCACATCTTTTAAAATTGATGGTGTTCAGCATGAATTTGACACAATTGATGGTATCAAAGAAGATGTGGTAGAAATAATGTTGAATTTGAAAAAATTAAGAGTCCATGTTTTTGCTGATGAGCCAGTCAAACTTTCTTTATCTGTTAAAGGTGAAAAGATAGTAACCGCCAAAGATATTAGTAAAAATTCAGACGTAGAAATAGTGAGCCCAGAATTAGTTATTGCCACCTTGACTGAAAAAACAAGTAAGTTAGACATGGAAATTACTGTAGAAAAAGGTTTGGGCTACGAAACAGTAGAACAAAGAGAAAAACAAAAGTTGGAAATTGGTACTATTGCTATTGATTCTTCTTTTTCACCAGTTTTGAATGTCGGTTACAATATTGAAAATGTTCGTGTTGGTAAAATGACCAACTATGAAAAAGTAGTTTTTAATATTTTAACTGACGGCACAATTGACGCAGAAGAGGCTATCAAATCAGCTGCTACTATCTTGAAAGAACATTTTGATATCTGGTCCAACGTAGAAAATGTTCAAAATACAGAGACCGCTGAAGATGAAAATGATGATGAAGAAGATGAGGATGAGGTAGAAGAGGACGAAGAATAAGAAATAATTTTTTTAAATACCATGAGACACAGAAGTATCAAAAAAACCCTAGATAGAGCCAAAGCTCCACGTCAAGCTATGTTAGAAAATTTAGCCACGTCTTTGGTTTTGTATGAAAAAATTGAGACCACAGAAGCTAAGGCTAAAACTGTCAAGCCAATCATTGAAAAAATGATTACTAGAGCCAAGGTTAAATCTGTTCACAATAAACAGCAGTTATCTAGATTTGTGCCGGATAAAAAAGCCGTACAAAAATTGTTAGATGTTTTAGGACCACGTTACAAAGAAAGAAATGGTGGCTATACTAGAATTATCAAAATGGCACCACGTCAAGGTGACGGTGCTCATATGGCTCAAATTGAATTAGTTTAATATTTAGCTTTATATGGAAAGAAAATTACATAAAATTGATGCCACAGATTTAGTAGCTGGACGCTTAGCTTCCAAGATTGCTTTTTTGTTGCAAGGTAAAAACAAGGTTGATTACCAAGCTCATATTGATGGCGGAGATTCAGTTGAGATTGAAAATGTCGGTAAAATGAAATTTACTGGCAAAAAATTAGCCGATAAAGTTTATTATCGTACTACTGAATATCCAGGTGGTATTCGTACTACAAAATTAAGCGATTTGATGGACAAAAAGCCAAGTGAAGCTTTACGTAGAATGGTTTACAATATGTTACCAGACAATAAACTACGTCCAAAAATGATCAAAAGATTAATTATCAAGTAAAACCATGAATACAGATAAAGTAAACAAAGACTATACCCCAGCTGTTGGTCGTCGTAAGACTGCCATTGCTAGAGTTCGTATTTTAAATCAAACTGCTAAAGGCATTGAAATTACTATTAATGGTAAAGATTATAAACAATATTTACCTTATTTCGAATGGCAAGAAGCTATTGTGCAACCTTTAAAAGTAGCTGGTCGTCAAAACATTGCTATCTCTGTGAGAGTTTTGGGTGGCGGACAACGTGGTCAAGCTGAAAGTATTCGTCATGGTATTGCTAGAGCTTTACTAAAAACAGATGAAACTTTACGTCCAAATTTCAAAGCCGAAGGTTTATTGACTCGTGATTCACGTAAGAAGGAAAGAAAGAAACCTGGTTTGAAAAAAGCTCGTCGAGCACCACAGTGGAGCAAACGTTAAAATTATATTTATATTATTTAAACCCCAAAGGTCAGCCCTTGGGGTTTATTCGCTAATTTATCAGGCTTTTGCTATAATTAAATCATGTTGAATAGTCAAAAAGTTACTGCAAATTCATCGTTTTTTCTATTTGCTTTGGTTCTCCAAAAAATTCTTTCTTTTGTTTATTTTACTATTTTAGCACGTACTTTAGGCCCTGGTTTAACTGGTCGTTATTTTCTGGCTATTTCTTTTGCTACTATGTTTTCAGTTTTGATGGATTTGGGTTTGTCACCAGTTTTGACTAGAGAAGTTGCACGCGACAGTCAGGATACCAAAATATTTTTCAGACAGGTTTTTTCTCTCAAATTATTTTTTACTTTGTTTAGCATTATTATTTTATTGTTGCTCAATTTTTTTGTATTTAACAATGATCCGGTTCAGCCATTGGTTTATTTGGCTACTTTGATTGTGGCGCTTGATAGTTTTACTTTGTTATTTTACGCTTTTATTCGTGGTCAACAAAATTTAAAATTTGAAGCTATTGGCACAATTATTTTTCAGCTGATTGTAATGTTATTTGGTTTAGTGGTCTTAGCTTTTAGTCAGAGTTTATTTTTGGTTGTTGGTGTTTTGTTTTTAGCTAGCTTATTTAATTTTATTTTTTCTGGTTTGATTTTGAATTTTAAATTTCAAGCTAAAATAAGTTTGTTGTGGCAAAAAGATTTGGTTTATAAAATATTTTTATTGACTTGGCCATTTGCCATGTCAGCTATTTTTGCCAAGGTTTATGCTTATATTGATACTTTTTTACTCAAAATGTTTTTGGGTGATATAGAGGTTGGTTTTTATAGCGTGGCTTATAAAATCACTTTTGCTTGGCAATTTATTCCATTGGGGATTGTGGCTGCTTTATATCCAGCTTTTGCACACTTTTTTAAAAATAATCCTAGTGAATTAGCTAAAATTTTTAATAAGAGCTTTCTTTATTTAGGTCTTTTAGCTTTACCGATTTTATCTGGTATTATTGTTTTGTCTCCAGAAATTATTTTGCAAGTGTATCGGTCAGATTTTTTTGGTGCTATTTTGCCCTTACAAATTTTGATTGCTTCTTTAGCCTTTTTGTTTATTAATTTTGTTTTATCAAATTTACTCAACGCTGCAAATTGTCAAAAAATAAACACTCGTAACTTAGGCTTAACGATGATTTTTAATGTAGTGTTAAATTTAATCTTGATTCCTGCTCTTGGCGTTTGGGGGGCGGCTTTGACATCTTCTCTCAGTACGCTGATTTTATTTACCTTAAACTTATATGCCAGTTCTAAAATAGTTAAATTGTCCAAAGAAAATATACGTAATTTATTTTTAGGATTTTTAGCTAGTTGTTTGATGGCACTTTTAGTCTTGTATTTAAAAGTTATTATTTGGTGGCCCTTAACTATTTTAGTTGGTGCTTTATTTTATGTAATATTTTTATTTGTTTTTAGAGTTATCAGTACCAAAGATTTTATTTTTTGGAAAACGGCTATATTTAAAAAATAAATTGATGAAAAAAACTTTATTGTTAACAAAAGAATATTTTCCTTTTTTCGGTGGCGTGGCTAATTATTGCTATAGCTTATTTAAATATTTTGATCAAAAAGATTATTTAGTTATTTGTGATCATCCGCAAGTCAAAACTGCAGATAATGTTCTTCATTTAGCTTTAGAAAATAAATACATTTGGCCAAGTTGGTTTTTTTCATTTTGGAAAATTAAAAAAATTATTCAACAACAAAAAATAGAAATTATTTTTACACCGAATATTTTACCTTTAGGTAGCATAGCTTATTTTTTACATAAATTTTTGCACATACCTTATATTCTTTCTTTGCATGGTTTGGATATCAATTTAGCTTTAGCTAGTAAAAAAAATTTTACTTATAAAGTTTTGAAACAAGCTCAAAGTATTTTAGTCAACAGTCAGGCTACGGCCAAAATTTTAAATTGTTTTCCAGACTTAAAGGATAAGATAATAGTTTTGTATCCTAGTCTAACTTTGGATTTTGCTCATTTTGATGAAAATAGACTAGAAACACTAAGAGCAAGTTTAAAATTGGATAAGCAAACAAAAATTTTTTTAAGCGTTGGCAGATTGAGTCCACGCAAAGGGCACGATTTGGTTTTGGAGGCGCTGGCTCATTTAGAAATTGATGATTGGCATTATTTGATAGTTGGCTCAGGTTCAGAAAAAGAATATTTGGAGCAATTAATAGCTAAATTGAATTTGACCAATAAAGTAAGCATATTATCTGCAGTAGAAAATGTAGATTTGATTTATTATTATAAATTAGCTAATATTTTTCTATTACCACAAAAACAGCTACTCAGTGATCTAGAGGGTTTTGGTATGGTATTTTTAGAAGCGGCCTCTGCTGCTTTACCTATTATTGCTGGTAATAATGGTGGTGTTTTGGAAATTTTATCTCACAAAGAAAATGCTTTATTGGTGAATAATTTAGCTGAATTAGAAATAGCCATTAAAACTTTAGTTGAGGATAAAAGTCTCAGAGAGCAATTATCTATAGCAGCGCAAAAAAGAAGTCAGTATTTTAGCTCAGCACAAACTCAAAGTGAAAAATTAAAAAAGTTATTATCAATTTAGTTTATGAATAAAAAATTTGACGTGATCATGTTTAATATGTCCAGTTTTTCTGAATGGGAAGAAGGTGTTTCTAATCGTAATTTTCACGTTTTACAACAATTATTACAAAATGATAATGTCGGCAAGATTTTAGCCGTGGATTATTTACCTTTAAATTTTAAACGAGCCTTAAGAAATTATAAAGAAAATATTTTTTTACATCTCAAAAGAGGGGAAGTTATCAAACAGCGGCCAACTTATAAATTAACGAAAGTTTCTGACAAGCTTTATGTTTATTCAGATGTGAGTTTTTTTTGGCGCCCAAAATTTACTCTAGCTAATATTAAAAAAATTGCTTTAGAGCTTAATTTTTCTGATATTGTGGCTTGGTCATTTTTTCCTTTTGCAGCTTTATATTGGCAAAGTTTAGGACAAAAATTAACTGTTTTTGAAGCAGTTGATAATTGGCTCAATCATTCTTCTTATGAAAAATATAAAGACCAACTTAAAGAAGCTTACCATTTGATCGAAAATCAAGCTGATTTAATATTTACTGTGTCTCCTAATTTGGTTAATTTCTTTGGTGATCAGCCAAATGTTTATTGGATACCAAATGGCGTGGACGTAAAACATTATAATCAAAAATTTACTTTGATTAACAGAGATATAGCAGATATTAGCAAACCTATTATTGGTTATATTGGCGTGATTCAAGATAGAGTTGATTTGAAGTTGTTGGAGTATTTAGCCAAAGAAAATCCTAGTAAGTCTATAGTATTAGTTGGACCAGTATGGAATGAACAAGACGAAGCAAAGAAGTCTTTAGATGCTTATGAAAATGTTTATTTTTTGGGTTACAAGGCTTATCAGGAAGCGCCTATGTATATTCAGCAATTTGACATTGGCATGATCCCACATACCAAAGCGGAATTTAGCTCCAGTACAAACCCCATGAAAATGTATGAATATTTGGCTTGTGGTAAACCAGTAGTAGCGACTCAAGATGCAGGTACAGAAAATGTAGAAAATATGATTGCCATTGCTGGTTCTTATAGTGAGTTTAATAATCAAATAAATGAATTGTTGAAAAATGATAGTAAAGAATTACAACAACAAAGACAAGATTATGTCAAAAAATATTCTTGGATAAGTACGGTAGATAAAATGATGGATTTGGTTACTAAAAAATTAAATTAAATAATAAATTTACAAAAATGAAAGAAGCAGAAATTTCCATTGTTATAGTCAATTGGAAAGTCAGGCCACTACTAGAAAAATGTTTAAAGTCAATTTTAGCTGACACGGTTGATTTCGTGACAGAAATTTTTGTGGTCGATAATGACTCTAGAGATGGCACACCAGAAATGATTATGGCTGAATATCCGCAAGTAACTATGATTGCTTTGCCTTACAACAGGGGCTTTGCCAAAGCTAATAATTTAGCTTTAAGGCAAGCTAGTGGTAAATATATTTTTTTGTTAAATCCGGATACTGAAGTCCAACTAGGTTTTTTTAAAACTATTATCAAATATTTTCAAACTCACCCACAGATTGGTATGCTCGGTCCTAGGGTTTTGAATTCGGATTTTAGCCTGCAAGCTTCTGTGCGCCGTTTTCCTAGTTTATTTTCGCAGATTATTATTTTATTAAAATTAAGAAATTTTAAATTTGGTAAATTATTATTAGCTAAACATTTAGCCAAAGACTTTGATTACAATCAAGAACAAGACGCAGAGCAAATAATGGGTGCAGCGATGGCGATGACAAGAGAAGCTTTTGAAAAAATTGGTTATCTAGATGAAAAATTTTTTATTTGGTTTGAAGAAGTTGATTACTGTAAGCGTGCTCATCAAAAAGGTGTAAAGATCAAATATTTGCCAACTGCATCAATTTTACATCATAGTGGTGCTAGTTTTAAGAAACATAAAATTTTTAGAAAGCAATTATTTTTTAACGCGAGTCTTTTGTATTATTTTTTTAAGCATCAACCAATTTGGCAAACATTTATAATATTATTAGTATTGCCGATAAATTTAGTTTTGACAGCTTTGTATGCTTGGTGGGTAAATAATTTTCAAGAAAGCTAACATGGAAAAAGTAAAAGTTACAATTTGTTTACCAACTTGGAATGGTCAAGATTATTTACCATTTTTAATCAAAAGTTTGACAGATCAAACTTTTAAAGATTGGCAATTATTGGTTGTGGATAATGGCTCTTCTGATAATTCAGTAGCTGTGATGTCTGAGTATTTTCCACCTGCCAAAATCATTAAGCAAAAAGTTAATATTGGTTTTGCCAAAGCTAATAATTTGTTGATCAAATGGTCAGACTCTGACTATGTTTTGTTTTTAAACCAAGATATAATTTTGGAACCAGATTATTTGGAAAAAACAGTAGCTTTTTTAGACGCTAATCCTAATGCGGCTTCTGTGAGTGGTAAATTATTACACTGGGATTTTAATAATTTAGCCAAAACAAAAATCATTGATTCTTTTGGTTTAAAAATAGACCGTAGTCGAGCAGTGACAAATATCGGGCAAGGTCAAGAAGATTATAATCCCGCTAGTAAACATGAGGAAGCGGTTGAGGTTTTTGGTTTATCCGGCACTGTTTTGTTGGTGCGTAGACAAGCCTTGGAAAGTATCAAGGTACCAAAAATACAAGATGATTTTGAATATTTTGATGAAGATTTTTTTTCTTACAAAGAGGATATTGATTTGGCGTGGCGTTTGCAGCTGGCTGCTTGGGACAATTATTTATTGACCACGACGTCTGCTTATCACCATCGTACAGTTGGCGGTAAACAGTCGGTCAAAGGTGATAGACAAAAAAGAGGTATAGTGAATCGTTTATCTTATCGTAATCATTTAGCTATGCTTTATAAAAATTCATTTACCAAGAATTTTTTTAAAGATTTTTTTCCTATCGTTTGGTATGAGCTAAAAAAATTTATATATTTTTTGATTTTAGAGAGAAAAACTTTGCTAGGTTTTTTTGAGTTATTTAAATTAAAAAAACGTTTTCAAAAGAAAAGAGCGTACATCAAAAAAAATACAAAAGTAAAAGCAGAAGATATTTATTTGTGGTTTAAATAATTATGGA
>CAIRBL010000026.1 GCA_903876815.1 uncultured bacterium
AAAGATGCGGAGGATATTCGTTTACGCATGTCCTTGGCTGATGTATATTTGGATTTTGCAGAAATAGACCCAAGCTATAATCAAAGAGCGATAGACTTGCTAGCTCCGAGCGCGGAAGTTTTTGTTAATCGTTTAGAAATTCAGTCTATTTTAGCACGAGCTTATTTACAGGAAAATAATTTATTAGAGGCTAGTAATTATTTAGCTAAGTCTTTGGATATTTACGATGGTCGTCAGCAAGATCATTTAGTTTTTTTGAGCATTTTGCATCAATTGCATGATAAAGAAAGATTTGAAAAATATGCTGCTCAGTATCTCATGAAATTTGAGGACATCAGCACAGCCAACTATAATAAAATATTTAAATATTATTTTAATTTGACTTTAGTACCACAATTATTAGATTTAGGAATAGTCCAAAAATTGATGCTAACTACAACAGATTTGAATTTACAAATGACTTTTGTGGATTTGTATAGTATTTTGCCAGACAAACAACCAATTATTGAGTATATTACCAATATGCAAACAACTGATGCAAAAAGAGCGGCTGATCTTGATAGATATTTTAAAATTGTCAAAGAAGATTAAACAAATTAAAAAACACTCATAGTCCGAAATTAGTTTAAGAGGATTAAGGGTGTTTTTTGTTTTTTTGGTTATTTAGTTTTTTGGGGAAAAAGTTTGAGATACAAATTTTCAGTTTCACTCAGGGTTTTTTGTAAATTAAAATTAGTTTGAATATTTTGATAGTTGTCTTCTACCATTTGTTCAATACTTGCAAGCTTAACTATTTTTTGCATATTTTCAGCTAAAGATAGAGGATTAGCGGGCGTTGTGAGTAGTCCTGTTTGCTCGTCTGCAATGATTTCGGGGATGCCGCCAACTTTTGTAGCGATCATTGGTATTTGAGCCAAAGCAGCTTCTAATATGGTATAAGGCAAGCCTTCCTTGACTGAGGGTAAGATGAAATAGTCAAAAGCTTTGAGATAGCGCCAGTCATTATTTTTTGGTGGAATGATAGTAATAAATTTTTCTAGCTTGTAGTCTGCTATTAATTTTTCTATATTTTTTTTCTCTGGTCCATCACCGATAAAAACCCAATGATGTTGATTTAATAATTCTGAGTTTTTTTCTTTTAAAATTTTGATAGCTTCTATTAAATAGCTATGCCCTTTAGTTTTGTAGAAGCTAGCAATAGTGCCAAAATATTTCTTGTCATCCAAAGCCTCGGCGGAGGATGATTTGTTTACATAAGGTGATAAGCCAAGTTTTTCCCTAGACTGTTCGCGAGTCAAGAATTCATATTGAGAAAAATCTAGGCCATTATGGATAGTAAACATTTTGTTTGGTGAGCAGATTTTGTTTTCTATAGCACTTTTTTTGTCATAGTCAGAAACAGTGATGACGGCATGGTGAATACCACAAGAAATTTTTTCTGACATTTGATATAGAGTTTTTTCTAGTTTATTGACCGGCTCATTGAAGACAAAGCCGTGGGCAGTATAGATTATCCGGAGACGTGTATTTAGGGGGTTGAGGTTGTGTAATTTAGCAGCTAGAGCGCCTATTAGGCCTGCTTTTGAGCTATTAAGGTGTATGAGGTGATAGTTATGCTGGTCTAGCAGTTTTTTTAGCTCAAAAACAGCGTTTATTTCTTTACTAGGATTGATGTTTCTAATTAGGTTTTTTATTTCTATAGTTTTGACGCCTATTTTTTGACTTTGATCTAAAAATGCCTTGTTTTGATC
>CAIRBL010000027.1 GCA_903876815.1 uncultured bacterium
AACATCTCTGTCGTAGGCGGAGATGTTTTTGTTTGAGTAAATTTATGTTATAATAAAATAAATGAAAAAAATATTTACTCCTTCTTTTGATTGGTCTTTGGTGGCTATCGCTTTTTTTAGCTTAATGGTTTCTTTTTTTGTCTTTGTAAATATTTTGCACGCTAAAACTGGTGGTGGAGGATTGGATAAAGTAAAGATTTATATCAATGGTTGGGCTTGGTCACCAAATATTGGTTGGCTCAGTTTAAATTGTAATAATGACTTTGATGGTGATGGTGATATAGAAAGTAATTGTATCACGCCTTATGGTTTAGAAATTGATGAAAGTAATGATGGAACCGTAAGAGCGACCGGTGGTTGTGCTTGGGCGGGTAATGTTGGCTGGTGGATTTGCTTTGATGATCCAGACATTGATGATGGTGTGGGGCACGCCGATGCGCCTGACTGGGGAGTGTATTTAAATGGCCCTAGTGGCGTGCAATATTATAATGTTTCAGAACCAGATTTTACTGGCTGGCCAGATAATAATGCGGTAGAAAATTCTTTATGTCACAATGGAGATACCGCTTGCCACGCTAGCATTTTAGCTCTTGAAGAAGTTTCTAGCTGGAGTAATGAACTTGGTTTTCCGATTGATGATTCTGATGTTTTCGGAACACTCGAGGGTTGTTTCAATTGCAGAGAAACAAAAACTTGTAGCAATTCACCTTATAATATTTGTACACAAGACACTGATTGTGGCGAGGGCAATACTTGCAATACAGCACGTACTTGTGATAATTGTTTACAATATGCTTATAACCCAGATGATTCTTTACAGTCTGTAAAGGCTGGTTACCAATGTAGTAATTGTACTTTTGATGGTCCACAGCAAGAAGATACTATTTGCACAGAAAATGCTTATGAGCGCAATAAAAATAGTTGTACGGCTTGCGATAAATATTATAATATACCAGGCTTAATGGTTGACTACACTACTGTTACGAATGATGGTTATGGAAGTATGTGTGGCTGGGCCTGGAATCAAGCCACTGGAGGCAATGGCGTAGGTTGGATTCAATTTGGTCCACGCATTACAGCTGGTAATAATCCTTATTTTCAAGTAAATAGTGGAGATATTTATGCTAAAGGCCAAATAAAAAATAAAAATATTTTAGGACCAAATATTTACAATGCCTTTGTGATTGAGACGGGTAGCAATATGATTAATAATTTATATGCTTCTAGTACTTTAAATTTAATTAATCGTCCTTTAGTTAGTTTTCCGACTTTGAGTTCCACTGGTAAATACACCAATACTTTAGGTAGTATTGATTACACTGGTTTGAGCACTCAATTTGGTGCCAATATGAATAAATATGGTTCAATGATTTATAATAATACTAATGGAGTTGAGTGGGGTAGATTAAAAAATGGTGGCACAACTATTCTTTTGAATAACTCTGTCTATGATGCTACTAGTGACTTAACTTTAGCACAGGGTTCGGAAATAGTTTTTACAGACGGTACAGGAACAGAAAATGGTGCGGGGATAATTACTATTAAAGGGAATGTTACTATTGATAATAATATTAAATACGACGCAAGTACGCCAGACAAATTAAAAAACATTGCTTCACCAGTTTTTATTATTGATGGTAATCTTACTATCAATAGTGGTGTTGGACAGTTAGCTGGTACTTTTATAGTTTTTGGAATTTTTGATACAGGTACTAGTAACACACCATTAGTTGTGAATGGTAGCGTATTAGCACAAAGATTTGTTTTAGGTAGAACTTATAGTTCTGGACCAGCGGAACTGTTTATCAATGACGGACGCTTAAAAGTAAATCCACCAGCTGGTCTGCAAAATTTTTCTGCTAATTTACCGCAATTTAGTTATCAGTAGAGATTTTAGAAGCCCCCGCTGACGCGGGGGTTTTTGTTGCCAGAGGAGACATCACACAAGGTATGTTTTATGGTCAAGCGAGAGATTGTTTATTAAGGCTCATCGGGGCACTTAATTTTTTTATAAGACATCCGCATCAGCGGATGTCTTGGATAAAGATGTTATAAATTTTGCATTTTGTTTATTTAGAAAAAATATGTTATAATAAAACAGATTTATAAAAATAAAAATACTTATAAAGTATGCAATTATTTTCCCAAGCCAATAGTTATTTGGGGGTAGATATTGGCACCGCTAGCATTAAAATTGTTGAGCTAGAAAATTATCGTGGTCAAGCTAAACTCAAGAGCTTTGGCTACGCTGATTTAAATACTAGTATTTTAAGCACGGCCACAGAAAAAAGTAACCAGTTAATTGCTGATTATATTCAAAATATTGTCAAAAAATCGCGCATGGAGTCGAATCAGGCCATTGCCGCGTTGCCTACCTTTTCGGTTTTTACTTCAATTATTTCTTTACCACCGATGCCTAAAAAAGACTTGGGTGAGGCGATTAAATGGGAGGCAAAAAAGTTTATTCCCTTACCTATAGAAGACATGATTTTGGACTGGAAGATTTTAAATAAAAAAGACATCCAAGCTGAGGAAAGTTCTAATATTTCCGCTAATATTAGTAAATTTTTTAAAGGTAAAAAAGAGGAAGAGCAAAAACCAGAAGTCGTAGAAAAAAAGGTTGCTGATAGTGTAGAAACTGAAGCGAGCCCAAATGCTAATGAGGTGGCAAATTTTATGTCTGGTGAAAAAAATGTCGCGGGCGCTAAGAATTATCGTATTTTATTGACAGCTGCCCCGAAAAATTTAGTAGCCAGATACTTAGATATTTTTAAGCGTACTAGTTTGCATTTACTAAGTTTAGAAACTGAAGCTTTTGCTTTATCTAGGGCTTTGATTGGTAATGATATTTCCAGTGTGATGATTGTTGATATTGGTTCAAACAATACAGATATTTGCGTGATTGAGGGTGGGGTGCCGATTTTAAACCGAGGCATTGATGCTGGTGGCAGTGTGATCACCAAAGCTATCATGAATAGCATGAATGTCAATCTTGATCGAGCTGAACAATTTAAACGTGATTTTGGTTTAATGTCTGGTGCTAATAGAAGTGTGCCAAATACTATCCAAAATGCCTTAAATCCGATGATCAATGAGATTAAATATGTCTTTGATCTTTATCAAAGACAGGGTAATGCTAAGATTGAAAAAATAGTTTTAGCTGGTGGGAGTGCTTTTTTGCCAAATTTACCGAGTTATTTAGCACAGTTATTAAATTTACCAGTTATCATCGGTGACCCATGGGATCGTATAGTTTACCCGATGGATTTAAAGCCAGTTTTGCAAGAGATTGGGCCACGTATGGCAGCGTCTATTGGTTTAGCGATGCGCGATATTTAAAAAATAAAAAATTAAAATAACATGTCAGCTGATAATATCAATTTAATGCCAGAAAATTTGCGTCAAGACGAGCAAAATCTTTTGGCTAAACAAAATAATCAGCCAGCTCCGAATGTTTTGTCCACACCAACAGCTAATGCTCAGCCAGTAACTAATGATTCTAGCGGTAGAACAGGTGATTCTTGGTTGCATACAGTTTTTACACCAGCGCCAGTGTCAGCTGATTCTCCACTTCCGGCTAAAGAAGATAATAGTGGTTTTAAATTAGATACTCAGGTAGCGGCGGATAATACTGGTGGTTTTCATCAGCCAGAAAAGATCATTAGAGCACGTTTTGTGGAAGATGCTAGTGGCGTAGATTTGGTGCCACAATTATCTAAAGTAAAATCTTGGAAACAAATCGGTAGCTTGATGATTATTACTTTGATAGCTTCTTCAGGTGTCTTGGTGGTATTTTATTTTGGTTTATTGACCTGGAATACGCGTTTGACTTCGATTGGCCAAAAAACAAGCGAAAATATCCAAAGCACGGAAAATGCTTTAGTCAAATTTGAAGATAGCGTGAAGCGTATTAATGACACTGGGCAAGAGATTCAGCGTATTTATGATTTATTAAATAAACATATTTATTGGACTAACTTTTTTGCTTTATTAGAAAAATATACCTTACCAGAAGTACAATTTAGCGGTTTTGCAGCGACTAATAGTGGCGCTTTGACTTTGAATGCTACGGCACCAGATTATGCTACGATGGCTAAACAATTAAAAATTTTGCAAACCGAAAATGCTAAAGAATTTGTGACAGAGGTAGATATTTCTGGTGGTACAAAAAGTGACGTTGGGGTGACTTTTTCGGTGGCGCTAGTTTTGAATCCAGATTTATTTTATTATCAAGAAAATAAATAAAAAATAAAAATTATTAACACCATCTAATTCCCCGGCGAATGCCGGGGAAAACAAGACGAATTATATTATAAGCAGCTCTATTCCGCCGACGGCGGAATCAGCTAAAGAAAATTTTATGGCCAATCAGAATGAGATAAAATTTGAGCAGCCTTCACCCTTACTATTATTAGCTAACCAAAATATTTGGCTTATTTTAGGAGCTATTGTACTAGTGATTTTAACACTTGGTTACTTCTTTGTTTTACAACCGCAAATTTCTAGTATTGTTAGTAGTAATGCTAGCTTAAATACTATTAATGAAAAAGATACAGCCGCTCAAAAATTAGCTGCTGACATAGAACTTTTGACTAAAAGTTTTAATAATTTAGAGGCTAGTCGTAATAGTGATTTGCAAAAATTACACTCTATTGTCCCACAAGGTGCGCAATTAGCCGAACTATTTGTACTAGCAGAAAAGCTAGCTCAAAGAAGAGGTATGTCTTTAAGCTCAATTGATGTCACTAGTTTAGCACAAAAAACTGCCACCGCAGAGCGGGGTCCCGCCGAAGGCGGGAAAAAATCAGCCCTTGATACATCAGAGCCAAATTCAGCATCTACTGATCAAAATTTGCAAGCACTTTCTATAAATATGGCAGTAGCACAAATGGTAGCAAACCCCAATTCAGATGTTTATACAGAATTCAAAAATTATTTAGATGATTTAGAAAGTTCTGTACGTTTATTAGACATCGAATCAGTGTCTTTTACTGGCGCTGAAGGTGGGCTATTATCGATGAACTTTACGATCAAAACTTATTTTGCGCCAATTATAAAATAATTTTTTATGGATACAAAAAATAAAAATTTAATTAGCTTATTGATTTTAGGTGCTGTAGTTTTAGCCATTGGTCTTTGGCTGTTGTTTAAATATTTACCAAAAAAACCAGTCACAACCAATACGGCTGATTTGGAGCTAGCTGTAAAGATTACAAAAATCAAAAATTTAGCAGAGCAAGATTTAAAATTTTTTCCTTTAAATGGTGACAATGTTTTAAAAAAATTAGAGAACACTGGTCAATACCAAGGCTTGACTTTAAATCTTGATACTAGTATTGATTTGAATAATCCTGGTAATCCCTTTCCTTTTGACACGATACAAGATGCGACTTTAGTTGGGCAATAATATAAATTATGACTACTAATGAAGTTCTAAAAATATTAGATTTTTTGAATCAAAAAAAATTGCTCACCATCGAGCAATACGATGAATTAAAAGCTAAAACTTTTACAAATTTTGCTGAAGCAGAAAAACAAATTCGTCGTCGAGTATTGATTTCAGATGAAGATTGGACACAAGCCAAGGCTTTATTTTTTGGGATGGAGTATGCTAATTTGTCTGGTAAAGTGATTAATGCTGAGATTTTAAATATTTTACCACAAGACTTAGCAGAAAATTATCGGATAGTTATTTTCCACAAAGAAGCTAAAAATATTGAAGTTGGTTTGACTGATCCGAGTAGTTTAAAAGCTATGGAGGCGGTTAATTTTTTAGCTCGTAAAAATGGCTATTTAGCTAAATTTTTTATTATCTCTGAAGATTCTTATCGTTCAGCTATTAAGCAATACGAAACTTTAGGTGAAGAAGTGGGAGCGGCTTTAGATACCGCTGAAGCTATCTTTGCACCAAAAGATCAAAATTTAGACGATGAAGATGGCAAAGGTTTTTCTGAGGTGATCAAGTCAGCCCCGGTATCTAAGATCGTATCTGTAGTTTTACGACATGCTATCGAAGGCCGGGCTTCTGATATTCATATCGAGCCAGTCGGTAATCAAAGTAAAATTCGTTATCGTATTGATGGCCAATTACATACTACGATTGTTTTGCCGATTTATGTGCATTCGGCTTTAGTTTCTCGTATCAAAGTGATGGCCAATTTAAAAATTGATGAGACGCGCATTCCTCAAGACGGTCGTATTCGTATCAAAATTCATAATAAAGACGTCGACTTCCGTATTTCCACCATTCCTTTGATGGGTCAAGAAAAAGTCGTGATGCGTATTTTGGAAACCCCAGATAAAGCACCAACTTTTGAAGAGCTGGGTTTTATGGGTGATCACGCCAAACGAGTAGCTGAAGCCATTGAAAAACCAAATGGTATGTTTTTGGTGACTGGGCCAACTGGCTCTGGTAAATCTACCACCTTGTTTGCCGCCTTGTCAGTTTTAAATAAAGAAGATGTAAATATTACTACCCTAGAAGATCCGGTGGAATATTATGTGCCTGGTGTGAATCAGTCTCAAGTCAGACCAGAAGTTGGTTTCACTTTTGCGACAGGTTTAAGAGCTTTATTAAGACAAGACCCTAACATCATCATGGTTGGTGAGATTCGTGATAATGAAACAGCGGAATTGTCTATTCATGCTGGTTTGACTGGTCACTTTGTGTTATCCACCCTTCACACTAACGATGCTCTTGGTGCTATCCCGCGTATGTTTGATATGCACATTGAGCCATTTTTATTAGCTAGTACTTTAAACGTGGTAATTGCTCAACGTTTAGTGAGAAAAATTTGTGACAAATGTAAAGAAGAGGAAAAATTACCGGCTAATATTTTTGAAAAAGTCACTAAGGATTTAGATAAAATTCCAGCTAATGCTTTTTATGGCGGTGCAAAACAGGGAGTCTACAAATTTTTTCATGGTAAAGGCTGTGCGCAATGTAATGACACTGGCTATAAGGGGCGTATTGCTATCGTTGAAACGATAGATATTACTAAAACTATGAAGGATATCATTGCCAAGGGCTTTGACCGTAGTCTAGTAGAAGTAGAACTAGCTAAACAAAATTTTATCACCATGGATCAAGATGGCTTGATCAAAACTTTAGCAGGCCTAACTTCGATCGAAGAAGTATTAAGAGTGAGTAAAGAGTAAAATATAAGATATATAGCAAGCCAGTTTCTCCGCGTCAGCGGAGAAAGGGCGTAAAAAACAATGTTATGGCAAACGCAAAAATTTTAGTAGTAGAGGACGATGAATTTCTATTGTCAATGTACCAAACTAAATTGGGTTTAGAAAATTTTGAGGTCACGACCGCTGTCAATGGTTTACAAGCTATTAAGCTAGCCCAAAAAGACAAGCCAGACCTGATTTTGTTGGACTTAAATTTACCAGAAATGAACGGTTTTGAAGTCTTAGAAAATTTAAAGTTTCAAGATCACACCAAAAATATTCCAGTCTTAGTTTTGACTAATTATTCGCAAAAAGAAGATATTGATAGATGTTTTAAATTAGGCGCTAAAGACTATTTGATTAAGGCGCACTTTATCCCTTCGGAAGTAGTAGAAAAAATTAAAAAATTTTTAAATAAATAATTCTTCATGTCCGCTACCGAGACTTTATTGATCAATAAAATTTTAAATCTAGCAGCTGAGCGTCGAGCTTCAGATGTGCATTTGACAGTTGGCAATTATCCAGTTTTAAGGATTGATGGTAAACTAGTTACTTTGACTAATGAGTCAGTTTTGACACCAGATTTTTTGTGGGGGATGGCGAATAGTTTTTTGAGTGAGGCGGATAAAAAATTATTAGAAACGCAAAGAGAAATAGTGACGGTTTATTCATGGGCGAATCGTGCTCGTTTTCGGGCTAGAGTTTTTTTTCAAAAAGGCTACGTCGCACTTTCATTGCGTTTAATACCACAGCTGATTCGTTCACCTAAAGATTTAGGTTTGCCAGAGGCTGTTTTACAGGCTATTAGCCAAGAAAAGGGTTTAATCATCATCAGTGGACCTTTTGGCTCTGGTCGCACTAGCACGGTGGCGTCTTTATTAGAAACATTAAATCGCAATAAAGGCTTACACATCCAAACTTTAGAGAAGCCCATCGAATATTTGTTAGCCAATAATCAGTCTATCATTGAGCAGAGAGAAATAGGCAAAGACACCGCTAGCTTTAGACAAGGTTTATTGGATATTTTGGATGAAGATGTGGATGTGATGGTATTATCAGCGATGAATGAAAGGGGTTTAGAGGAGTTGCTTTTGGAAGCAGCGGAGAGCGGTAAACTGATTATTGCTATCATGGACGCTGATACGGTTATTTCCGTTTTAGAGCGTTTTATTAGCAATATTGATATTAGTAGGCGTGAGTGGGGGCAAGCTGTCTTGGCACAGGTTTTATTGGCTGTAGTAGTGCAGAGATTATTACCTCGTATCGGTGGTGGCTTACGTTTAGCTTGTGAAGTTTTGACCTCTACTTCAGCTGTACAATCTATCATCAAAGACAATAGATTGTCCCAATTAAATAGTATTTTGCAAACCTCTAGAGAAGAGGGTATGCTTAATCTCGACAAGGCTTTATTAGAGCTAGTCCGTTTAGGTGAGGTTAATGCTAATGAGGCTGCTGAACAAGCCATAGATAAAGAGGCTTTTAAGCGCAATTTTAAATAAAAAATATGCCTATATATAAATATCGTGCTCGCACTCAATCGGGAGGAATTTCTAACGGTAGCGTAGAAGCAGCCTCTGAACAAGCAGCTATTGAGCTTTTAGAAGATAAGGGCTTAGTTGTTTTATCTTTGTCTGCTGGAGCAGGAGGGGCAAAAAAAGGTTTTAATATCAATATAGGTGGTGTCAAAAGTAAAGACATTGTTATTTTTTCTCGTCAGTTATCAGTCATGGTTTCTGCCACCGTGCCGATAGTCCAAGCTTTAAAGATTTTAGCTCAACAAACAGTCAATGTGGTGTTTATTGAGAAGATTTTAGAAATGGCTAATGATGTGGATGGTGGTATGAAGCTGTCTTTTGCGATGGCAAAGCATGAAAAAATATTTAGTCGTTTTTATGTGGCCATGGTCAAATCTGGTGAAACTTCTGGTCAGTTAGACGATGTTTTACAGTATTTAGCTGATCAGATGGAAAAAGATTATGATTTGATTTCACGTATCAAAGGGGCGATGATTTATCCAGTTTTTATTATCTGTGGTATGATCGCGGTCGGTTTTTTGATGATGGTGTTTGTGGTGCCAAAAATGACAGCAATGTTGATCGACTCTGGTGCCGAGTTGCCATTTTTAACTAAAATTTTGATTAGTGTGTCTGGTTTTATGCAGAGTTTTTGGTGGTTGATTATTGGTTTAGCGATTGGTATTTTTGCTTTGTTTAAAGTTTGGTTGCGCAGTAGTGGTGGTAGAATAACCTGGGATACCGCTAAAGTAAAAATACCTATCTTTGGGCCATTATTTCAAAAAATATATATTGTCCGTTTTGCGCGATCGTTTGCGACCTTGACCAAGGGTGGTGTGCCGGTATCTTCAGCTTTAAAAATTACGGCCGAAGTGGTGGACAATGAAGCTTATAAAAAATTAATTATGGACACTATCAAAGAGGTAGAGGATGGTAATTCAGTAGCTACTTTGTTTAATAAATCAGAACTTATGCCTAAAATGTTATCCCAGATGATGAGTATCGGCGAGCAAACTGGTAAGCTAGATGCGATTTTAGAAAAGTTAGCTGATTTTTATACCCGTGAAATTGATAATTTAGTCAATGGTTTAACGGCCTTGATCGAACCGATGATTTTGATCGTCATGGGTGTTGGTGTCGGTGGTATGGTGGCGGCTATCATGTTGCCGATGTTTAAAGTGGCTCAAAGTATCAGTTAGATAAATAAATATAGTTTAATTCCCCCGGCATACGCCGGGGGAATTACAAAATAGTCTGTAAAATTTTATGTGGAAGAAATTATTAAAGAAAAATTATATTTTTGTGTACGGCTTATTTTTTGTAAGCTTACTTTTTTATTTAGCTTTTACTAAAATAGGAGGGGATGGGGATTTTTGGTGGTTGATGGCACTGGGGAGACATTTTTGGGAGACTGGACAGATTACAAATTATGATATGTTGTCCCATACTTTTCCTCATGGCTATTTTTGGAATCATAGCCGGCTATTTGATATCATTGTCTATGGTTTATTTTCTTGGGGTAAATATCTAGCTTTAGATATCTTCAGATTTTTGCTATTTATTGGCACTTATTTTTTCTTATACAAAACCATTGCTTTAAAAAAACATCAAGTGTTAGTGACTGGTATTAGTTTAGCTCTGACATTGTGGTTTTTAGCTGATCGTTTGCTTTATCGGCCGGAACTATTTTCCATGTTATTATCAGCTATTTTGTTATTTTTATTATTTAAAGATAAACAGCAAGCTACTAAATTGATTTGGCTGGTGCCGATTTTGCAGCTGATTTGGGCAAATTCTCATGCGGGTTTTGTTTATGGCTTAGCAATTATTGGCATTTTTTTTGGGGCAGAAGTTATCAGATCTTTATTAAGACATCGCAATAATACTTTAGAAATATTTAAAGACAAAAGATTAAAAAAATTATTTTTAGTTTTTATTTTATCTATTTTATCTACTTTTGGCACTTCTTATGGTTGGAAAATTTTTCCTTTGATATATAAATCTTTATCATCACAAGAGGCGGCTGCTAGTATTGGTGAGTGGGGAGGGTATTCTTGGAAGTATTTGTTTAATTTTTTAAATCCTTTAAGTTATTTATTTTGGTTAAGCATTTTAGTTTTGATCTTTAAAATAAAAGATATTAAAAATACCACCCACAGGGTGGTCGCCCCGTGGGCGAAGTTTTTAATAAAACTACAACATTATCCTTGGGAAGAAATATTTTTAATTATTTTATATTTATATTCAGCCTTAAAACATACTAGGTTTGTTTATTCTTTGAGTATTGTTTTGGCTATTATTGCTGCTAGAAATATAAAATACCTTTTTGCTATTCTCCGTCCTGAGCGCAGTCGAATGGGCGGAGAAGGCTCAAGGTTGGAGAATTTAAAATTTAAAATATTTTTACATTTAGTTTTAATTTTTGTCTTTTTTTTAGTGACTTATAAATTCACCCAACATCCATTTGGTTTAGACTCGAAAAATAATCGTTATCCAAAGCAAGCGGCTAATTTTATTGCAGAACAAAAATTACCAGGCAAAATGTTTAACGAGTATATATATGGAGGTTATTTTAGTTTTTGGTTATATCCTCAATATCAGGTATCAATCGATGGTCGGACGCCAAATCTATATACTAATGATTTTTTTTGGCGTTATGATCATTTGGGTAACAAAAATATCCGAGAAAAAATGTTCAGTGATTATGAGATTAATTTTATTGTTTGGCCGAGAAATACGGCTGTGGGTCAAACTATCTGGAGAGATCAAAATTGGCAACAGATTTATTTTGACAATCTTTCGGCGGTTTATTTAAAAAAAACCGAGGAGAATAAGCCGTGGTTAGATAAATTTGGCTATAGTTTTATGGCTTCATTTTATGATGAAAGTTCTTTAAAACAAGTTTGTTCAGAAGATAATCTCAAAGAAACGCCAGAGCTAAAAAATAATTTAATTAAAGAGTTAGAGCGAGCGATTAATTTTAATCCCAATATTTCTCTTTATTATCAAGACTTAGCCTTAGTTTATCAGACTTGTCAATTTCAAGAGAGTGATTTAGACAAGATTAAAACTAATTTAGAGCAAGCTTTGAAATTAAGTCCAGATGATAAACACTTGGCTTATCAATTAGGTTTTGCTTATTTACAGCTCAATGATAATGAAAAAGCTGAAAAATATTTTAAACAAGCTGGCAAATCAAGACCATATTTAGTGGGTTTAGGTACAGCCCAATATAATCTTGGTAAGTATAAAAAAGCTCTAAAAACCATGCTCAAAGCTAGAAAGTTAGAAGGAGAATTAGATAATAAGTATTATCAGACTTTAGCTCGCATTTATTATCAGCTAGATAAAAATGATAAAGCAATAGAATTTTTTCAGCGCTATCTAGATTTGACGCAAGATTTGACAGCGGAAACTTATATAGATTTAGCTTGGGCTTATTATGATAATCATGATATAAATAATACTAAAATTTATTTAGCTAAAGCCATAGAAAAAGATCAAAATTATACTGGTGTGGCAGATTTGCAAAAGCTGATTGGCGAGTAAAGAAAAATGTGCTATAATTATTTTAGTTTAATTATTAATATCCCAGATGTTTTTTATTTAAAAAATTCTTAGAGCTTTGAGGCCTCAAGCTTTAAAAAATAAAAAATGTTTGAAACAAAGAGGGGAGGTGCAAAAATGAAAAATAAAAAAGGTTTTACTTTAGTTGAGTTGTTGGTTGTCATTGCTATCATCGGTATTTTGTCCTCGGTGGCAGTGGTGAATTTAAACTCTGCTCGTGACAAAGCTAAAAAAGCAGCTATTCAAGCTACTTTGTCGCAATTATCCACGGCTATAATTATGTGTTTAGATGAGGGTGGTAATATAATAGCCAATGGTACTGTGTGTGCTAGCGGAACAGAGGTTCCTAAAAAGGATACAAATTTATGTGATAAAGCAGCAATTACTACTAATTGGCCAAACTTACCGCAATCGGGCACATATCTTAATGGCTGTAGTGGCAATGCTAGCGAGACTACGTGGAGCTTTATGGCGAATGCTGTTGGTACTCATGTAACCTGTAGACAAAGTGGTTGTACTTACTAGTTTAGATTTTTCAATTTAATTAAAAATAAAATCTTCAGGACATGCTTGGGGATTTTATTTTTGATAACCCCGTATCGCTTCGCAGTACGGGGCTTTTAAAGATTTGGTAAAAAATCATTCTATATGATAATATATTAAGTATGGAAAAAGTAAGTATTGTTATCCCAGTATATAATGAAGAGGATAATTTAGAGCTATTATTAGCCAAATTACAAGCTTTAACAGATTTTGAATGGGAAGCTATTTTTGTTAATGATGGCTCTAAGGACCAAAGTACAGAAATTTTGGATGAATTAGCGCAAAAAGAAGCTAGGGTCAAAGTTGTTCATTTCCTGAAAAATTATGGCCAAACAGCGGCGATGGCAGCGGGCTTTGCAAACGCACAATATGATATCGTGGTGCCAATGGATGCAGATTTACAAAATGATCCAGCTGATATTGTGCATTTGCTAGCGAAAATGACTAAAGGTTATGACGTAGTGTCTGGTTGGCGTAAAGATAGACAGGATGCCACTTGGACTCGCGTTTGGCCATCAAATTTAGCTAACTCGCTTATTTCTTACATCACAGGCGTAAAGCTACATGATTATGGTTGTACGCTGAAGGCTTATAAAAAAGAAGTTATTCAAGAAATCAGGCTTTATGGCGAAATGCACCGTTTTATCCCGGCTTATGCTGCTTGGCACGGTGCTAAAGTGACTGAAATAGAAGTCAAGCACCATCCTAGAATACATGGTCAAACTAAATATGGTTTAGGTAAAACTTTCCGAGTAATTTTAGATTTGTTAGTAGTTAAATTTTTAATGGACTATCCTACTCGGCCAATGCATTTTTTTGGACTTGCTGGTTTTTATGGATTTTTGTTGAGTTTTATTTTTGCTATTTGGGCAATAGTTTTGAAATTGTTAGCTTTAAGGACTTTTTCATCGACACCATTACCCATGATATCGGCGATATTTTTTGTAGTTGGCATGCAATTGATTTTGATGGGTTTATTAGCTGAGATGGTGATGCGTAATAGTTATGAAGGGCAAAATAAAACAACTTATAAAATACGAAATAAAGTTAATTTTTAAAATGAAAATTTTAGTTATAGCGCCAACGCCATTTTTTGCTGATCGAGGTTGTCACGTTAGGATATATGAAGAAGCTAAAGCTTTATTAAAATTAGGGCATCAAATTAAAATAGTTACTTATCATTTAGGTAAAAATCCAGAAGGACTGGATATTCAAAGAATCATTAGTATTCCTTGGTATCATAAATTATCCGCTGGGCCAGCCTGGCATAAATTTTATTTAGATATTTTATTATTTTTTAAACTTTGTCAGATCAATAGAGTTTTTAAAGCGGATATTATTCACGCTCATTTACATGAGGGCTGTTTCTTAGCATTTTTTTTAAAAAAAATTTATAAAATCCCGATTGTTTTTGATTTGCAAGGTAGTCTAAGTGGGGAATTAGTAGATCATGGTTTTATTAAAAATAAAGGTTTTCGGTATAAAATTTTTTATTATCTAGAAAAAAAAATTGATCATTGGGCTGACCATATTCTTGTTTCTTCTGGCATTATGCAAAAACAGTTAATTAGCGATTTTAAAGTGAGTCCAGGGTATATAACTATAGTCAATGATGGTATTAGTGGTGAGCGAGAAAAAAATATTTTTTTACAAGATAATCAAAGACTAGCCGATAAATTGAGTTTACCAAAAAATAAAAAAATTATTGTTTATTTGGGCCATTTATCAAAATATCAGGGCATAGATATATTAATTGAGGCGGTACAGATTTTGATAGCAGAAAGACAAGATTTTTATTTTTTAATGCTTGGCTACCCAGAGGAAAAGTATAAAGAAAAAATTAAAAAATTAGGCCTAGATGATTACTTTAATTTTGTTGGTAGAATAAATTACCAAGAGATTAATGATTATTTATCATTAGGGCAAATAGCCATCTCACCGAAATTATCCCTAGTAGAATCTAATGGTAAATTGTATAATTACATGGCCTGTTCTTTACCGGTGATAGCTTTTGATAGTCAAGTCAACAGAGAGATTTTAGGTGAAAATGGTTTTTATGTCTCTCAAATTAATTCAAATACTTTGGCAGAAAAATTAAAAGAAATTTTATCTTTTGATGATATAGGGTTAATTAAAATTGGGGACAATTTAAAAACTAGAGTTTGGCAAAAATTTGATTGGCAGATTTTAATTTTAAAAATTGATGAAGTTTATAAAAAATTAATAGATATTCAAATATAATGTTAGATGGTAGAAAAAAATTATTTGATCAGTATGTAAGTGCTGGTTATAAATTAAAAAGTAGTTATTTACAAAAATATATAAATTCACAGCACATAGCTTTTTATCAAAAAAATTTTGGTAAATATTTACCAAAAGATAAAAATGCTCGTATTTTAGAGATTGGTTTTGGACGGGGTGACTTTTTAAGGTATTTAATTAAAAATAATTATACTAATTTTTTGGGTTTAGAAATTGGGTCAGAGCAATATAAGGCAGTTAAGGAAAATATTAGTGATAAAGTAGTTTTAGTGGAGGATACATTTATATTTTTGGCTAATAATAAAGAT
>CAIRBL010000028.1 GCA_903876815.1 uncultured bacterium
AATATTTTTTTTATCAAGCAACTTTCCATCTTTTGGGCTAATCCATTCAATAAAACCATATTTTTTAGTAGGGTTACTAAAAAGAAATCCTTGCTTTGGCGTCTCACATACAAAATAACCAAAAAAAGCATTTTCTGTATCAATTCCATAACCTCTCACATAATCACTTGATGTCACAATTCTTTTTCTAACAGCACTAATAGAAATATTATTAGAAAACTGATTAAGAACCTCTATTTGTTTTCTCTCTTCTTCACCAATATATAAGTTGGCATTATGGATGGCTGAATTATAGTAACTCCTACTATCAGAAGTATTCCAAAAAATAAATGAAATATTATTAAATAACCCTGACCAACTTCTAAGCCTCATCCTGTCTGCTGAATCTTTATCCCAACTGCTATTTAAATTTCCCAGTTCACTAAAAACTATTGGTTTAGAAAAAGAAAGATATTGTTCAGTAGATTTGAGTAAGCCCAAATCTATCTTATTTGGAAGATCGCTGTCGTACTTATGTAAAGAAACCACTTCTATTTCATCTAAATTTGGTTTTTCCCAACTAGTGGTTATTGGTCTATTTTCATGATCAAAAGACCTAATCATCTCACCATAGTAACTCGCGTCCTTATCAGAAAGTTTAATTTCATTACCAATTTCCCAAATATCAACATAGGCGCCATATCTTGCGACAACATATTTAACGTATTCTTCCAAAAATATTTTTTCTATCAAAACTGGATTTTGATTTATGTAAAAACTAAATAAACTCATCCAGATATGAAATGAGTTATTTCTTAAATTAAAAAATAACTCATCCAGCATTTTGCCATTTTCTATTGATGGTTGCGCTCCAACGTATAAACGATCAAACAATTCAAAAGAAGCGTTATTTACACCAAATCTATATGTATTAAATATTTTTCCATTTTTCCCATACGTATCAAGATAATTTTTTAAATCAATTATTTCAGAACTGCCAGTAGCTCTTTCCTCTATTGACCAATCATCTAAATTCGTTCCATTTTTATTAAAATCTTTCACAGCATCTTGAAAACCTATTGGAACAAATTCTGTCTTTTCATCCAAAGTAAATTTATCAGGATGTTGGTTGCTAATTTTGATATATGTATTTTTAGTATCTGTTGATGAAACGAAAGATCCATATTTATTTAATTTGGTTCCATCTGGAAAACACATTGCCATACTCCACTTCCACTCACCAAGTAAGGGAGGATTAAACCTTATTTTCCAAGTATTTTGATCATAATAGAAACCATTTATTTCTATTTTTTTATTTGTATCTGTATTTATAAATTCTGCCTTTAATTTAATTTGGTTCCAAGGATTTGGAAATTTTGATTCATCATAAGTAACGGTAAACTCATAAATTTGGTTATCTTTAATTTGAATTGTTTTTTGCTTTAATTCATATCTCTTATCAAACCAGCTAATTGGAATTCTGCCATTATTTAAATAAATTCTAGATAAACGCCCATCTGTATCAACAAAATATAAAAATTTATCATTAATCTTTGGCTGAGAAACAATTTTTCCTGTAGGAAAATAAGACCATTCTTTTTCGCCACTTAAGACATTTGTTAGAGAAAAACCGCCACCATCACTGCTAGCCATAATTTTTAATCCATATTTTGGAAAAAAGTAATTTAAAAAAGAAAACTGAAAAGAACTAATGAATCTAGAATTGAAAAGTAAAAAACTATCGAGCTTAATATATTGTTCAGTTATTTTTGAATGTGGCCTGAAACCAAATAACAAACCATCTTTGTTGGAAATATAGCCATAATTATTAATAATTGTTGGACAATCAGTCGGCCTAGATTTCAGGTCAAAGTTTTCTTCTTTCTTGCCTAAATTGGAAGAAATTGAAATAACTTTGCCACCATTGGTAATAAAAAGCAAAGAATTTCTTAAAGCATGCTTGATTTCATCTAAAGAGGAAATATTAGGCAAACTTTGCCAAAAAGAAATATCTCTAAAACATAAAATTTCATCTTTATTTTCGCTATCACTATAAAGCGTCTCACCGCTTTTGGAACTTAAGCCAATAATTTCTCCGCTCTCTTTTGCAAAATAAAAAATATTGTTTTTTAACTGTGTAGCTGTTACAAATCCTCCAACATAATTTTGCCAAATAACTTTTCCTGTTTTTGGGTTAATTTTATAAATATTCCCATCAATACTGGCAAAAATTAGTTTTCCATTATTTGATTCCAACTTTCCAAATAAATTTGATCCATTATTTGAAACAGAGCTTAGTGATTTTTGACTAGAAAATTTCCACTCTAGAGAACCATTGCGTAAATTAATTGCGTATATGTTTGCATTGCTACTATTAATGTAAGCACTATTATTTTTTATGTGAAAATAAGACAACAAGTTACTTTGATCTTCAGTGGCAAAAGACCAAAGCAATTTACCATTTTTGGCGGAAAGACAAAACACTCTTCCACTTGGAGTAAAAACAAATAATTTATCCATGTAGGCAGATAAGCTATATGGATCTCTTGCTGGCAATTGTATGGTCCAAACTATTTTGCCAGTACTTTTTTTTAAAGAGTAAACCTCTCCAAGATTATTCGTCCAGTAAACATTGTTATTTGTTACGATTGGAGAAAGGAAATTTTCGCCATGAGTAGCGATCTGCCACCAACTAGAATTAAACTTAACCCTATAAATGAAAAATGAGAAAAGAAGCAACAAGCCAGAAAACAAGAAAAGATAGCGTTTTTTGCTAAACCACATTTTAATAATATTTTATAACATATTATAACTAAATAAGTCACAAACGTTTATTACATTTAACACTTAAATACTAACTAAGATAGAATTATTACTTGTGAATAAAAATATAATAAAAAAAATTCTTATATTTGCTGCTATTTTTATTGGACTGTATTTAAGAATAAGAGCTGCTTTAACCCTGTCTTTTTGGGGAGATGAGGCTTCTATATTCATCGTCTCAATTCGTAACTCTCTAAGAGAATTGATTTTTTTAGAACATTGGGATAAATGCCATCCCCAATTTTTTTATATATTCCTACATTTTTGGCAAAAAATTAGTACTGGAGCATTTTTTTTGAGAATACCAAGTCTGATCGCTTTTATTCCAGCTACATATTTCCTTTATAAAATAGGTAAGAATACAAGCAATTGGTTGATGGGATTTTTATCTGTACTTTTTTTTGCCACTAATTATTTTTTTGTAAACCTTGGTTTCCAACAAAAAATGTATGCATTCGAAATGCTCTTTATGTTTGCAACCATCTATTACATGCAAAAAATATTAAGCAATGGCAGCAAAAAAAATCATACACTTTTTATCTTGTTTGCTGTACTTGGTTTTTATACAGATTACTCCTTTATTTGGCTTTGGATAGCAATATGTTTGACCTTGTTGGTTTCAGCAGTAACAAAAAGATTTTCAAAAAAAATATTACTTAAATTTTTGAAAAGTGTTTTAACAGCTAGTCTTTTTATGTCTCTTCAAATTCCAATATTTTTATCTGGTTTATCATCTGCTCTCGGATTGGAATTGTATTCTGGAGTTCCAGACTATGAAACAATTAGAGGAACACTGACAGAATATATGGGTTTATTAAAAAAAACCCAATTTGACGCGACAATAATCATTGTTATCATTGCTAATACAATCCCAATAATTAACAGCAAATATAAAAACAAAAAATTTACAATCATTTTATTATCTCTATTTTGTTTTTTTGTAACTCTTTTAGTTTCTTTTTTTATTTCTCAGAAAAACCCAATTTTTATACCAAGAAACATGCTTGTAGTTTCATTTATTTTTTTATTTTTAGCACCAATGATCATTAGTCAAATTAAAAATAAAAAAAATAAGCTTCTGGCAATTGTACTTTTTTTGATTTATATATTTAAAATCTCAAACACATCTTACAAATTGGAAAATGGTTTCCAGGGTTTAGACCAATTTGTAGAAATACAAAAAGCAGCAGAAACAATTGATGATAAATTAACTCTTGTGATCATTAGCAATAGATCTTATGTAATGGATCCTCTTAGGGAATACTATTTCGATGGCTACTATGACGGAATCATAATAAATGGTTACAAAGAACAATGGATAAAGATGACTGAAATTAGTAATTTTTCCATTCCAAATGAATCAATGTATGAAAATCACATAATCTTTATTACTGATCCGATGAAAACAGATGGGGATAAAGAAAATATAAAGAAAATTAAAGAAAAAATTTGCCAAAACAAAATTTGTTATGGACCGTTTACTCTTCAAGGGCAATACCAACAGCAATGAAAAGAATAATTATTTTAATAAATAACTTTGACGATGTTTCTCACAATCAACATTTGCTGCGCTTAATCAATTTTTTAACCAAAAAAAAATTCCTCATTTTTCTAGTTGCTTTAAAAAACAGTGGTAAATTAAAAAATGATTTTCTATCAACTGATAACAT
>CAIRBL010000029.1 GCA_903876815.1 uncultured bacterium
ATGCAATTTGGGAAAGATAAGGCTTTAGCAAAGTAAAATTTATTTTTTAACTTCACCCAAATCACTCATTCACTTAGGCGGTTTGCTTCGCAAAATTTTACCGCCACGTTCATTCGTGACTTCGCATACTGTGGTCTGTTAGGTGAAATCACGACTAATACAAATAAATATTTTCTATTAAATAATAAAAGAGTTTAGCTAATAATTTAAGCTGAACTTTTTTGTTTTTTTTCTTTCGTCGTGACATCACCCAACACCGGATATCTGGTAGAACATAAAGAAAAAATAGATAAAATAGACCTCATTTCATTCGGTCTATTTTATTTAATAATCTTTGTTTTAAATGATAGGTATTAGCGTGTTTTAATACACCTAAGTATGAAGATAAGTTTTTTTGGTTTAATAGTCGCAAAATTCTTTTCTTAGTTTTAGTTCTTAATACTCTATACTTTGGAAAATGAACGTAACCTAAATAATCTACTCCACTTGCCAGCGTGCTTAAAGATATTTTCTTGGGATGAATAGTTAACTGAAGTTTTTTGCCAAGAAAGTCTTTAATGGGTTTAATAAGTTTTAGTAAATCATTTCTGTCAGTGGACAAGAAAACAAAATCATCAGCGTAGCGAATATAATACTTTTGTTTCAGTTTATGTTTGACATATTGATCAAATTCATTCATATAAATATTTACAAATAACTGTGAGGTTAAATTGCCTAGTGGCAAACCTGTATTTGGTGAAACTTCAAAGCTATCTATGACTATATTTAATAGCCAAAGAATATTTTGATCTTTAATGTATTGAGAGATGATGTTTTTTAAAATTGTATGGTTAATGTTGGCAAAAAACTTCTTAATATCACACTTCAAGATATATACTGTTTTGGTATTATTTTGGCTAACTTTTAACGCCATGCTCCTAAATTTATTAATAGCTTTATGTGTGCCTTTACTATCTCTGCAAGAATAAGAATCTGAAGTGAAAGTATTATCAAAAAAAGGATATAGTTGTCTGTAAATAGCATGATGTAATAATCTATCTCGCACGCTGGCTTTGTGAATATTGCGAGGCTTGGGGTCTGAAATATTAAAAGCTTGGTAGCCTGATGATTGGTAAGTAAAATTGGCAAGCTCGGCGTGAAGTTTAATTACATTAGCCATCAAATTACGTTCAAACTCCTGTACATCTTGACGCTTTCTTTTGCTATTTAAAAACTCCTGCCAAGCCTCGAGCAAATTTTCCAAAGAAATGATATAATAATAATCATGAGTGAAAATAATTCTTTCCATGCCAGTAATTATACCCCCCCCCACGGCTTTTACCACTACTGCAAGAGTTAAAAGAAGCTTATTTATTATGGTACGGTTATTGTCAAACTTTGCCAAAAGTTCATAAATACACCTTAGGGCAGAAAATAGATAATTTATTAGTAGAAACTATAGAGGCTATTGCAACGGCTAGTTTTTTATACAAAGCTGAAAAATTGCCTTACATTAAAAGAGCTATCCAAAAAATGGATACTTTAAAAGTATTTTTACTTATTCTTTGGGAAGCAAAATCAATAGACAACAAAAAATATCTTGCTCTATCTATAAAACTAGAAGGCGTTGGCAAAATGCTGGGCGGATGGTTAGGGCAAATTACAAAACAAAACTCTCCTGACAAAAAAGTCTAGGAGAGAAATGGAGAAAGTTGCAGACACTGCAGCCGGATTGTTGTCATTGAAATCGTTATCAAGCCAGTTGTAGTTCCAGTCCCACTTGCTGCCGTTCCAATAGAGGTAACGGACATACAGGTTACCATCCGAGTTACGATTTTATGCAAAATGCCTTCCATAGCACTGCCCCTCGAATACTCTCTGGGCTGTATTTTATTTGGCATATTTAATGCACCAGCATTTTGCACCAAGTATCTTCATTTTTTGAGCTCACATACATCGCTCTATTTTAATCTTAATCCGTTTTTGGCGGATATTAAACTAAAATACTCTGGATTATATGGACGCTAAACTTGGCAGCGGAAAACCTTAGTCGTCCGCAGATTCGCCTAGTTCAAAAATAATTTTAGCACAAAAAAATAAACTCCGCATCCACACGAGGTGAACACGGAGCGTTGAGAGCGAAGTCGCAAAGGGCTAAGGTCTAAAGATCTGAGGTAGATCTCAGGCCTCAAGTCCAAAGGACTAGATACTTGCAGACACGGCAGCCGGATTGCTGCCATCGAAACCGTAACCAAGCCAGCGGTAGCGCCAGTCCCACTTGCCGCCGTCCCAAAAGAGGCAACGGACATACAGGCGACCATCCGAGCGACGATAGATCGTGCCCCAGAAGAACACGGCCTTGCCCTTGTACTCGTCGGGAATCAGCTCCGTGTGCTTGAGCAAATAGTCAAGCACGTTGGCATTCATGACCGGCAGGCCTTCAAGCTCCTTGCGAAGCTTGTTGCCTTCGATCACCTTGCCATCCATCTGCTTCTTGGAAAGGTGCAGGCGAATCCGAGTGGGATCCCACTGCAACTGACCGTGCTTGCGATGCTCGACGACTTCCCAGCCATCGGGGCAGTAAGGCAAAGCATCACAGTCGATGAGGTGTTGGGGGTAGCTGATCACAGCTCGGCCGTTGAGAACATCACGGAACGCCAGATGTTGTTCAGACTTGGCTTGACCAAGCTTCGTCACATCATCAGCGGACCAACCCTTGGCTTCCAACGAATCCATCAACAGATGGGTCTGGCCTTCGGAATAGGAAGACATGTCTTCACTCCTTGCTTTGGCACATGTGCCATGAATGTTTTGAGCTAGTGGACTACGGGTTTAGTAGTCATAGCCAGGAAACACCATCCGCCAAAAACGGATTAGTATCTTTTGGCTATAACCACTAATTTATAATTTGCAAGTAACTTTTCAATGAACTAAATAATATATAATTATACACCTTTTGGCAAAGTTTGTCAAGTCTTTTAGGTGAATTTTGCGACTATTTTACACTTTTTAGGCTAATATTAGCTAAATTACTAAAATATCTACTTTTAGTTAAAATACCTTTTAAAATCTTATATCTATTTTTTCTTTAATGTTCTACGCAAATTGCCACCTCGTTTCGGTAGTTGTATAATTATACTACCTTCACTCGGTGACAACTCTCAGATATCCTGGACAGTTAGGTGAAATTTTAAAAATTTTTGAAAAAAAATACCAATTGTAAGGGACAATTGGTAAACCCGTGTTGCGCTCAGCTCGAATGATTGCGAGCCTTGAGATAGCTCTGCACATCATGGGAAATGCCACTGCAGGCATCCCACCATGATTGGTCATCGACGAAACCAAGGTGGTTAGCGTAATCGCGCCAGGTAACCACGCGAGGTCCGACGAAAAACTGCAACCATTTCCTGCGCTGGAACTGCGTGGGATCGACAGCACAAATCCTGCGGAACATCGCTCTCTTCTCGTGGCTGAGATGCTTGGCGATCTCAATCACCAAGTACTCAGGCAGATAGTGGAAAGAGATGAAAACCTCAGACGCCGTGGTGTCTTCACCACGCTCACTCCTGGTCATGATCTCGAAGATGTCGCAGGACTCTGGATGCGTAGTACCAGGGGTACTCCATCTGACTGCAGAACTCATGTTTGATCCTTTCTTGAAGAACACACCAATGACCTGAAATTGACCTGTTTTTGGTGAGTAAAATAATATAACATCAATACTTTATTCTGTCAATCATAAATTAACCAAAAGTTCCACTAAATTTTAGTTGAAATTTAGACTTAAAAGTGTTTAAATTAGCTTAGGCACTTTTATTTTATTCATAAATCACAATTAAAATTATGGCAAAATAAATTTTTTAATAAAAAACTATGAAACATATTCATTTAGAAAATTCATGGATCATCAAGGCCCCGCTAGAGGATGTTTTTAATATTGTCACTGATTTTGCCAATATGCCAAAAAATTTTCCTAAAGTTGCCGAGTCAATCACTATCACGAAACAAGAAGGCAATAATTTGGAAATTGAAGCTCAGGTCAAATCTTTTGGCTCTACCTTTCCTGTCAAAATGAAGACTCAAATTCTCCCGCACAGAGGTTTTATTTCTGATAACCAAAGTGTGAAATTTGGCACATCTGGTCATGAAGAACTTTTATTAGAAGATATCAATGGTCAGACAAAAATACACTATATCTACGAAGTAGATATTCACAAAAAATGGTTAAGAATTATTGCTAAACCACTTATCGGTTGCTTCGCTATGAAAGCATGGGAAAAAGCTTTTATTAACAGGCTAAGGAAAATATTAGAAAATCAAAAATAAATATACTATGGATAAAAAAACAAAACTTTTAAAACTAAACAAGGAAATTTATAAAATTTATCTACAAAATAAGGGTAGCTTACTTTTTCATGGCTGGCACCATATTAATTTTGTACGTAACAAGGCTTTGCTTTTTGCAAAAAATTTAAAAGCTGATTTATTTATCATTGAATCAACTGCCTTAGTTCATGATTTAAATTATTTAGTCAAAAGTAATTCCGAGCCAGAAGCAGGCAAACAAATGCGCCAAGAAATCCTTGCAAAAATTGGCTATACTGCAAAAGAATTAGCAACCATAGAACAAATTATCATGGAAGCTCACACTGCCTACCGCAAACGTCAATTGTCTGATGAAGCCAAGGCTATTAGCGATGCTGATACCTTATTTAAAGCTCTACCTATCACCCCCATTCTTTTTGCCAATCATTATATTATAGAAAATAACATTGACATCAGTAAGCTAACTAAAAAAATCATCACCGAGCAAACTGTTCTACTTAAAAAAGGTATTTATTTTTATACTAAAGAAGCTAAGCACAAATATCTCAAGTGGGCCAAAGTCAATTCAGCACTATGGTCAAATGTCAGTGAATCTTTGCAAGATCCAGATGTCCAAAAACTATTGGCTGATGCAAAAAAATTAAAAGTAATATAGTTATGCCTAAATTAAAACTAAACCCCATAGATAGCTACATTGCGCAATTTCCCAAAGAAGTACAAAGCAAGCTAAAACAAATCAAAAAAATAATCACTACTTTAGCGCCCAAAGCTGAAGAAACAATCAGCTATGGCATACCAACTTTTAAGCTCAATGGCAATTTAGTTCATTTTGCCGCCTTCAAAAAACACCTTGGCTTTTTCCCTACACCTTCGGCAATAGTAAAATTCAAAAAAGAATTAGCCACTTATAAAACATCAAAAGGTAGTATTCATTTCCCCCTTGATCAAACAATACCAATAGAGTTAATCCAAAAAATTGTAAAATTTAGAATAAAAGAAACTAAATAAAAATGCGAAAGCCCCGGCGTCTCTAACGTCGGGGCTTTTTCAAGGCTTTGAGCTCCTGTCTCAATGAGACTCTGTCTCCTCTTCACTGTCCAGAGTAAAGAGATAGATAAGTAGGCAGGCACACAGATAAGCCAAGATCCAACCGAAGTAAAAACAAAGTCCAAAGCCAAGACCAGCAATCCAAGAACCAACGGTCAGACTAATCACCGGCACCGTAGGCGTAGACGCCATAAGACCAGTAATCAAGACCAAGTGTCGGTCTCGCAACAAAAGACTGACCACAGTACTTGCCAAAGCTCCTGTAGCCAAACCAATAACGGCACAGACCATGAGACTGATCTTGACGCTTGGCGCAAGCTGTTGATACCAGCTTTTGACAAACAGGAAATACAAATCACTGAACCAGACAAACAAGCACAAAGCGCCGATGATGTAATACAAGGTTTTTCTTGACATGATTGTCTCCATGATTGGGGTGTGAAATAACAAAATAACAAGTTATCCTACTAAATATTATACTTTATGTCAATCCATCACAAATCTTTTGATAAATTTTTAAATTGCTTGAAAATAAGCCAAATGATATAATATAGGCATGCTTATAAATATTATTAACTTTATTTTACACTTAGACACTCATTTAGCTAGCTTAGTAGCCAGCTACGGCACACTTGTCTATGGCTTTTTATTTTTAATCGTCTTTTTAGAAACTGGTTTAGTAGTAACCCCATTTTTACCAGGTGATTCACTACTTTTTGTCGCTGGTGCGATGGCTGCTGTGGGTGATTTTAATATTTGGTTACTTCTTGTTATCTTAAGCTTTGCTGCTATTTTAGGTGATACGGTCAATTATTCTCTAGGCAAATATTTTGGTGAAAAAATTTTTAGTAAATTTATAAAAAAAGAACATTTGGATAAAACTCAAAAATTCTTTGATAAATATGGTAAAAAAACCATCATCCTTGCTCGTTTTGTCCCCATCGTAAGGACCTTTGCGCCATTTGTAGCCGGCGTTGGTAAAATGCATTATCTGACTTTTTTAAGTTTCAATGTCATCGGAGGCTTAGTGTGGGTGGCGCTGTTCACCTTGAGCGGTTTTTTCTTTGGCAACCTAGCGCTGGTCAAAGAAAATCTAGGCATCATTATTCTCAGCATCATCTTTGTGTCATTATTACCAATTCTATTTGAATACCTCAAAGCTAAAAAAAATAAATAACATGAAAAATATAAAAAAATTTTTATACGCCGATGATGATTCTGAGTCAATCAAAACTCTGTTCAATTTAAGAGCGCCATCTTTAGTGCTCGGTCTTTTGTTGGGCATCACTATTTCTTTTATTACTTCTAACTTTGAAAAAGTCTTAACTGAAAATATTCACGTCGCTTTTTTTATGCCTTTTATTATTTATATTGCCGATGCGATTGGCACTCAAACCGAAGCTATATACTCTCGGGATCTAAAATCTGGTAAAACCAAATTTTATAACTACTTACACAAAGAATTTGCTTTAGGCTTAATCTTTGGCTCAATTTTTGGCTTATTTTCTGGGCTCATTGTGCTTTGGTGGCTTCAAGACATCTTACTAGCTGTAAGCATTGGCCTATCTGCTTGTATTGCCATTGCTACTGCTCCTATAGTAGCTTTATTAGTTGCTCAAATACTACAAAGCGCCCACAAAGATCCGGCAGCCGGCACAGGACCAATTGCCACGGTCATTCAAGACATGACCAGTGTTATTATCTACGGCATTATCACCAGCTTAATTATGCTTTCATAAACTCTATGGAAAACCAAAAAAATACTCCAGCAAACAAATTGTCCATATGGATTAATTATCTCCAAGGACAAAATTTTAGAAAAACCATTCACATTATTTTCTATCTTATCATCCCCTTGGCTTTGCTAGGATCTTTGATTTTTATCCAAAACTACAGGCTCAATTCTCAATTTGGTGAATGGGCTTGGCAAGTTTTACTTTTGGTTTTATTTATTAAACCAATAGTGAAAATCATTGCTCGCAAAGAACTAATGTGGCTTTTGACTTACCGCCGTGAGCTAGGAATTTTATGTTTTTATCTAGCTTTTGCTCATCTGAGTGGTAGTATTTTTAATCTAAAAATTTATGAGCTCAAAAATTATCTACCACCAAATAATTTTTTATTTACCGGTGCTTTAGCTAGTTTACTTTTAATTATTTTGTATCTGACTTCCAATAATTTTTCCATGCGTTTCTTAAAAAAAAATTGGAAACGTGTCCAATACCTATCTTACCTTGTCTTACCGCTTATCAGTGCTCACCAAATTCTTTTACAAAAAGAGGCTGAAGATACTATTGGCTTAATCGCCTTGAATATTGCTTTTATAATTTTAAAAATATTAGAATATAAAAAAATAACTTTAAAGTTCAAAAAATATGATCAAGAAAGTCAAAGTAGTTAATGAATTTAGAGAGTTTTTAAAAGAATACAAAGTTGTTTCCGTAGCCGTAGCTTTTGTCATGGGTCAAGCGGTCAATGATTTGGTCAAATCTTTTGTGACCAATATTTTCATGCCCATTTTAAGCCCACTGCTACCTGCCGGAGGCTGGCAAGGAGCCACGGTGACTTGGGGTAAAATCAATTTAGCTTGGGGATCATTTTTGGCAACTGCTATTCACTTTTTGATCTTAGCTTTTATAATTTTTATAGTAGTAAAAAAATTACTTAAAAGTGAAAATGTCACTAAATAATAAAAAATTATTTTTGTTTTCTTAATTCAAAAAGTAAAACCCACAAAACTCCAATTGTGATATAAACATCGCTTAAGTTAAACACTGGAAACTGCCAAATATTTATAAAATCAACCACTCCACCATACAACAAACGATCTAGGATATTAGAAACTGCTCCAGTGATAATCAAAGATAAAGGCAGAAAAATCATTTGTTTTTGCTGATACATTTGCCAAGTAAAAAATAACAGCCAAGCTAAAATTCCTAACAATAAAGGCCATAAAATCCAAACAAAAATAGGTAAAGAAAAAGCTAAATTTTTATTTAAATAAAAAGACAAAAAATCGCCCCCTGTTTGTGTAACAACACTTGAAATAAGGGACGATTTTTGTAAAATATAAACTTTAGTAAAACGATCAACAATAAATAAAGAAAAAATTGTCAGCCAATAAAAAAACATTATAAAGATTTTTTCTTACACTCCATACAAGTTGAGGCGGAAGGAAAAGCCTCTAAGCGCTTAGGGTTAATTGGTGCGCCACATTTTTCACAAATACCATAATTACCAGCTTCAATTTTTTCCAAAGCACGTTTGACATTAAACAAAGAAACTTCAAGAGTTTTTTCCATGGATAAATTTTTTTCAAACATTGCTACTTCAGCAGCATTTTCATCTTCCTTTTCACCAAAATCAGGGAACCTAGCATCATAATCATCGCCAGTGACTTTCACCGCGTCCATGTTTAACTCTTTCAAAAGTTCATTTTTTCTTTGTTCCAGATCATTCTTTCGATCATTGATAAAAGTGGCGTCTAATTTCATATAATTAACCTTTCTTTAAACTCTTTAAATTTAACAACTTGAATTCTAACAGATTTCCCAATAAAAATCAATGCTAAACCAGCAATTTTTTGGCAATAATAAGAGGCGCACACTGGCGCTACTTAAATTCATAATGATATTTTTTAGCGGGTGTGCGCCTACTGTCTCTATAAACCACTTGTTTCCAGTCTCGTAGACTAGAATGTTGGCAAGATTTTGGTTTACAAAAACATAGCGCTTTTTTCTGACTCCAAAGCATAAGCCACTTTACCATATTGTTGGTCTTGATCTCCGCCAATTTTTATCCGGCGAGGATAAGCCTTTTGATATTTTTGTTTTTGTTTTATGGGTGATAAGGGTCAGAGCCTTATCTAATATTGAACATACAGTAAAATGGAAAGAACTATTCACTAAATTGCTTTAATGAACAAATCTTTAGTTTTATTAAGGTGCCGCTTACTTATCAACATAATAAGTATAGCATATATTTTTACTTTGGTCAACTCTAAAACTTCACTAATGTTAGCAGAAAAAAATAATAGCTAAAAAATTTTTTGACAAAGATGTAAAATTATTTTAAAACTTATCAACAACTTATCCACATGCCTACGCTAAAGCTTCGGCATGCAGGCACTAACATCAAAACACTCCTCTTTTACCAGCAAAATCTCAAACCATTAAAAATTTCATTACTATAATGTAAAATCTGCATAGAATTTGTCTTGCTAGCCAAAAAAACTCTTAAATTCAAATCGTCTAACTGTTTATTGGACAGCTTGAGCCAATCCTCTACCCTATCTTGTTCACTAGCACAAAGTAAAATATCTGGATTATCCGCTGGCTCCACCAAAGATCGTAATAAATCTTGAGAATTGCTGAGATAATAAAAATTATTAAGCTGCAAAACACTCAAATTATCAAACTGCCACGCCTTCTGCCCTGGCCAAGACAAATCTTGCCACTGTAAATCAGCCAAAACCAAAGCTTGGTAAGCCGTCCCATCTGCTAAAAGCTGTTTTTCTTCTTTGAGAGCTAGCTTTTCTAAAAACAAAGGCGCTAAGACTTTCAAATCTTGTGGAGCGGCTAATAAATATTCCCCACTTTCCTTTTCCCAGAGCAGCAACTGTGTATTTTGTAGCTCTTCTCTGCTCAAAATATGGGCTGGTAATTGAGAAAAAATCTTTGGTCCAATCACACTCTGCCAAGTAGCTGACATTTGAGTTTTTTGATCAGAAAAAGCCAAAAGTGTTTGCGCATTTTTCGGTACGGAAACTTGTTGCCAATCAAAAGACAAATCTTTTTTGCCCAAAGTATAGACATCAAAAATTTGTCTATCTAAATGTACAAAAATTTCATCCTCAATGATAAAGTTTTGCCACAAATTTTTATCTCCTTTGATAAATTTATCTAAATCAGCCTTGTGTAAATAAATATTTATTCCACTTTGATGACTGGCGCTGATAAATTTGTTTGCCAAGTTGCTTTGCAGGGCATCTTTGAGCTTTTCATCGGGACTAATCAATAAGATATCATTATTCAATAAATCCAAATGCAAATTTAAAGTATTATTGTTTAATAATTTTAATTCTTCTTTGCTTAAAGTGCCTCTGATCTTTACCAAAAAATTATCAGCCTCACTACCAATTACTTTAAACCAAACAATTTCCTCAGCTAAGCTTTTTGCATCTTGTAATAAGCTATTTACTTGGGACAGTTGCGCCTGACTTGTCTCTTGTGCTAAAGCACCAAAAGTATCAAAATCACCAGCAATTGCTGACTTATCTGCCCATTGCCAATAAAAATTTGCATCTTGGGGCACAAAATCAAAAGCACTTAAACTAGGCTTTAAAGAAAACCAAATAAAAAACAAAAAAATTACAAAAACTAAAGCCACTAAATATTTCAGCGGCTGTAATTTTTGTAATTTAAGTCTTTGCAAAAAAGATTGCTCATGAGTTTGTTCTTGAGATTTGGCAATACTTAAAAAATCCACATTTTACTTATTAAACTTTTTAAAAAATGGTTTTTTATCTCTTGGAGCTGGACGAGAGCCACTGTCCGAGAAATGACCATCTGTTTTTAGAGTATCAGAAAAAGCTGGGCGAGGCAATAAAGCTTTGATGGACAAAGAAGTACGATTTTTTTCTTTATCAATTTCCACTACTTTAACTTTGACGACATCACCGACATTTATTTTGTCCGTCACCTTGTTGATACGTGTATGATCAACTTCGGAAATATGAACCATACCATCTTTACCAGGTAATAATTCAACAATAGCACCAATCTCAGAACCACGATTTTTATCTTTAACAATTTGTGTTACTTTGCCTTCATAAATTTCTCCCACCATCACTTCTTTGACAATATTTTCTACCCAAGCTTTAGCTTTGGCAGCACCTTCTTCATCGTGAGAAGTGATCATCACTGTACCGTCTTGTTCAATGTCGATGGCCACGTTACATTTGTCAATAATTTCATTAATAACTTTACCACCTGTACCAATAACGTCTCTGATTTTATCTGGATCAATGTGTAAAGTAGTGATACGAGGAGCATAAGGAGACAATTCTTGACGTGGCGCAGCAATAGCTTGAGCCATCACTTCCAAAATTTGTAAACGAGCTATACGAGCAGCCTTTAAAGTCTCCTCTACTATCTTATAACTAATACCACCAAGCTTAATATCCAACTGAATAGCCGTAATACCATCTTTGGTGCCAGCTACTTTAAAATCCATATGACCAGCATGATCTTCAATGCCTTGGATATCAGTCAACAATTGATAAGTGTCTGGATTTTGGTCATCTCTGACCAAGCCCATAGCAATACCAGCCACTGGGGCAATAATCGGCACGCCAGCATCCATCAAAGACAAAGTAGAACCACAAATAGAAGCTTGTGAAGATGAGCCGTTTGAACCCAAAACTTCAGACACCACGCGAATGGTATAAGGGAAATCTCCATTTTCTGGCAAAACAGGCACTAAAGCTTTTTCAGCTAGGGCTCCGTGTCCAATTTCACGTCTACCTGGACCACGCAAAGGTTTCACTTCACCGACAGAAAAGCCAGGGAAGTTATAATGATGCATATATTTTTTGGTACCAGAGTCTTCCATGCCATCTAAAGTCTGTTCATCTCCCGGTGCTCCCAAAGTGACGATAGATAATACTTGAGTTTCACCACGAGTAAACAAGCCAGAACCGTGAGTGCGGCTCAATAGAGCCACTTCAGCTGACAAGGGTCTAATTTCATCAAATTTTCTACCATCTGGACGTTGTTTTTTTTCTAAAACTAATTTTTTGAAAGCCACTTCCAAAGCTTGATCAATCATACTCAAACCCATGGCGCGCATATCCTTGGAAACTTCGTTGTCAGCTTTTAAAATTTCATTTAATTCTTCTTCTACAGCTATAATGGCTGCTTTCATTTTTGATTTATCAGCATCAAAACAAGCGCTTAAATCTTTGGTGGCTAAAAATTGCTCAACTTTAGCTTTAACCAAATCGCGCACCGCTGCTGTTTCACTATCAAGGGTAGTTTCATTTTTTGCTTTACCAACTTCTTTGATAATAGAGTTCACAAATTCAACCAATCTGGCTAAATGTTTATTAGCAAACTGAATGCCGGCAAACATCACCTCTTCTGGTACTTGTTTTGCGCCTGCTTCAATCATGATAACTTCTTGAGCAGAACCGGCCACAAACAATTCTAGATCACTTTTAGCTTTGGCTTCTACACTTGGGTTAATCACCCATTCACCACCAATGTGACCAATGGAAATGCCAGCCAATGGACCATCCCAAACAATTGGTGAAATACCTAAAGCAATTGAAGCTGCAATCACACTAGGAAAATCCGGGGCATTGATACCATCATAAGACAAAACGGTGATCACTACTTGGACATCATTACGTTCACTTTCCTTAAATAAAGGACGAATAGAGCGATCAATCAAACGAGAGGTCAAAACTGCTTCATCAGTTGCTCTACCTTCACGTTTGATAAAACGAGAACCCTTGATTTTACCAGCCGCATACAATCTTTCCTCATAGTCTACCATGAGAGGGAAAAAATCTACCCCTTCTCTTGGTTTACCAGAAGTAACAGCTGTTGCTAAAACCACTGTTTCACCATAAGTGACAGTACAAGAACCATGAGCTTGTCTTGCTAATTTACCGATTTCTACTTCTAGATTACGGCCACCGATTTCGGTGCTAAATTTTTGACTAGACATATAACAATTTCTTTCTAAAGTAGCAAGAAATTTGTTACAACAAGCATCAGATTGTTAGCAAGGCCTTCTGCTTACTAATAAACTAGCGTTTGTTGTCCAAAAAAATCTTGGCTACTTAATAATTATTTAATTCTTTTTTTATTTAAACAGTCCTGCAACCCAAAAGGCTACAGGACTGTAATTTTTTATTCTTCAATCATTTCCTCTTCTTCTTGAGGCTCTTCTTTTTCCAAATACTCAGCCATATTTACCTGTTGTCTTTTTGGCATTTTAATCTTTAAAGCCTTCAACAACTTGATAAAACGCTTTTCATCTTCACGCTCCAAATAGCGTAGTAATTTGTGACGTAAAGCCACTTTGGCAAGTAAACCACGACGAGAAGAAAAATCTTTCTTGTGGGTTTTTAGGTGATTGGTCAACTCTTTGATCTCTTCAGTCAAAATAGCGACTTGCACCTCAGTAGAACCAGTGTCATTTTTATGAGTACGAAACTTTTCTACTAATTTTAACTTCTTTCTTTTGTCTAACATAATGTTTCTTTCGCCTGCAACCGAGTCAATAAGCTAATTGTAGACTAAATACAGCTCAAACCAAGTTGTAGGTAATTAATAATAAGTAAAAACATATTAACATTTTTTAAAACAAAAGTCAATACCGGACAAACCTAGTCCTTAAACCTATGCTTAATTTTTATTAGACAAAATTATATGCTAAAATATATTATATGACACAAAAAGTAAAGAAAAATTTGAATGCTTATGCTAAATATTTGAGCCAAAAAAAACTACAAGCCTCTAGCTACAAAACCTATCTCTGGCATATAGAAAAATTTTTGGCTGATCTGGGCGATAAAGCACTAAATGTGAATCAACTCAAAAAATATCAAAGTG
>CAIRBL010000030.1 GCA_903876815.1 uncultured bacterium
AATTTACTTGGGGTTCAGCTTTGGGTGCAGCTTTAATAACTATTGGCGCTATTTTAATGACGCTAAAATAAAAAATATTTAGCTTGAGTTTTTTTGTGTTTTACTTTAAGATTCAGGCGTTATTTTTTTTCGGGGATTAGCGCAGTTGGCTAGCGCGCGTCGTTCGGGACGACGAGGTCGTGGGTTCGAGTCCCGCATCTCCGACCATAATATATGGGCTGTTAGCTCAGTTGGCTAGAGCGTTGCATTCGCATTGCAGAGGTCGCGGGTTCGACTCCCGCACAGTCCACCAAAATTATATGCAAAATACTATCTTAAAAGAACAACGTTGTGAGTGCGGTAAACTTTTATTTAAGGGTATTTTTTTGCAAGCTAATTTAGAGATTAAATGTAAACGTTGTGGTAAGATTAATCAAATAGGAGTTATAAAAGACCAAGAAAATAATGATTCTTATTTATTAGTAGTGGATGAATTTGGAGCTATTACTCACGCTGATGATAACGCCTACCAAATTTTGGGTTATATTCATGATGAATTAGTTGGTAAGCATTTTGCGCTAATTGATAAGGACTTGCCAAAAAGTATTGCTACTCGTTTAATGCCGCCAAATTCTATTTTATCGTATGATGATTATTTTCAGATAGACACATTTAATTATACTAAGGATAATAAAAAATTAGCAGTCACTGTTTTATTAAAATTATATAAGCCTACAGAGAAAGAAAGATATGTTCTGGCTTTTGTAAATTTGAGAAAAGAAAAAGATTTGTTCACAGAGGCTAAATTTAGAGATAATATTTGTGATTTTTATTTTGAGGTAGATAAACAGGGGAGAGGAAAATATTTGAGTCCAGAAGTAGAGAGTATTTTTGGCATTTCTTCAGAGATGGGTATTGGTAAGAGTTATTTTGATTTTGTAGCAGAAACAAAAAGAGCAGAAGCTCAAGCTAGATTTAATTATTTTGTCTCTAGAGAAGAAGCTTATCGGGTTTTGGATAATTGTGGTTTAGACGTAAAAGGCAATTTCACTCATACGGAATTATTTTTTACTCCTATTTTTAACCAAGATGCCAAGTTTGTTGGCTATCGGGTATTGGGGTGGTTAAAAAAATAACTTTCTTTTATTTTTATCTTAAATATGTTATAATATTTTTAATAAATTGAGAGGTTCTAAGAAGCCCATATAATTTTTTATATGGGTTTTTTGATTTAAAAAATATAAACTATGTTGCACAGTAAATTTATTAAGAAAAGCTTTTTTAAATTTTTAATATTAGCTTTAGTATTACAGAACTTTATTTTCTTATCGCCAATAGCACATTCAGCTACTTTGCTAAGTGATGATTTTACAGGTACTACTATTGATACGGCTAAATGGATTGAAATAGATACAGCGGGCGATGGTGGGTCAAGCGGCAATATTCAACAAAACGGGACTTTGACTACTGCTAATGGATATGTTGGTTCTGTTTGGGGTGTTAATGTTTTGACTTCGGCTGATAATTTCGATTCTGAGGGCTTAGAGATTTCAGCGTTGATGACTAATAATTCTGATCAACTTTTAGGTTATGGTGATTATAATTTCCAAAGTGCTGGCACTAAGGCATATATCATAGATGCTTTGGGCAGTAATAGCGTTTTGGCCTTGGTTTGGAATAATGGTACTTTAGCTGCCAATACTTCTTGTGGAACATTTGCCGATGGCTCAACTTACAAACTAAAAATTATTTCTGGTGGTTTTGAGGTTTATAAAAATGATGTTTTGCAATGTACTCAAAATACAGCTGTGGCTATTGATGATGAAAAAGTATTTTTACAATCATCAGCAGCGGCTAGTGTTTTTGACGATGTGTTAGTGACTGGCACTTCAGCTGGACCAACTATTCCTGGTGCGCCGACTTCTTTAACGGCTAGTGCTGGGGATACAGAAGTAGATTTATCTTGGACAGCGCCAGCTTCTGATGGTGGTTCCGCCATTACTGATTATTTAGTTGAATATAAATTAAGTTCTGAACCAACAACTTGGTCAACTTTCGCTGACGGTACTTCTACTAACACCACGGCCACTGTAACAGGATTAACTAATGATTTAAGTTATGATTTTAGAGTTAGCGCTATTAATGCTGTTGGTACTAGTGTGGCAAGTAATACTGCTGATGCTACACCTTCAGAACCAACTGCACCCGGATCACCAACAGGATTGTCTGGTGTTTCTGGCAATAACCAAGCATCTTTATCTTGGACAGCGCCGGTGTCGAATGGTGGTTCCGCCATTACTGATTATTTAGTTGAATATAAATTAAGTTCTGAACCAACAACTTGGACAACATTTAATGATGGCGTGTCTTCAGCTACTACAGCTACGGTAACAAGTTTAACTAATGATGTGGTTTATAATTTTCGCGTTTCTACTATTAATGCTATAGGTACTAGTGCGCCAAGTTCGGTGGCCAACGTCACACCCGGGCAAGCTTTACCATTAACAATCAGTAATTTGGCTTTATGGCTTGATGCTTCTGATGCAACAACCATCACTGAATCTTCTGGTCTTATTTCTCAGATCAATGATAAGAGCGGTAATAATAAAAATGCTACTGCTTCTGCTTCGGTTCGACCAACATTAGTTTCTGATGTTTTAAATGGTCGTTCAGTAATGCGATTTGATAGTTCGGATGATTATTTAAATATTGATAGCTCTATTACATATCGGACAGTTTTTGTGGTGGCTAAATCGGATGATACAGTGTTTAGTGGCTATGCAGGTATCATTGGTGATTTTACGGGTAGTTCCCCAAACAATGGGCATGTATTAAATGGCGTAGATGCTACAACCAAATTGGCTTCTGGTACAAGTAATTATGCTAGTGCTTATAGAAATGGCACTTCTATTCCTGGTTCCACTGGTCATGATTTTGCTCCCTTGAATGAATTTTGGATAGGCGCATTTGAGTTATCTTCTAGTTTAACAAATACAACGTCTGCGATTGGTATGGTCAATGGTGGTGCACGCTATTGGGATGGTGATATAGCTGAAGTGATTGCTTATAGTACAACTTTAAGTACCACAGATCGTGCTTTGGTAGAGGATTATCTTTCTACCAAATGGGGCATCACAGTTGCTGGTCCAACTGCGCCAGATGCGCCAACTTCTTTGGGTGCTTCTAAAGGTGATACGCAAATTTCTCTTAGTTGGACAGCACCAGCAGACGATGGCGGGGCTTCTATTACAGATTATTTAGTAGAGTACAAATTAAGTTCTGAACCAACAACTTGGTCAACTTTTGCCGATGGTACTTCTACTAACACCACAGCCACCGTAACTGGCTTAACTAATGATCTAAGCTATAATTTTCGTGTAAAAGCAACCAATGCTTTTGGTACTAGTGTAGCCAGTGATACAGCTACAAAAACTCCTGGAGCACCTACTGCGCCAGATGCGCCAACTATTGGTACGGCTACAGCAGGCAATGCAGAAGCGATAGTGGCTTTTTCTGCGCCGGCAGATAATGGAGGATCTGCGATCACCAGCTACACGGTTTTATCTTCGCCTGGTGGTTTCACGGCTAGCGGAGCAAGTTCACCTATTACTGTAACTGGTTTAACTAATGGGACAGAATATACCTTTACAGTTACAGCTACCAATGCTATTGGCACATCAGTTCCATCAGCTGCCTCTAATGCTATTACTCCAAGTCTTTTGGCTAATCAATTAACAGATGATTTTACCGGCACAACAATCAGTACATTAAAATGGCAAGAAATAGATCCAACGGGCAAAGGAGGTACAGCTGGTAAAGTGACACAAAATGGCACATTGTCTATCGCTGATAGTTATTCTGGTAGTTTGTGGGGTGCTACAGCTTTAATTTCTCAAGATAGTTTTGCGGCTACAGATTTAGAAATTTCAGCAGTTTTAAATACCGCTTCAAGTCCTTTGATTGGCTACGGTGACTATCTATTTGGAACCAGTGGCACAAAAGCTTATTTATTGTATGCCCAACATGGCTCAACAGTTTTAGCTTTGTCTTGGGATGGAACTTCCTCTTCTCAAACTACTTGTGGCACAGCGACAAGTGGGGCAACTTTTAAAATGAAAATTATTTCTGGTGGTTTTGAAGTATATAAAAATGATGTTTTGCAATGTACCCATAATACTTCTGTGGTGGTAGATAATAAACCAATATTTTTACAAACTTCAGCTGCCGCTAGTACTTTTGATAATGTCGTAGTTTATGGAGCCAAGGCTACTGCTGTTGCTCCAGGACAAGTGATTGGTTTGTCAGCCACTGGCATGAATAAACAAGCTTTATTGAATTGGGACGCGCCAGCAAGTAATGGTTATGCGGTTATCAGTGATTATAAAATAGAATATAAACTTTCATCAGCAGACACTTGGTCAATTTTTTCTGATGGTAGCTCGCAAAATACTAAAACTATAGTAACTGGCTTAATAAATGGATCAACATATAATTTTAGAGTGTCAGCGGTTAATAGTTATGGCGCCGGTACTGCTTCAGCTACGGCAAATGCTACTGTAGATGCGATAGATGATTTGGTAGTTGTGATCACTGGTGAGAGTAATTCAGGTGGTATTGGTGCTAATAGTAGCGCTACAGCTGGAGAAGTGGCGCCTCGTTCAGCTGTGCAAATTTTGGAGTTAACTTCCGGAAACTTTTTATTTGAAGATTTAGATATTGGTACTAATAATTTACGTGATCATGCTGGTCTTGAAGGCTATTACAATACTAGCCATGGATTAGAGCTGGGACTTGCTAATAATACTGAAGCAAATGCTTTTCCTGACAATCCTCAAATTCATTTAATCAAAACTGGTCACGGCGGTTCACAAGTTAGTCAATGGAATTATGCGGGTACATATTTTACCAAATTTTTACAACGTACAGCGGCAGCAAAAACTCAATTATCTGCCAACCCTAAATGGGTGGTGTGGATGAGTATTGGTATTAATGATGGTATTGCGGGTACCAATATTGTTACTTTTAAAACAAATTTAACTACTTATATTAATAACATTAAAGCAGATTTACCTGGTGCGATTATTATCATGACTCAATTTCAGTCAATGCCAGCTAACTCAGGTTATCCAACTATCAACGCAGCTTTAGCTGATGTGGCAGCTGAAGAGGCTAATGTTTATGTGGTAGATACAACTACAGCCACTGGCACTGATGGGGCAAATCACTGGACTTATGCGGGTTTAAAGACAGTAGCAAATCTGATGACAACAACTACCAAGTCTCAATTAGGACTTATCTATCCAGGTTTACCAACTGATTTAAGCGCTTCGGTTTCTAATGCTACACAAGTAGATTTAGACTGGACAGCGCCAGTCGCTAATGGTGGTGCGGCCATTACTGATTATTTAGTTGAATACAAAATTTCGTCAGGCTCTACTTGGTCAACATTTGCTGACGGAGTGTCTACGGCAACGACAGCTAGCATGACTAATTTAGCAGAAAGTACGAATTATGATTTTAGAGTATCTACTTTAAATAGCAATGGAGCAGGCAATGCTACTTCGACCAGTGCTAGCACCGGAGATGGCACATCACCTACTATTTCCTCGGTCCTTTCCACCACCACAGATTCTACTGCCACCATCACTTGGACAACTAACGAAGCAGCTTCTAGTATCGTAGATCTAGGCTTTAGTACTAGCTATGCAAGCTCTACTCAAGAAGCAGATACAGACTCAAGAGTAACTTCTCATACAGTTAATCTTTCTAACCTTCTTTCATGTACTCTTTACCACTACCGAGTGAAGTCAAAAGACGCAGCTTTAAACCTTGCAACTAGTGCAGATAATAACTTTACAACTCTAGGTTGTACAGGAGATGCTACTGTAGAAGAAACTATTAATGAAACAGTTGCTACCTCTACTGGCGCTACTATTAATTTAGATACAGGTACAGCTAATATTACTTTAGATATTCCAGCAGGTTTTGACGAGGATGGAGAACAAGACGTAGAGTTTCAAGTTAACCAACTTAATGCAGATGAAATAATAGTTTCTTTAGGAGCACCTACTAATCTAGAAGTATTAGGAGGTCATGTTTATGACTTTTCAGCTTTCATAGATTTAGAGACTACTCTAGATACTTTTGACCAAGCATTAACCCTTACTATTAATTACACAGATGCTGAAGTAAGTGGTTTAGAGGAAACAAGTCTTTCTATGTATTACTGGAATGGCACTGCATGGGAAGAACTAACAGATTGTACAGTGGATGCAACAGCAAATACCTTGACTTGTACTACAACTCATTTTTCAACCTTTGCTGTCTTTGGTGAAGAAGCAGCAGTTGTTACCCCTAGTCAAGGTGGAGGAGGAGCTATGATTATTATTCCTTCTCAAGGTTCTGCTAATACAGATATTCACGTTGAAATGAACAAAACTAAAGACATTAATTTTACAGATAGCACCAATCTCTTAATGTACATTAACTCTCAAGTAAACTTTAGTTTAAATAACCTTAACTACAATCTTAAAGTCACAGATTTAGATTTAACAAATTTGAAAGCTCAATTAACCATAGCAAACTCTAATATTACACTTTCACCAGGTCAATTCGCTTTAATAGATTTAAATGAAGATAAAATCAATGATTTAAAGTTAAGTTTTAATGCTTTATTAAATAATCGTTTAGATTTAACATTAAGTTTAAATTGTTTAAATACTTTAGTTAAAGAAAAGAATAACCCTACTGTATATTTATTAGAGAATAATATCAAAAGACCAATTCCTAATGAAAAGATATTTTTAAGTCATAATTTTAAATGGCAAGATATTCAAAGTTATGACAATTTAGATCAATATCCTTTAGGAGAGTCACTTACTTATGCTACAAATATTTTAACAGACAATACTTTAGTTAAAGAAAAAAACAATCCTAAAGTATATTTAATCTCTAATAATACCAAAAGACATATACCAAATGAAAAAGTCTTTGTAAGCTACAACTTTAGATGGCAAGATATTATTGAAGTAGATAGTTTAAGTTCTTACCCTCAAGGACAAGATCTAGAGTCCAAAGTAAGTACAATACAAACAAAGTTTACTAGAACCTTAAGTTTAAATACTCAAGGACAAGATGTAAGATTATTACAAACCATACTTGCCCAAGACAAAGAAGTATATCCTGAGGGCAAAATAACTGGTATCTTTGGACCATTAACTTTAAAAGCTGTCCAAAGCTTCCAACTCAAACATAAGATAGTAAACTCTCCTTATGATACAGGCTACGGCATAGTCGGTCCAAAGACTAGAGAGAAGTTGAATGAGGGGTAGAGAGAGCAGCTAAAATATTTAAATTTCTTAAATTGTCTCAGCGTATGCTGGGGCAATTTTTTATCTTGTAAAATAGAGTTAAAAAATGTTATAATAAGCACATAATATATGGTAACAGAATTGAAAAAAATCTTGATCATGGAAGAGATGAGAAGCCAATGGCCAGAGCCTTAGAGCTCAAACTAAACCATTCTGGTTTTTTAGCAGTATCTGTGAATGATGGGCAAGCCGGTTTAGATTTACTTGCTAAAGAAAAATTTTCTTTAATTTTATTAGATTTGATGATGCCAAAATTAGATGGTTTTTCTGTTTTGCAGTCTTTACAGGCAAATAATAGTCAGATTCCAGTTTTGGTAGTAAGTAATTTAAGTCAAGAAGAGGATGAGGCTAAGGTCAAGGCTTTGGGTGCGAAAGCATTTTTTATCAAATCAGACTGGACATTACAAGATGTTGTTTCTAAAGTTAAAGAAATTTTAAAGATCGCTTAAATATTTTTAGAAATATTTTGATAAAAGACAATAGCTATTACTATTGTCTTTTATGGCATTTTTTATTAGTATGTATTTACTGATGGGCTGTTAGCTCAGTTGGCTAGAGCGTTGCATTCGCATTGCAGAGGTCGCGGGTTCGACTCCCGCACAGTCCACCATAAAGCATATAAAGTTTAATCGGGTTCCCTGCCTGCCGGCAGGCAGGAATTCCCCGCATCTCCAAATGTATAGGGGCGAGTGGCGAAATTGGCAGACGCGCTAGCTTCAGGTGCTAGTAAGAGCAATCTTGTGAGGGTTCAAATCCCTTCTTGCCCACCAAATAACAAGCAGAGTCTTGTTTTTTTATTTGCATAGAGTAAAATGTAATTAAGATTATAATTGTTATAAAAAATATGGAAGAACAAAATGTAACGTCAACAAATTTAGAAAATCCTCAAGCTACCATGCCTGAGCCAAAACCAAAAATGCATAAAATTTGGTTGCTAGTTTCTATTTTTATTGGCTTAGTTTTTGTGGCGGGCGCTACTTATTGGTTGATGCCCAAGACTGAGCAAAAATTTATCCAAGACTTAGTCAAAGAAACAGCAGAAAATATTTATCAACCAAATCTTGTTTCCGCTGCTAACTTTGCTTTATATGAAGAAGTGCAAGTGAATGTTACACCAAAAGTAGCACCTTATAGTGTAAAAACAGATTTGAGTAATGTGAGTAATGCTGCCAACTTTGTTTTATCTGATCAAGCAAAAAAAATGCTTGCTCAAAATGCTTTTGTAGTACAGTCTGGCTATAATAATGAATTTTTTACTTTATATGAAAAAAATCGTTATGAGTATATACCAAATTTTGTTACTACCGATTCAATTTTGCACAATTATCATTTGATGTTTGATTTTTTACTGAAACAACTAGAAGAACAAAAATTAGCTACAGAGCTAAAACATTTAAATGAGAAAATGTTAGCCGAATCTTTGAGCCAATATCAAAGTTTAAAAGGTACAAAATGGGAAAATGCGGCCAAAAGAAATGTAGGTTTTTTTGCAGTTGGCAGTAAGCTATTAGATTCAAATGTTAAGATTCCTAGCATTGTCAATAATGAAGTTACTCAAGAGCTAGCTTTGATTGCTGCGCATCAAGGTATCAACGAATCACCAGTGATGAATATTGGCCTAGCCAGAGGTGAAACTTATGACACTCCTCAAGGGCAACTGGGGGTAGATGCTCTCAAAGAAGATTATTCACAATACGTGGCGAGAGGACATTATGATAAAACGGAACAATTAAAAGCTTATTTTCAGTCAATGATGTGGTATGGCAGACTGACTTTTCGTTTGAAAAATGAGGATGAAATTAAATCCGGCTTACTTATTACCTTAGCTTTAAACAAAGAAGATAATGCAAATAGTTGGAATAAAATTTATGAGCCAGTTAATTTCTTTGTAGGTAAAAGTGATGATATCACTTATTATGAGTTTAATGATTTAGCTAAACAAATTTTTGGTGAAAATATCAGCCCCGAATCAATGGACGCTGGTTTGAGTAGTTTTATCGCGTCTGCTAAAAAACTAGAAGCACCACAGATTAATTCCATGCCTATTTTTAATGCGGGTATTGATAAAAATAGAGAAGAGGCTATCCAAGGTTTTAGATTTATGGGTCAAAGATTTACTATTGATGCAGCAATATTTCAAAAATTGATAGTGAGAGATGTGGGCGATAAAACTGATACTTGTGAAGAAGGTAAAACTTTTACTTCAGGTAGAATGTTGCCAAAAGGTTTGGACATTCCAGCGGCTTTAGGCTCTAAAGAAGCTTTAAATATTTTGCAAAAATTGGGTGAAACTGAGTATGCTTGTTATCCAGAAAATATGTCGAAAATGCAAAATTATGTAGCTGGCTTAGATACAGATAAATGGACACAAAATTTATATTGGGGCTGGCTCTATCAGCTACGTCCATTATTAGAGGATAAATTAACTGGTTATCCATCATTTATGACTAATGCCGCTTGGACACGTAAAAGCTTAAATACTTTTTTGGGCAGTTGGGCAGAATTAAAACATGATACTATTTTGTACGCTAAACAAGTCTATGCAGAACTAGGTGGTATGGGCCCAGAAGAAAAAGATGATCGCGGCTACGTAGAGCCAAATCCTTATGTCTACGCTCGTTTAGCTTCATTGCTCAAGATGACTAACTCTGGTTTAGAAGTGCGTGGTTTATTGACTGATAGTATGAGAGATAATTTAAGCAAAATGGAAATACTAGCCTTATCTTTGAAAACAATTTCGGAAAAAGAATTAAATAATGAAAAATTATCAGACGATGAGTATGAATTGATTCGTTCTTATGGTGGTCAACTAGAACATTTTTGGTTGGAAATAAATAAAGAAGATTTAGAGCGTCAAGCAACAAGCGTGGAGAATTTCTTAGATCAAAATCCAGCTGCTATTGTAGCTGATGTGGCTACTGATCCGAATGGTGCGGTACTAGAAGAGGCTACTGGTAAAATTTTTGATATTTATGTAGTAGTGCCTGTTGATGGTAAATTAAAATTAGCCAAAGGCGGGGTATATTCTTATTATGAATTTGAATGGCCAATGTCAGATAGACTGACTGATGTGAAGTGGCGTGAAATGTTAAATAATGGCCAAGCGCCAGCGCAAGCAGCCTGGACTAATGCTTTTGTGGCTAGTCGAAATTAATGAGTAGTAAAAAAATATCTAAAAATATTCTCTCCATTTTTATTCTTTTGTTATCAGCCATCTTGTGTTGCTGGCTCTATTTTGTGGTGCAAAACAGGCAAGTGCATAAACTTGTATATTTTTGGGACAATACTGAAAAAATATTGCAGTTATCCAAGAGCAATGAAATATTGCAGTCAAAATTGGTGGTAAAAAATTTTGAGCAAGAAGCTGATTTGGATAATGATTTATTGAAAGAAAATTATCAACTGATAAATAAGCAATTGTTAATAACAGAGGATGATAAGATTCTTTGGCAATCACCAGCTGATTGGCAAGTGGATAGTTTTGTTTTAGCGGATGCTGATAATGATGGCGTGGTGGATATCAATTTGTCTGTTTGGAAACCTGGAAATTTTGGTACTTCTCAGCCTTTTTGGGTCAAGGAAAATGATATGAGTATCAAAAATCATTTTTTTGTTTTTAATTTGGTTGATAATCAAGTTAAAGCTTTGTGGCAATCATCAAATCTAGAAAAACCGAATTGCGAATTTCTTTTGGCAGATATTGATAATGATCAAAAAAATGATTTGGTAGTTATTGAGGGGGAGTATGGAGACAATGCTAGTTGCCAGGGAAAATATTTAGCGATTTGGAAATGGAATGATTGGGGATTTTCTAACTACTGGCGTAGCTTGCCAGGTGAATTTGCAAATTTACAAATTGAAGCAAATAATAAACAAAATTATATCACAATTAATTCCGTATCTTTTTGATTTGTGCTATAATAATAAAAAATAGGGTATGCAAAAAATAAAAAAAATAAAAACTACTTCTTTTGCTTATTTAGGACACAATTTAGAGGTAGTATTTGCGGTTGTTTTAGTTTGGCGTGGCATCTGGGAGTTGCTGGATTTTTTAGATGACGCACTTTTTGGGGGGAATTATCTTTGGACAACTGTTGGGGGTATTTTTTTGGGCCTTTTTATTTTATATTGGCCAGACAAAGATTTGAAAGAACTAGGGTAATATTTTTCATTTTAGCTTGAATTTTTAGTATAAATAGAGTATAATTTTTTTACTCTATTTTTTAATATTTAAGTAGAAAAATTTTTTATGAACAAAATAAAATCCGTTTTATTTTTTGCTTTGGAGGTGGCAGTTGTGGCTGCTATTTTGTATTTTATCAAAGGTAAATTGGTATTAAGCCACCATGTAGAGATTAATACTTATTTGCCAATGTTGATTGACATTGCTTTTTTAGCCATGTTTGCGTCTTTTGGCGGTCGCTTAGCTTATGCTTTAAAAATAGCCCCAATGGCTGGTAAAATTATTATGGGCATTGTGGCTGGACCAGCTGTTTTGGGAGTTTTGAGTCCTACAGCTGAAGGCGTTGAATTGGCTAGATTGGCTGGCGTGCTATTTATTTTGTTTGAAGCTGGTTTGCATTTTGATATGGAGCTTTTAAAGAAAAATGTTTGGATAGCAACTTTAGTAGCTTGCGTAGGAGTTTTGGTGCCCTTGCTTTCTTTTACGGCTCTTGGCTATTATGTGATGCATATGCCACTAGTGGCTAGTATTTTTTTGGGTGGTGTTTTTACTGCCACTTCAGTTGGTTTATCAGTCGAGGCTTTA
>CAIRBL010000031.1 GCA_903876815.1 uncultured bacterium
CCCGCCACAATTTTTCTGGGGATATGGAGGCGGGGCGACGGACTCGCCCGCGCGGAGGAGGGGTCTGGGGAGGAATCCGCGCGGGCTTCGGCTTTCCTTTTTGAAAAAATCGTTGGTTACTTTCATAAATACATTATATCCTAATTTGGGATTATTCTGCAATAGGATATATTATATAAACATATATGAACAAGTCAGTTTACTCAAAAGATTATAAAGACATCATAGAACGCCTAAAAAGGGCGCGTATTGAGGCTAATCTATCCCAGCAAGAGGTTGCAGATAAGCTCGGTAAACCACAATCTTATATTTCTAAAATTGAATCTGGTGAACGACGACTTGATGTTGCGGAAATGAAAAATTTTGCACAGATATACAAAAAACCATTAGAATATTTCATTAATTAATTTATGACAAAGAAATTAAAATTAAATGCCAAAGATGTTTTTGATAAATACTTTGCAAAATCATTAACAGGTAAAAACTCAGAGGAGACGATAGATATATTTTGTAAAACAGATAATGATTATTTTGCTAATTTGGCAAAAAAATATAAGTTGCAAGAACGACAAATCGCATCCGTGGTTGGTTTTAAAGATGAGTTTTTTGTTGAGTTATTGATAAATCAAATTATCAGTGAAAATAAATTAGGAAAATTATTTTATTGCAAAAAAGTAACTGCGAATCAAAAAAGTGGTTTATTGTCTAGGAAGATCAATTTAGAAAATAAAGAAAAGGTTTTAACGATAGGTGGTGATTGTGTTATTTTTAAAGTAGAAAACGACCAACCATTAATGATCATTGAGTGCAAAGAATACATAGACATGATTAGAATGAAAGAACTTATTGGTGAGTCAAGAATTATAAAAGATAGAATTTCTAATTCTGTTTTATTATTAAATGATATTAAATTCTGTGTTTTTGCAGAAGTTTTGGAATTAACAGAAGGTTGGGCGTATTTACTGAATAATTCGGACTTAAAACATAAAATAGATCAAATTTTTATAATTAGAGATGGAAAAAGAAAAGACACCACGAATAAACCAGTAAGAGTAAACCTGGAAAAATTTAAACTTTATCTACAAGATTTTTTATTAAAGACTAGATAAAAGAATCAACAATTTTTATTTCCTCTTTATCTAATTGATATAATTTGTAAACCAACTCATCGATACTTGAATCAAGTTTTTCAAATTCATCTTTATCTTTAGAAATTAATATTTTATCAACCAAATCAACAATTTGATCGTGTTGTTTTTTTGTTGGAATTGCTATTGGTAGACTATATAAATAGCCAATTAAGTAATGCAGATATCCTCCAGCAATATGAGTCCCTTTGTAAATATTAGCGTAATAATAATGAAGTAATTTTGAATTTAATATTGCCAGAAAAAACTTAAGATTGAAATCATTTTTTATATTTTCTAATAAATTAGCTACAAAAAAGGTATCTTTGCAGTAATAATTATTATCATCATAAGTGGCTCGTAGCCTTAATGAGTTTTGACATATAATTAACTTTTCTTGCTCAAATAAGTTTTTTGGTGGCAACTGATTTTTGTGAGACCTAGCGAATTCTTCATCATAATTAATCCACCATCCACCCCAATTTAATTTGTACCTGTTTATATCATCATTTCCTGCAAATGATTTGCCCCCAATAAGTTTTTTGGCAAATTTCGTGTTAGGTTTTTCTGGAAATAAAAATTTTTCTCTTAATCCAGAAGCATGGAAAGAAATCGTCCACTTTATTGATAAGTAATTATCAATGGTTTTAAACTTATCACTTAATAAGTGCATCAAAATTAAATTTTGTTTTTTATCACTCGGTAAGATAAAAAATACTCGATCGTCTCTTTTGTATAAATTTTGATCTATCAAACTCGTATTAAAGGTTTTGTTTTCTAGATCTTTAATGCTCTCGACTTTTTCAGCTGTTTTAATTAGGTTGTTTTTTGGCTTTGTGTTTTCTATTAACATTATTACCGGATATACAGATACGTTTTCAAAAACACCACATTCTGAAACATCAATTATTTCTTTAACAATATATTTTTCTAATAACTCTTCTCGCATTTTTTTTGCGTAGTTTGTTATCAAAAATTTATTAGGAAAAATATAACCAAGCTGACCTCCGTCTTTTAAAATATGAAGTCCTTTATCTATAAAGCATACAAATAAATCAAAAGCGCCATTAGCTACATTTGGGCAAGTTTCCTTACATATTTTTTTTGTAAAATCATCCATTTTTTTTGCTTCAAGGTACGGAGGATTTCCAACAACAAAATCAAAAC
>CAIRBL010000032.1 GCA_903876815.1 uncultured bacterium
ATTTTTTAAAAATTTATCCGCAGATTAATTGGGATACTACTGGTATAGCTAAAAATGTAAATCCAGATATTTTTGTCAGATATGATAATTTCACAGTAAAGTTTCATCAACATAGTATAGAATATGTTGTGAAATATTTAGAATAATTTTTTATTAAAAGACCCCCGGCATCCGCCGGGGGTCTTTTAGGAATCTTTTAATTTTTTAGCTTCTATTTCTTTCATTGTTTTTTAGAAAATAAATCATTTTGAGGATAACGAAATTTTGGACGTTCTGGCCCTTGAGCACGATAGCCTATTGGTAGTAGTACTAAAGATTTTAGATTAGTCGGCAGCTTTAATAATTTGTCTACTTGTTTTGGTAAGAAGCCTTCCATCGGGCAAGAGTCAATTTTTAGTTCTGTGACCGCTGCCATAGCAAATCCTAAAGCTAAATAAGTTTGTTTCGCTGACCAAGCTAAAGCGTCTTGATTTTTTAGTTTACCCACTTGTGTCATAGTCATCAATTTGAAACCTTGTAGTTTAATTTTTTTTAATTTTTCCCCATTAGTCACTAAGTCTATATAGTCATTGATACGTTTTTTGATATCTGTTCGGGCACAAAAAATTAATAAATGTGAACAGTCAGAGACTTGGCTTTGTAAAAAAGCATATTTTTTTATTTTGTTTTTTAGTTTTTGATCTGTGACGACGATAATATGATACGGCTGTAAACCATAAGAGCTGGGAGTGAGACGAATGGCATTTAAAATTTTTTCTAAATCTTTAGCACTTACTTTTTTATTATTATCAAATTTTTGGGTGGCAAAACGCCAGTCAAGATTATTTAAAAATGTATTTGGCATATTTATATCTTTTTTATTTTTTATAGCTTAAGCATAGCATAAAATTTTATGAAATGAAAAAGGGTCACCAGTCTTGCGACGGTGACCTTCGTAGCGTCTCAATGAGGTTGTGAGTCTACCTATCTCTTGACGAGAAGGATGTGGCTGCCAGCCGGCAACTGACGATGTGGGCCTTTCCAAGGGTCATTGAGGCCTAAGAAAGATTCTGTCAGGACCGGGTAGTAGTTGTGGTAGAAGTCCCTGTGGATTTCGCCGTAGAAGGAGCCGTAGGCGATAATGCCTTCGGGGTACTGGGAGATGATCTCCGGAAATTGCGCACTAAGGGTGAGCAATTCAGTGACATTGCCCTTCCAGAGGCCATGAGCGTCCAACACCCTCACCAACTCGTCGTCCGTCATCGGCACCATCAGGGTCGCGATCTTTACGGATCGTTTGTAATGAATGCCGCGATCTTCGGAAAAGTGCGTAAGGATCAGCTCGTCGTATTGCAGACAAGTGGCCCGCAATAACGATTCCAAGCCATCACTCACCCTGATCTTGTAGGTCTTGCTGAACTCCAGCGGGCCTTTTGCTTCCGCGGCGTTGCAGAAGAAGGCGATGGCGATCATGGTGAAGACGATGGTCTTCATGGTGGTCGTGAACTTCTTCATTTGGAGCTCCTTGTGGGATTTTTGTCAGTTTTTTGCTAGGGAGCTACAACCTTGTAGCTATAGCCAGAAAATATCAAGATTTTTAATCTCTTTTGGCTATAGCTACTGAGAACAAGTAAATTGTGAAAGGCCTAATTAATAATTATATAATAGCATATATTAGATATTTTGTCAATAGCTTAAAAGTGGTTGTGTATTAAAATAGGCTAATATTAGCCAAATATTAAGCTAAGCGGTTGACATTTTAAGCATTTTTCCCTATATTTATTAATCTTTTAGTAAATATGATATAATAAAAAAGATGCGAATTTTAGCCATTGAATCCTCTTGTGACGAAACAGCTTTAGCCGTTATTTCCGGCGTGGGCTCTAGTTGGCTTTTAGAAAAAAACTCTGTTTTTTCACAAATTGCTATTCACAAGGCTTTTGGTGGTGTGGTGCCAGAAGTGGCAGCTAGAAAACATGCTGAAACTATTATTCCGCTACTGACTGAAACTTTGGGTGAAAATAAATTGAGTGAGATTGATTATTTGGCAGTGACAGCTGGACCGGGTTTGATCACTTCTTTATTGCTTGGTGTGACCTCTGCCAAAACTTTGGCTTATGCTTCGGGCAAACCACTCTTACCAGTCAATCACATGGAAGGGCATATTTATAGTAACTGGTTAAGCAATGAAGAATTAAAAAATAATGATAAAAATTATTTTCCCAGTTTAGCTTTAGTGGTTTCTGGCGGACACACAGAATTAGTCTTGATGAAAGGTCACGGTGATTATCAGCTTTTAGGCACGACGCTTGATGACGCTGTTGGTGAGGCTTTTGATAAAGTGGCTAAGATTTTAAATCTTGGCTATCCAGGTGGACCAATAGTTTCTAAGCTTGCTTTAGAGGGAGATGAAAATTTTTATGTTTTGCCAAGACCAATGTTAAATTCTGGTGACTATAATTTTTCTTTTTCTGGACTTAAAACTGCTGTGCTTTATACTTTGGAAAAAGAAAAAAATATTAGTACAAGTTCAGTCAAAAACTTTCGCAGCCTTAATAGTTTTTTTAACTAAAATTTCTATAGCTGCAGCTTGAAAAC
>CAIRBL010000033.1 GCA_903876815.1 uncultured bacterium
CGCCTCTTATCCAACTATTGTTGAAGACTTTTGGAGCAGACTTTTTGTTATATGATATTTTTTCATAAATATTTAAAAACCATAGCAAATTAACAAAAAGTCGGCCAAAATCTTGGGCGATTTTTTAGATAATTTTAATTAAAATATATGGAAAAGATTATTGAGGTGAAAAATTTAAACAAAGAATTTTTGAGCAAAATAAAACTCAGCGGTTTTCGCAATAGTTTGAAAGCTTTGTTTAAGCCTGATTATCAGACAATGAAAGCAGTAGATAGTATTAGTTTTAGCGTGGCTAAAGGTGAAAAAATTGCTTTCATTGGTCCTAATGGCGCTGGTAAGTCAACGACTATCAAAATGTTGACTGGTATTTTGTATCCTAGCTCTGGTGAGATTGAAGTTGATAATCTAGTTCCTTGGCATGATAGAAAAAAATTGGCTTTTAAAATCGGTACAGTGTTTGGACAAAAACCACAACTTTGGTATCACTTACCAGCGATGGATACTTTTTATTTATTTGGCAAGATTTATGAGCTTGATCAAGCTAAATTTCAAAAACGTTTAGAGTTTTTGATTGATAAATTTCAGGTCAGAGAATTTGTCAATCAACCGGTGAGAAAATTGTCTTTAGGACAACGTATGCGTTGTGAAATGATTGCGTCTTTAATTCATCAACCAAAAATATTATTTTTAGATGAGCCGACCATTGGTTTGGATGTGGTAGCCAAACAGCAATTAAGGGAAGTTTTGAATCTGATGAATAAAGAAGAGAATACTACTATTTTTATCACTTCTCATGATGCTGGTGACCTAGAGAAGATTGCGGATAGAGTCATTGTCATTGATAGAGGTAAAGTCATTTTTGACGGCACTGTCAAAAGTTTTAAGGAAAAATATGCTTGGTATAAATTGATTGATTTACAGCTAGCTGATAATCATATCAACACAAATTTAAATTTAAAAGGAGTCAAGATTTTATCCAAAGAAAAGTTGAATTTAAAATTAGAAGTGGATATCAAAAAAATCAGCGTTAAAGAAGTGATAGATAAATTGTTAAATATTTATCAAATTGCCGACATAACTATTGCGGAAATGCCGATGGAAGAAATAATTGCCAATATTTATGAAAAAAATAAATAAATATTTTAGTATCTTTAAGGTGAGCGTGAGGGATAGACTGGCTTATCCTTTGGAATTGTTGTATGCCAATATTTTTATTTTATTGATTACCTTTGTGATGAGTCAAATTTGGGTGGTGATTTACGCCGAACATCCTGAAAAATTAATTGCCGGCTTTAGTCTAGGAGCTATGATTTGGTATGTGTTTATGACGGAGCTGATTTTAACTTCACAACCACAAATTATTTTAACTCTTGGGGAAGAGATTAAAAGCGGTAATGTGGCCTATGTCTTGACTAAACCTTATAGTTTTATGGCTTATTACTTTTATTTTAGTTTTGGTCGCACGATAGTGACAATGTTGGTGAAAGTGTTGTTTGGAGTAGCTATTTTGTCTTGGTTTGTGACTTTGGCAAATGTAACTTTTTTATCTATTTTAGCTACTATTATTGCTGTTATTTTAGCTTTGGTTTTAAATTTTATGATTGCTGGATGTATTAGTCTTTTGGCTTTTTGGCTGGAAGATGTGCATTCTATGCGTTTTATTTATCAAAAAATAGTTTTTATTTTTGGAGGATTACTATTTCCGATTGATATCTATCCAGAGTTTTTGAGAAAAATTATTCATTATTTGCCATTTGAGGGTATTTTGTATGGGCCAGCAAAGACTTTGGTGAATTTTGATTTGGCTTATTGGCAGATTTTGGTCGCCAAACAGTCGGTGTGGATTTTAGCTTTTATAATTATCATTAAAATAGTTTATGCGCAAGGTATTAAAAAAATTAATCTCAATGGTGGTTAAAGAAATTATTTTTGTTTGGAATTATTTGCAGTACAATGTGATTTCAGCGATGGAGTTTCGTTTTAATTTTTTTAGCCAAGCATTTTTTATGATCATCAATGACGGTTTATTCTTATTGATTTGGTATTTCTTTTTTAGTCGCTTCGGTGATTTGAATGGTTTTGGTTTTTTAGAAATGATGGCTTTATGGATTTTTGGCGCCGGTGGTTTTGGTTTGGTCAATGCTATTTTTGGCAACGCTAATAATTTAGGTAAAATTATTAGTAATGGAGAGTTGGATTTTTATTTTACTTTTCCAAAAAATCATCTTTTACATGCCTTGGTTAGTAGGACAGATTTGTCTGCCTGGGGAGATTTATTGTTTGCGCTTATCGCTTTTGTGATATTCTTCCCTATCAATGTATATTCAGTGGCTATGCTTATTTTTGGTATTGTAAGTGGCGCTTTTATTTTATTATCTTTTTATATTTTAATCGGTGCTTTAAGCTTTTGGTTGGGTAGAAATGAAGTTTTAAACGATAGTTTGTTTCATGCTTTCTTGGCTTTTTCTACCAATCCGTCATCTGTTTTTCAAGGAGTAGTAAAATTTATTATTTTTTTCATTATCCCAGCTGGTTTTGCTACCTTTTTGCCAGCTGAATTATTGCAAACTTTTTCTTTAGCTAAATTCGTCTATGTAGTTATATTTAGTGTCTTTTTCTTTTTGCTAGCCTTGTTTGTTTATAATCGGGGATTGAAAAAATATTCTAGTGGTAATTTGATAAATGTCAGGAGTTAAGATTTGACAAAAAGTCTTGATTTTACTATGCTAATGATGACGGCTGTCAATTTAGACGGCTAAATTAGACTAAAATTATGACATTAGCGAATCTGATTTTGTGGATTGCTTTGTTGATAAACTTAAGTTTATTAATCACGATAGTTTTAAACAAGCAACAAAAGCACAAAAAACAAGTTTTTTTGCTGGTGTCTTTGATAACTCTGTGGGAGATTATTGAACTGGTCAATGTTTTTTGGCTAAAGAATACCGAATATTTATTGTTGGGCGCGCGTTTTGGACTTTTGCCTAATTTGTTTATCGCTCCAGCCTTTTTGTGGCTGGTTTTTTCTTTGTGTGATCGTTGCCAAATGGTGAGTAAAAGTATCAAAATACTTGTTTGGACAATACCAGTCATAATGCTCCCGTTTTTATTTACAAATTATAATATTAGTAGTGTGACTGTAACTGAGGGGGGCTTTATTTTTCAGCAGGAAATTTTGTATTGGTATTTTTTGCTTTATTTTTTGGGCATCATTGGTTTTGCCTTGGTTTTTTTGGCGCGTATGACCAAAAGAGTAAATTTGATTGTCAAAAAGCAAATTTTGTATATTTTTTTTGGTACAGCTATCACGGCTTTGTTGGGTGTTTTATTTAGTGTTATTTTACCTTTATTTGATATCAAAAATTTATTTTATATTGGTGTAGATTCTTCTGTCTTTTTTACTATTATTTTAGTTTACGCTTTGTCTCATGATAGATTTTTTGATCTCAGGCTATCTTTTTATCAGACTCTGCTAGATATGGGTGCTTTATTCGCTGTTTTATTGGTTTACTATGTTATTTTTTGGCTGATATTAAAATTTATTCAAGTAGATTTTCAAGATATTGGTGAGCAAGTACTGTTTGTTTTGTTTGTTGGCTTGACTTCACCTGTACTCTACAAAGCTTTTGCTCGTTTGATTAATTTATTGTTTTTTAATCCTAATCAAAATTTTCTCCAAACCACTAATAACATTGCTGATATTCTACGCTCTAGTCGGGATTTAAATGTTTTATTTTCTCAGCTAGCCAAAGAGATCGGGCAAGTCATCAATTATCAGGAAATTTTTATTTACCTAGCCAAACATAATGACAATGATATATTTCATCAAGTTTTTCCGGTAGGGGAAAGAATTTTGTCTTTAAATGATGATCAGTTGTTACAATTTTTAGTCACATCCAACAAAATAGTTCATCAAGCAGAAATAGATTATCACAATGAAGATAAATATTTGACAGCAGCTTTGCAAAAACAGCAAATTGATCTAGCTTTGCCTATTTTTTATAACAAAAAATTATTAGGTGTAGTGATGATTAATTATGGACAAAAGCTCTTGTCTCACCAACAGTTAGATTTTTTGCAAGGTATGAATAAATATTTAGACATTGCTGTTGGTAGTTTATTATTAGCTAATAAATAGTTATATGGATTATACGATAATCACTCTTGTTTTAGCCGCTGTCCTGAATTTAGTTATGAGTATTTTAGTGACTGCACGTGGCTGGAAGAATTCAATTAATAAATACTTTGCCATTATGACATTTTTTAATGTGTTATGGTCTTTGGGTTTATTATTTTTTAAGATTGGTAATGATTATGAAATAGTCAGATTCTTTGGTAGTTTCGTTTATTTCGCATCTTTATTGGTAGTTTTAAATTTATTTTATTTTACAATTCATTTTCCTTTTAAGATATTTCATTTCTCTAAGTTTTGGCAAAATATACTCACAACTTTAATTTCATTTTTTTCTTTATATTTCATATTTTTTTACAAAAAATTTACTTTTGATGTTGGTTTACTTGGTACAAACACTGCTTCTTATGAACCGGTAGTCTATTTATTCTTTTCAGTGATTGTAAGTATTTTGATGCTGCTATCTATAATTTTGTTATTTATTAAATATTTAAAAGCGGATTTAGTTTTTAGAAATTCATTATTATTA
>CAIRBL010000034.1 GCA_903876815.1 uncultured bacterium
CAAATCATCAAGACGAAAATCACCACGCATCGTGCGTTCATAAGAACGATGAATATTGCGTGAAATAGAAAGTATCAAAGCAAAGGCGTGTTCAGCTACCGTGTTCTCACCATAAAAAGGAACGTTGCAAACTTTTATTTTTTTAAGCCCAGCTTCTTTTAAATCAATGTGATCGAAACCAGTAGAGCGAGTAGTTATTAACTTCACTTGCGGCAAATCCTGCAAAACTTCTTTATTAATTTTTGAATAAATAAAAGGGGAAATGACAGAAGCATTTTTTAATAATTTTATATCTACTTCTTCTATCGGCTGACTAAAAAACCGCAACTTAAAACCAGCTAATCTTTTCTTCAAATAATCTTGCTCCCAATTTTCTAGCTCAAAAAAAGCGAGCTCAGGCTTAGTTACATTTTTCATCATATATTTATTTTAAATTAATATGTTGTGAATTAATTTGCCTACCTAAAAATTTTGTAGCTGCTTGATCAAATTTGTCTGTGCTACCAGTAGTCAAGAAAATCTTTTGTTTCTTTTGACTTCTAGCTAAATCCAAATATTCACGATGTCTAGCTAAATAATCAACTAGTTTACTTGCTACTATTATAGCACTATCTAAGATTTTTTTCTGCCCCTGAAAAAAAGCATCAATTTTATCTTGTAAAAAAGCATAGTGCGTACAACCTAAGATCAAAGTGTCAAAATCATTACTAGCTATTTGACTTAAATAATGAGCCAAAATCAATTCTGTTGCTTTTGAATTTTCTTGAGATTCTTCAACCAATGGCACTAGCAAAGGGCAAGCTTGTTGCACAATGATTAATTGTGGATCCTGTGTTTTTAATTCTCTTACATAAGCTTCAGAAAGTATCGTTGCTTTGGTGCCAATGACAGCTATTTTTTTATTTTTACTCATGGCACTAGCCACTTCTGCTACTGGCCTAATCACACCTAAAATATTTTTATCTGGATAAAATTTTGGTAAATACTCTTGCTGTAATTTACGCAAAGCTTCAGATGAAGCTGTGTTGCAAGCCAACACTATCAAGCTAATTCCCTGAGCAAACAGATAATCAACTGCCTGCTTGGTGTATTGATAAATAATCTCTTGATCTTTATCACCATAAGGAGCGCGAGCATTATCTCCTAAATACGTATAATCTAAGTTTGGTAAAATTTCATCAAGCGCCTTAGCAACAGATAAGCCACCAAATCCCGAATCAAAAATGCCCAGCATATTATTTTAGCTATTAATTAGCGCAACCAATTCAGCGGTTTTGGTTTGTAACAGCTCTTGATTATGAGCTTCCACAGTAATACGTAATAAAGGCTCAGTGTTGGAGGCTCTGACATTAAACCACCAAGTATCAAATTCAGCTGTGATGCCATCAATCTCATCTAAAATATTAGCTTGATAATTTGTACGTATTTTAGACAAAGCAGCTGGAATGTCAGCCACTGTTAAATTTAATTCATCATTTTTATGATACAAAATAAAATCTTTTACTATGGCTGATAATTTTCGACCGTCAACAGAAATAGCTTCCAAAGCCAAAAGCATGGCTATAAAAGCATTATCAGAATAAAAATTATCCTTAAAAGCAAAATGACCAGACACCTCGCCACTCATCACACCGTCCTCTTCCTTCATATGCCTAGCTAAATTCATATAGCCGACCTCACTCCTGATTGGTCTACCGCCCCATTGTTTGACTAAATCCTTGACTGAATGTGAGCAAATCAAATTATAGGCAATACCTGCACCTGGATATTTTACTAACAAAACTTTGGCTAACAAAATAATAGTCACATCGCCTCTCAAAAAATTGCCTTGCTCATCCAATAAAAACATACGGTCACCATCAACATCAAACATGATACCAAGGTCAGCTTGAGCTTCTCTAATTTTTGCACTAATTTTATCATGAGCGCCTTCTGTCAAAGGATTTGGCGCACGATTTGGAAAACTACCATCTAGCTCAAAAAATAAAGGGATGAGCTGACAAGGTAACTTTTGAAAAATCTTTTCTACCATCATCATATTCATACCATTGCCAGTATCCACCACTATTTTTAAAGGCTTGATATTGCTGATATCTACAAAAGATAAAACATGTTGCAAGTGATCATTAAATATTTCTTTTGCTAAAATTTTTCCAGTCAAACCAAAATTTACTGAATCATTAATTTTTTTTACTGCTACTAATAATTCTTTGCCGCTGATAAAGGTAAAGCTGTTCTGTTGTTTATAGGCCATTTTAAAACCACCGTAGGCTGGTGGATTGTGAGAAGCTGTGACCATGATGCCACCATCATAGTCATAATTACCTAAAGCAAAAAAATAATCATTAGTAGAAATCAGACCTAAGTCCTCCACCAATAACCCGTTGTCTAAAAAAACTTTGACTATAGCATCCGTCAAAGGCTGTGAAGCCATTCTCACGTCTCTACCTAAAGCAATTTTTAAAGTGTCAGCTTGTTTGTTTAATTTTTGAGACAAAAAATTTACAAAAGCCTGGGCAATCAAAACAGCGGTTTTTTCATCTAATTCTGTTGGATAAATACCTCTGATATCATAAGCTTTAAAAATATTTTCTTGCATATTATTTATTTTTTAAACTTAATCTTACTCCAAAGTAAACCCCAAGCAAATAGATAGGCAAATAAAGCAACTAGCCAGCCAATAAATGGAATACGAATCACTAATAAATAAGTAGCCAAACTAAAAATTAAAAGATTTATTTTAGACCACTTATATTTAGCTAAAATTTTAGACTTAATAAATTTGCCCACTAACCAAGCTGATAAAATTGTAGCTAGGTATAAAAACATTAACCATACTGCTACCAACATCAGGCCTAAAGGCAAGCCGATTAAGGTGAACATAGCGGCTATCGCTATAATTGGTGTCAAAATTAAAGACAAAAAACCAAACAATAACGTTTTCCAAGGTTGTAATTTCAAGGTAGCGAAATTATCACTAAAGAAACCTGGCCAAACATAAAACAAAACCATCCCCACAACCAACATACCAAAAAATGACAATACTAAAGACCACAAATAATCTTTCAAGCCTTTATCATTTTGTTTTTTGGCCCATTCTTGAAAATCTATACTGCCACCGACTTTTGCTGCCTCATTGACTTCTGCTTTCGTTAAGGCGCGATAAAAAACACTGCCACCGACTTTTGCTTTGTCTGTCAATTTTAAATTGGACTGTTCCTTTGGTGAAAGATACAAATCTACATGTGAACCAACCTCTCCGTTGATCACGGCATTTTCCATAGCGCCCTCCAACTGTTGACCCACCTTACCATTCATTTCTAAATTCGAACCCCAAAAAGTAAGATGTTTATTAATAATGGCGGTATCATAAACTTTTAAATTTTCTCCCGCAATAAAAATATTATTCAATACCTCAGCGCTAAGCTCTGTCTGTTTACTAGTAACAGCTCTTACGCTACCGTTTATTTTATTTTTGACTACTAAATTTTCGGCTACCACAAAAACATCTCCATTGATGTTAGCTGAATCAAGCAAAACAGTCCCACCAGCCAAAAATAAATCACCATTCACGGTACCATAGATCTCAATGTTTTCTCCAACTGCATAATAATTTTGATTTATAACCTGATCCGCAGCTAAAAACACTACTTTGTTAGCATGTTTTTCCATGGCCAAAGTGGTCAAAGGAATGCATAACAGTAAGCCCAAAAGGCTAAAAAAGCTCAATTTTTTAGACATTTTCTTAACAATTTAATGATTATATTATCTCTAATTTTAGCATACAAAAAAGAAAAAAGGAACATTCCTAAATTTATGATTACCAAATAAAAATGCTTACTATTGTACAAAATTGCCTGAAAATAGGGCAAATGATATAATAGGAACGTTCCAAAATACAAAAAGTCATACTTTGACATCTATATTATCTAGCCTTATCTTAAATAAAAAAATTATCAAAAATAATGAATGATGAACAAACAAAAAATCCGCTGTTAAACGGCGGTATTTTAAAGTCTTTAGTCAAATTATCTGTCCCGATTATTTTGGCTAATATTCTGGCGACCGCTTACCAGATCACTGATGCTTTTTGGGTTGGTCGCTTGGGCAAAGACGCTGTTGCGGCCGTATCTTTATCTTGGCCGATTATGTTTTTGGTCGTGGCTTTAGGTGGTGGCTTGGCCATGGCCGGCACTATTCTTGCCGGTCAATACAAAGGCCAAGCTGATCATAAAATGATTGATTTTATTTCTGGACAAACAATCACTATGGTTGCCACCGTAGCCGTCATTTTAAGCGCTCTCGCTTATTTTATCACCCCATTTTTAGTTAGCTTGATGCATGCTGAATCCAATGTTTACTGGCAAGCAGTTTCTTATTTACGCATTTCTTTCATCGGCATGATCGCTATCTTTGGCACAGCCACTTTTCAATCTTTGATGCGTGGTGTCGGTGATGTCAAAACTCCGGTTTATATCATCTTTGGTACAGTATGTTTAAACTTTCTTTTAGATCCTTTATTTATGTTTGGTTGGAAGTTTATCCCCGCTCTTGGCGTCTCTGGTGTCGCTATCGCCACCGTCATGACTGAAGCCTTAGCGGCGATTATTGGTTTTAGTTTATTATTCAGTGGAAAATATGGTATTCATTTGAAACTAAAAAATCTTAAGCCAGATTGGGCAAGCTTTAAAAGAATATTTAAGATTGGTTTCCCTAGCTCCATCGAACAATCGATGCGCGCCATTGGTATGGCAGCTATGACTTTATTAGTCGCTCACTTTGGCACTATTGTCTTGGCAGCTTATGGCGTTGGCGGACGCATGTTTAGCTTTGTGATTATCCCGGCTATGGGACTATCCATCGCCACTTCCACCATGGTAGCACAAAACATTGGCGCTGGTCAGATTGAACGTGCTCAAAAAATCGCCAAAACTTCTGCTTATTTAGGCTTCTGGTCTTTGAGTTTAGTGGGAGTATTGATGTTTTTGGTTGCTCGTCCTCTATCTGTCTTTTTTATCCCTGGTGAAAATGAAGTGATTCACTTAAGTACTTTATTTATCCAAATGATCGCCATGAGTTTTGGCTTTATGGCTGTAGCACAGATTTTGACTGGAACTTTAAGAGGTGCGGGCGATACAATGTCTGCTATGATTTTAGCTATTGTTTCCTTTTGGGTTTTCCAATTTCCTCTTGCTTTTATCTTATCCAAATTCACTCCTCTAGCCGAGCTTGGTATTTGGCTAGCTTTTCCAGTAGCTAATGTTTTATCTTTTATCGTCACCTGGTGGTGGTTTAATCAAGGTAAATGGAAGCATAAAAAAATTACCAGTCAAAATGAGCAGGTTTTAAAAACAACTGAAGAAACAATGATTGAAGAAGCAATCTAAATAGAAAGCCCGCGTCTGTCAAAGACGCGGGCGTCAAATTCCTTGCCGTAGCATCAGCCACTCCGCAGAGCGTTTCGAGCGCCACGATGTAGAGCATCACTTAGCCATTGCGGCAAAACACCCGAAAGCTCAAGGGCAAAAACAAGGATCACACAGCCAAGCGTGATCAAAACCCAATTGTTACGAAAAAACTTCTTCATCACCAAATCCTCCATTTTGGAATAAATTTTATTTTTATAGTATCAATTTATCAGCAATGCTACGCATGGCATCGCTCCATTGCTCGGGCAATAGACCAAACACGCAGAGAGCTATAGCCAAAAGCATGGAAGCCATGGCCACTAAAAGACAAAGTGGCCAAATCTTTTGAAGCAGGCTTTTCATCACCAAATCCTCCATTTTGGAATGAATTTCAAAATAATCCTAATACTCTATAAAAAATAAGTCAAATCAAACTTAGCAGCTCCCCGGCATTCGCCGGGGAGCTGCTTTAAAATATA
>CAIRBL010000035.1 GCA_903876815.1 uncultured bacterium
GATTATTTTACAATAGCAAATCGCAATGATTTTGCTTCTACGCAAGGTACGATTTCTTTTTGGGTAAAATTTAATACTTTGCAAGACACAACATTATTTCATCTTTACGAAACAGCTACGACGGATTATATTAGGTCTTATTATAGCTCGGCCTCTCAATATTTAGATTTGATAATTGAAGATGGAGATACTCCGCGAATTAATGTAAGATATTTTAATCCAGATACAAATGGTTTTCATAAAATTGATTGGTTACAAGATGGTTCAAGTGTGAAATTATATTTTGATGGGCAACAAAAAGCTTTAACAGAAATTGTTCAAGATGACTCTTGGTGGACTGATCATTTATCAATGTCTGGAGCTAGAATGGGTAGTGGATCGTGGGGCAGTAGTTTAAATGGCGTGATGGATGAATTTAGAATATCACAAAGAGTTTTGTCTGCTGATTGGATTTTAACAGAATATAATAATCAATTTGATGCTAGTAGCTTTTATAGTACTAGCACAATAGAAGTGTTATAATGAACTTATGATTTTGAATTTTATCAATCGATTTACTGAGGAGCAGGTGATAGGTTTGAATATCTCTGACTTTTCGGCGGAAGCAGTGATTTTAGAAAAAAATTATAAAACATGGAAAGTGTATTCTTTTGCGCGTTTTCGTTTATCTCCAGGCATTGTAGAGAACGGTCAAATTATTCAGGCCGATAAGCTAAAAGAGGAGCTTAAAAAACTTTTTGCTTTAGGTAAGCCACATCCAATGAAGGCTAGTAGCGTATTTTTGTCTATACCAGATTCACAGGTGTTTGCTAGAGTTTTAAGTTTGCCAAAAAGTTTAAGGCACAAAGACTTACTATTGGCTGCGAGTAATAAAGCAGATGAATTTATACCAGAGGAAAAAGAAAAATTAATCGCTACTTTTAAAATTTTACCAGTTAATAATGGTCAAGTAGAGATTTTTTATGCAGCCGCCAAGAAAGAATTGGTAGCCGCCTGGGGCCATTTTTTTGAAAGCATGGGCATTGATGTGATTGGTGTGACCATGGAGTCCGTGAGTTCATTAGCTGGCCTAGCGGATAGTGTGAAGCAAGATATTGGTTTATTGCTAGATATTGGTGCACGTACAAGCATTGCTTCAATTTTTGATCAAGACGGCATCAAAGATTCGATAGTGATACCAATTGCTGGCAATAATTTAACTGACGCTATAGCCAGCAAACTGAATATTTCACATGTAGCAGCTGAAGAAAAAAAACATACAATTGGTATGGACTCATCTATTGATCAAGGAGAGATTATGTGGATTCTTCAGGGTCAATTACAGCCTATGGCAGATGAGCTCAAAAAATTTATTACTTTTTATGAAGAAAACACTGGTAAAAAAGTAAAAAATTTGTTTTTGATTGGAGGCACAGCGCAAACAAAAGGTATTGATAAGTATTTTGGTGGTAATTTAAATTTAAATATTTCAAGTCCCGAAACCATAGTTGATTATAGCAAATTTAAATTAGCTGATTATTTGCAAGCAGTAAAATATGTGAATGCTTTTGGTCTAGCAAGATTGGCACAAGAAAAAAAGATTGATATTAATTTTTATCAAACACTAAGAGTGGATTTACAACAGAGAGTTGATTTGACTAATATTTCTTTGTGGTTGAGAACTATTTTGAACATATTTCAAAGTATTCCCAAAATGGCCAAATCTTGGGTGGCTTGGTTAATTTTTGTTTTATTTTGTGTAGCTGGATTTTTGATTTGGAGGCCGGATTTTATTATAAAACATTTTGTAGTTTCTCAAAAAACCTTTGAACAAGAAATTATTTTAGATACGGTGACTCAAGGTCAGGACAATTGGTTGCCAGCCATAGTGATAAATCAAGCGGTTTTTGTCAAACAAAATTATCGGGATTTATCTTATGAGGAAGCTGTACAAAAATTAAAGACAGAAGCGCAAAATTTGGCTTTGGATAAAGCAAAGAATACATTAAAAAGTCAGCAATTTTTAGTTGAGAGCGTGGTTGAAGAGCAAATTTTAAGTTTGGTGCCTACTAGTGAAAATTTTCAGGCAGGTTCCGGCTTAAGTTTAAAGGCAAATTATATTTTTTGGGCACTAAATAAACAAGAGGTGAAAAGTTTTATCTTGTCTCATGTAAGCGCAACTGAAGCTAGTAAATATTCCGCCTGGCAGATAGCTGAACAAAAGTTTCTTTTGTTGTCTTCTAACATGACTGTGGATAATAAGCTGGATTTTTTTAGTCTACAAGCCAAATTGATTTTGCGTAAGCCATAAATAGTAGCTTGTTTTGTAAATTTATGTTATAATTAAAATCGTTAATTATATTTTTATATATACTTGTTATTTAAATCAAAAAAATATGAAATTTATCAAAAAACAAGGCTTTACTTTGATTGAATTAATCATTGTGATTGCCGTGATTGCTTTGTTGGCAGCTGCTGTTTTTGTAGCCGTTGATCCAGCTAAGCGTATCGGTGAAGCTCAGGATGCACAACGTTGGGCTGATATTACAGCTATTGCTGATGCTATTCAACAATACACGGTAGATAATAGTGGTACATTTCCAACTTCTACCGCTACCTTTACTGCTGGTACTTATTATGCGATTATGGGCTCTAGTACTACTGCCTTGGCTGGTGCTACTTGTACTAGGTCTCCAGAAACAATTGATTCTAGTAAGGGCGTTGAATTAGGTAATTTAATACCTACTTATTTACCAACCATGCCAGTGGATCCTTCCGGTCTTGCAGATAGTGATAAAAATACCCAATATTATTTTATGAGAAATTCAGCTGGTCGTGTAAGGATTGGCGCTTGTGTAGAAAGTGCTTATGCTGATGCTTCTATTTACGTCCAAAGATAAAAATAAATTTGATATAACATTTATTATGCAAAAAAAAGGTTTTACTTTGATTGAGTTAATCATTGTAGTAGCTATTATTGGTTTGTTAGCAGCTGCTGCTTTTGTGGCAGTCAATCCTGGCAAAAGAGTAGGCGATGCGTCTGATGCTAAGCGTTGGTCTGATATTACAGCTATTGCTGATGCCATTTCTCATTATGCCGTTGATCATAATGGCGATTTACCTGGCGGTGTAAGTGGCGCAACGGCTGGCACAGAGTATATGATTAATATCGCTGGTGGTTCAGCTGGCAGTGAAAACTGTACATCTACTGATGACACTTATACTAAGATAGATATTTCTAGTGGTATTGTGCCGACTTACATACCAACCATGCCTTTGGACCCTGATTTAGACAAAGCAACAGCTGAAGATGATGGTATTGGTTATTATATTGTTAAAGATAGTGAAGGGCGGGTAAAAATTGGCGCTTGTAGTGAAAGTGACTATGCCACAGCATCTATAGTGGTTCAACGATAAATAGAATTATTGACTTTTAGCCACCCTCGTGCTTTAGTATGGGGGTGGTTTTTTTATTAATTTTTAGCTATAATTAAGGCAAGTTAAATTTAATATTTATATTATGTTAAAGAAAAAATGGGTTATTTTTACAGTAGTGTTAGTTGTGATCTTTGTTGCGGCTGCATTTTTTAATAAAAATGGACAAGAAGCACCATATGTGACAGCTAAGGCAGTTGTGCAAGACATCAAACAAACAGTTGAAGTGACTGGTCAGGTGGAATCAGCTGATGATATTGATTTGAATTTTTTACGTTCTGGTATTATTTATAATATCAATGCCAAGGTTGGCCAAAAAGTGACTGCTGGACAGATCTTAGCCTCTTTAAAGGCTGGAGACGTATCTTCTCAGGTGGCAGATGCTAGAGCAGCGGTTGCTATTGCTGAAAGTAGTTTAAATGAGGTTTTGGCTGGCATCAGCACAGAAGACCTAGAAGTTTTAAAAGAAGAGGTTGCGGCTGCTGAAGTGGCTTATCAAACTGCTTTGGATGCCTTGTCTGATTTAGAGGAAACCAAGAATCAAGAAATTGAAAGTTTGATTGCTATTGGTAGTAATATTTTAAACGATAAACCAGCCCAAGCACAGTATGCACTTGATATAGTAAATGATGCTATTATGGATAGCGATGCGGGGTATTATTTGTATGTATTGAATCAAGCAACTTTTTTAGACGCCCGTTTAAAATATAATGCTGCTAAAGAAAGTTTAGATGATTTTTTAGCTAATTTTAACCCTAGTTTTAACGCAGAAAAAAGCGTTTTATTGAGTTATTTAGATAGTTTGGAGGATGTGTTATCTAATACCTTGCTTAGTTTAAACACGGCTTTTGATACCATGGCAGTGGCAGTTGAAAATAGTGAGTACCCAGCTTCAGTTATTGCTAGTTTTAAAACTAGTCTCAATGCCCAAAGCACTGTTATTAGTACGGCTATTTCTAGTGTACAAACTGCTTCTAGTAATTTAAGAAGTAAAGATATTTATTATCAAACACAAATTAATACAGCTAATAATAATATTGCCTCTGCCTCTGCTAATTTAAGCTTAAGTAAGGCTAGATTAAAGTCCAAAGAAGCTCCGCCACGTGATTTTGAAATTGAGTCAGCTAAGGCTAACGTGCGTCGTGCGCAAGCTACTTTAAATAGATATTTAAGCGATTTATCAGAAACTGTTATCAAAGCTCCTGTGGACGGTACTATAACTAAGGTAAATTTTGATGCTGGAGAAAATAGTTCAGCTTCTCAGCCAGTTATTTCTATGATTGGTGAAAGTAAATTGCAAATTGAAGTTAATGTCCCAGAATCAGATATTACCAAAATTACAGTTGGTGATAATGTAGAAATTACTTTGGATGCTTTTTCCAGTACGGAAAAATTTGCGGGTGTAGTTACTTTTATTGATCCGGCTTCAACCGTTATCAATGATGTAACTTATTATAACGTCAAAGTAGATTTCAATGAACCTCAAGATAAAATTAAATCTGGCATGACAGCCGACCTAACTATTTTAACAGATCAAAAAACAGGTGTTTTGGTGGTGCCTTCAAGAGCCTTAGTGATCCGCGATGGTGCACAATATGTGCAAATATTACAAGCTGAAACTTTGGTAGAAAGACAAGTGACAGTTGGTTTAAAAAGTGATGACGGCATGACAGAAATTATTTCTGGTGTATCTGAAGGGGAAGATGTTGTCACTTTAGTCAAAGAACAAACAAAATAAAAATGATAAAATTAAAAAACGTTTCTAAAGAATTTGAAAATGGCGAAGCTGTTACTAGTGTTTTGCAGGATATAAATTTTACGATTGACAAAGGAGAGTTCGTTTCCATCATGGGTCCATCTGGTTCTGGTAAATCAACCTTAATGCATATTTTAGGTTTTTTAGATACTTTAAGTGCGGGTCAATATTTATTTTTTGATAAAGATGTTAGTAAGCTCTCTGAAGATGAGCTGGCAGTTTTGCGTAACAAGAGCGTAGGTTTTGTTTTTCAAAATTTTAATTTATTACCGAAAACGACTGTTTGGGAAAACGTTCGTTTACCTCTTTTATACACAGAAAAAAAGAGCGATTATGCAATAGTAGATCAAATGATCAAAAATGTTGGTCTTGAACATCGTCGTAATTATTTTTCTAATCAGCTATCTGGTGGAGAAAAACAGCGTGTGGCTATTGCTAGAGCTTTGGTGAATTCACCAGATATTATTTTTGCTGATGAGCCAACTGGAAACCTGGACTCTAAGTCTGGTTTGCAGGTGATGTCTATTTTGCAAAATTTAAACAAAGAAGGTAAGACTATTATTTTGGTTACTCACGAAACTTATACGGCTGAGCATGCTAAAAGAATTATCAAAATTAAAGATGGTAGAATTATCGAAGATACAGATAAATTTGAGCGTAAGCTAGCTGACAATTTAACTGAGCTAAAATAAATTTGCCATGGTGGATGTAAAAAAATTAAAAAATTCTTTTAATCCAGTACAAATTTTATGGCGCAATAAAACTCGTACTTTTTTGACTTCTCTGGGTATTATTATTGGTATTGCTTCAGTGATTATTATAATTTCTGTTGGTGCTGGTGCCCAAAGTTTAATTTTAAATCAAATCAAAGGTATCGGCTCTGACCTCTTGGGTATTTTACCTGGTGGCAGTGATGAAAGTGGTCGGCCTTCGGCCACCATGGGCGTATCTGTCACGACCTTGACTTATGATGATGTGCAGGCAATAGCTAAATTACCAGAGGTATCTTTTGCTACTGGATATTCTAGGGGAGTAGCTACAATAACTTGGCAAAATAGAACCACAGATACTAATTTTGTTGGTGTTACAAGCTATTATCCTCAAGTTGAATCAGCTGAAGTGGTGGCTGGTCGTTTTTTGTTAGCCGAAGAAGATTTTGGGGTAACAAGAAATGTTGTTTTGGGTTGGCAAGTCAAAACAGATTTGTTTGGTGATATTGATCCTTTGAATGAAAGCATCAAAATAAATAAAGAAACTTTTCGTATAGTTGGCGTCATGGAGAAAAGAGGATCAGCTGGTTTTCAGAATCAAGATGATCAAGTTTTTATTCCTATAGAAACAGCTCAAAAATTACTTTTGGGTGTCAATCATTTGGGTTTTGCTAGGGCCAAAATTGCCGAAGGTGTAGATACGGCGGTAGCAGTAGAAGCAGTCAGTGCTTTGTTGAGAGACAGACATGATATTGAAAATGTGGAAGAAGAAGATTTTACAGTTGGTACTTCTGAAGAGGCAATAAAAAGTTTAAAAAGCATTACTGATGCTTTGAATTATTTTTTAGCAGCTGTGGCTGCCATTTCTCTTTTGGTTGGTGGTGTTGGTGTGATGAATATCATGTTTGTAGCAGTGTCTGAAAGAACTAGAGAGATTGGTTTACGTAAAGCAGTTGGCGCAAAACCTAGTGACATCAGTCAGCAGTTTTTAGCTGAAGCTTTATTACTTACTTCTTTGGGAGGTGCTATTGGTATTATTTTGGGCATTGGTTTTTCTTGGTTGGTTAGTGTGGCAGCACAAGCTATGGGCTATGATTGGGATTTTGTCATCTCTGCCTTTTCTATTATTTTGGCAGTTGTATTTATCGGTGTGGTGGGCTTGGCTTTTGGCTGGTATCCATCAGTCAAAGCGGCTAATTTAAATCCAGTAGAAGCTTTAAGGTATGAATAACTATGCAATATAAAGAAGCGACTAAAATTGCGTTAAGAGCTTTAAAGATTAACAAAGGCAGATCAATGTTAACTATTTTAGGTATTGTGATTGGTATTGCAGCTGTTTTGGTGGTCATGTCAGCAGGAAATAGTATTGAAAAATTTGTTTATGCCGAGATGGATAGTTTTGGTAGTGATTTGGTACAAACAGAAACAAAAGTTCCCAGCACCAAACATGCTTCTTCAGAAAATGCTATTTCTATGACACAGGGTGTGACAATTACTACCTTAAAGTTGTCAGATAAAGAAGCAATTTTAAAATTACCGAATATCAAGAAAAATTATGCCGCTTTTATTGGCCAAGAAGTTTTATCTTGGGACTCAAAAGTAAAAAGTTCAATGGTTATGGCTGCTAGCTCTGAATTGTTAGACATTGATTCTACAAAATTAGCCACAGGGAGATTTTTCACTCAAGAAGAAGATGATTCTTTAGCAAGAGTGGTAGTTTTGGGTAGTAAGATAAAAGAAAAATTATTTGGTCAAAGCGATGCAATTGGTCAAAATGTGAAAATTCGTCAAGTAAATTTTAAAGTTATCGGCATAACCGAGTCAGTTGGTAGTTCTGTTTTTTTTGATCGAGATCAGGCTGTGTATATACCGATACAGACTGGACAGAAGCTTTTGTGGGGAATAGATTATGTCAATTTTATTGCCTCACAAATGATTGATACAAATAAAGAGGATGAAACAGTAGAGGATATTACAAATTTATTAAGAGAGCGTCATGATATTTCAGACCCAAACAAAGATGATTTTGCTGTAGCTTCTATGGATGATGCTAAAGAATTATTAGGTACAGTTTTAGGTGGCGTGCAATTATTATTAATAGCTTTAGCAGGGATTTCTTTGGTGGTTGGTGGTGTTGGTATTATGAATATTATGTATGTGTCTGTTTCAGAAAGAACTTTTGAAATTGGTTTACGTAAAGCTTTAGGTGCGAAATATCATGATATTATGCAACAATTTTTGACTGAAGCAGTAGCAGTTACTTTTTTGGGCGGCATAGTAGGTGTTGCGGTCGGTATTATTTTGAATTATTTAATTTTTATTTTAGCTACTTCAAAAGGTTTTACTTGGGAGCTTTCTTTACCAATTTCTGCACTTGTTACTTCTCTGAGTTTTGCTGTTATTTTAGGTTTGATCTTTGGTTTATTTCCAGCCAAAAAAGCCGCCTTACTTGAGCCTATTAACGCTTTACGACAAGAATAATTTTTTGCTTGATTTTGTTTTTATGAAAAGATTGGCTAATACTAGCTAATTTTTTGTTATATTTAGCACTCCTTGACGTAGAGTGCTAAATACTATATAATATTTTTATGGATAGTCGACAAGATTTATTATTAAAAGCAATCGTTGAATTACACATCAATACTGCTAACGCTGTTGGCTCAAAAACATTGGTTGAGGAAGCTGACTTTGATTTGTCTGCTGCTACTGTGCGCAATGAAATGGCTGATTTAGAAAATGCTGGCTTGATTTATCAGCCACATACTTCTTCTGGGCGCGTACCAACGATGATGGGATATCAGTATTATTTGGATAATCTATTATCCATCCAAAAGTTATCAGAAACAGAAGAACAAAAGTTGCGCACTATTTATCAAAATGGTGTAAGAGATTTAGCGAAATATTTGGTAGAAAAAACACAATTAGCCAGCATAATTGCCTTCGCACCATCAGATTTTTATTTTACTGGCTTGTTTAATCTTTTTTCTCAGCCAGAATTTGAAGACTACAAAATGGTTTTGTCCATGAGTCAAGTGGTTGATAGTTTGGAAAAAGCTTTGAATGGTGTTTATCATCAAATTAGTGAGCCAAAAGTTTTATTAGGGCCAAATAATCCTTTTTCTGAACATTGTTCGGTGGCTATTACTCCGCTGCAAACTAAAGATAAAGAATTATTAGCTATTTTAGGTCCAGTGAGAATGGATTATAACAAAATTTTAGGTTTATTATCTTCAGTAGTTAAAATAACAAAAGCATGAGAGATAAAAATATAAATCAAGACCAAAACGATTTACCAGTAGATGAGGTAAAAGTTTTGACTAGGGAAGAAGAGCTTGAGAAGCAAGCAGCTGATAATTTGGCTGGTTGGAAAAAAGCTTTAGCTGATTATCAAAATTTACAAAAAGAGTCAGATAGCAAAATTGTTGAGTTAAAAAAAATAATATTGACTGACGTTATTTTTGATCTTTTGCCAATTTTTGATAATTATAAAACTGCTATTAGGCATATTCCAGAGACAGAAGCAAAATCAGCTTGGGCAGTGGGTTTGGAGCATATTTTAAAGCTTTGGGAAAGCTTTTTGCAAGAGCATGGTATAGAAGAAATTCCAGCTCAAGATCAAGTGTTTGATCCCCATATTCATGAAACAATCGCTCAAGTAGTTGACAAAAATTTAGCTGATCAGCAAGTCGTTGAGGTCAAACAAGTTGGTTATAAAATTCAAGAGCAAGTGATTAGGCCGGCTAAAGTAGTGATTAATAATTTAGAATAAATAAAATAATAATAAATCCCTGTATAAAAGGGATGGAGAAAGGAGAAAAAAATATGTCATTAATACCATGGAATCCATTTTTGGACACATTTGATAACTTGGAGAATTCCAATTTTATCCCTGCTATCGATGTTTATGAAAACAAAGATAGCGTGGTGATCGAAGCCTCACTGGCTGGCATCAGGCCAGAAGATGTCAGTATTTCTGTCAAGGACGATGTTTTTTCTTTAGAAGGCTCAAGACGAGAAACTTCAGAGGTAGAAGAAAAAAATTACTACCGCAAAGAAGTTCGTACTGGTTCTTTTCATCGTTCGGTGATGCTGCCAGCTTCTGTGCAAGCAGATCTTGCTGAAGCAAATTTTGAAAATGGTTTGCTTAAGGTTATTTTACCAAAAGAGGAAAAAGCCAAGTCAAAAAATATTCAAATTCAAATTAAAAAATAATAAATGTTACATTTAAATAATAATCCTTCAAACCTCAAAATAGTTCGTCGTTGTCCGGTTTGTGCCAATGAATATAATCAGAACAAAATTCAGGTTTTAGAAGAAAGTGAGCACGGTCTATTGACTTATGTAAGTTGTCAGACTTGTGGAGCAAATTTGTTGACTAAAATATCAAGTCTAGCTCAAGGTTTAGTTGGACAAGCTATTTTGACAGATTTGCAAGCTGCTGAAGTAATGCATTTTGCTGTTGGTGATGATTTGACGGCTGATGAAGTGCTCAAGATGCAGGCAAGTATTTATAATAAACAATTAATTAATCAATTTCGTCTAAAAAGCTTTACCAAAAAAGCAGAAGGGACAAAATAATTTTATGAGTAAAATATTAGGAATCGATTTAGGCACCACCAACTCAGCTTTTGCTATTGTAGAAGGTGGTCAGCCAAAAATTTTGGAAAACAAAGAAGGCGCTCGCACTACCCCTTCGATAGTTTCTATTAGCAAAAGCGGTGAAAGATTGGTTGGTTTGCCAGCTAAAAGACAGGCAGTAACTAATGCTGCAAACACTATTTTTTCCGTCAAAAGATTGATTGGTCGTCGTTTTGAAGATCAAGAAGTGCAAAAAGACATCAACATCATGCCTTATAAAATTGTTAAAGGCGGCGAAGGTGTGAAAGTCACTATGGGTGATAAAGATTATAGTCCACAAGAAGTGTCGGCTATGATTTTACAAAAAATCAAAGCTGATGCGGAAAGTAGATTAGGCGAAACCATCACTGAGGCAGTTATTACTGTACCAGCTTATTTTGATGATTCACAACGCCAAGCCACCAAAGATGCTGGTAAAATTGCCGGCTTAGAAGTCAAAAGAATTATCAATGAACCAACAGCAGCAGCTTTAGCTTACGGTTTTGATAAGAAAAAAGATCAAAAAGTGGTAGTCTATGATTTGGGTGGTGGTACTTTTGATGTTTCAGTTTTGGAAGTAGCAGCAGATACCGTAGAGGTCAAATCTACTAATGGTGATACTCATTTGGGTGGCGACGACTTTGATCAAGTTTTGATCAATTGGATTATTGATGAATACAAAAGACAAGATGGCATTGATTTAGGCAAAGATAATTTAGCTTTACAAAGACTCAAAGAGTCAGCTGAAAAAGCTAAGATTGAATTATCTTCTTCATTGGAAACAGAAATTAACCAGCCATTTATCACTACCGATGAAAGTGGTCCAAAACATTTGGTGATGAAATTAACTCGCGCAAAATTTGAAGAGTTAGTGAGCTCTTTGGTAGAAAAAACTTTGGAACCATGCCGTAAAGCTTTGGCTGATGCTAAACTTGATAAATCTGCTATTGAAGAAGTGATTTTAGTTGGCGGTATGACTCGTATGCCATTGGTACAAAAAAAGGTAGAAGAATTTTTTGGTAAAAAACCAAATATTTCCGTCAACCCTGATGAAGTAGTGGCCATGGGTGCTGCTGTCCAAGCTGGTGTTTTACAAGGTGACGTCAAAGACGTGTTATTACTTGATGTTACACCACTTACTTTGGGCATTGAAACCATGGGCGGTGTACGTACACCTTTGATCGATAGAAACACAACTATCCCTACCTCAAAGAGTCAGATTTTTTCTACAGCTGCAGATAGTCAGCCAAGTGTAGAGATTCATGTTTTGCAAGGTGAAAGAGAAATGGCAGCGGACAACAAAACTTTGGGTCGCTTTACTTTATCAGGCATTGCTCCTGCTCCTCGTGGTATTCCACAAATTGAAGTTACTTTTGATATTGATGCTAACGGTATTTTGAATGTGAAGGCTGTAGACAAGGCTACTGGTAAAGAGCAAGCTATCACTATTCAGTCATCTTCTGGTTTATCAAAAGATGAAATTGCTAAAATGCAAAAAGATGCAGAGCTTCATGCTGAGGAAGATAAAAAGAAAAAAGAAGAAGCAGAAGTCAGAAATACAGCTGACAATATGGTTTTTCAAACAGAAAAATTTATCAAAGATAGTGGAGAGAAAATTAAAGCAGAGGATAAAACTGCCATGACAGAAAAAGTAGAGGCTTTGAAGAAAATAAAAGACAGCACAGATTTAGAGGCTATTAAATCAGCTAGCAAAGAGCTAGAAGATTTAGTCCAAAAAATTGGCGCTGCTATGTACCAGGCAGCTTCGGCTAATACTGCTTCAGCAGAAGGACAAGCAGACCAGACTGCTAATACCAATAAAGCTGAGGAAGGTAATTTTGAAGAAGTTAAACAAGACGAAAATAAATAATCAAGATTTTATTAATTATTAGTGATTACCCAGGCTTAGCCTGGGTAGTTGCTTTGCAACTATGTCCAAAGATTACTACAAAATATTAGGCGTAAACAAATCAGCTTCGGCTGAGGAGATTAAGAAAGCTTTTCGTAAGCTTGCTCATGAACACCATCCAGATAAAACCAATGGTAATGCAGAAAAGTTTAAAGAAATCAATGAAGCATATCAGGTTTTAGGTGACAGTCAAAAACGTTCACAGTATGATCAGTTTGGCAGCGCTTACCAAAATCAAGCAGGTGGTGGTGCTTATGGCAATCCTTTTGCTCAAGGTTTTTCTGGTTTTCAAGGAGCTCAAGGTATGGATTTTGATTTAGGAGATATTTTTGGTAGTTTCTTTGGTGGTCAAGCCGGTGGTCGCTCTACTCAAAGTCAAAGAGGTGCAGATTTGGAAGTAAATTTAGAAATTTCTTTAAAAGATGCTGTTTTTGGTGTGAGTAAAAATATTACTTTAAATAAAAAAGTAAAATGTAAGGCCTGCCACGGTAATGGTGCTAAAAATGGTGAAGCATTTACTACTTGTAATACTTGTCATGGCTCTGGTCATGTGACTGCTACTATTTTAGGGCAGTTTCGTACGCAAACTATTTGTCCAGAATGTCGTGGTCAAGGCAAAATTATCAAAGAAAAATGTTCTCAGTGTAGTGGTCAAGGTATTTTGCACAAACAAGAAGATATTAAGGTTGAAATTCCCGGTGGCATTGATACTGGTCAGTCTATTCGTTTGAGTGGCCAAGGAGATGCAGGCGCTAGTGGTGCGCATGCTGGTGATTTGTATATCAATATTATTGTGCAGAATGAAAATGGTTTTGTCAGACAAGATTTTGATTTGTTGACCACTAATCAAATTTCTTTTGCAACAGCTGCTCTAGGCGGTGAAGTTGATGTCAAAACTATTGATGGTAAGGTGAAGCTCAAGATTCCAAGTGGCACACCAAGTGGCAAGCAGTTTATTTTGCGTGGTAAGGGCGTGACAAAGCTAAAAAGTCGCGGTCGAGGAGATCAGATTGTCAAAATAGAAATTGCTGTACCAAATAAGCTAAATGGCAAGCAAAAAGCCTTGATAGAGCAATTAGACAAGGAATTAGGCGATAAAAAGTCTTGGTGGGCTTAAAATCAAGGCAATAGTTGACTAATTAGGCGCTTTAGTTTATAATCTAGTCTGTTATTTAGATAATAGGCCGAGATAGCTCAGTTGGTAGAGCTACAGTTTTGTAAACTGTGGGTCGCAGGTTCGAGTCCTGTTCTCGGCTCCATTCCTTATTTATTAGATTAAATTATTAAATACAATTCAGATGTCACAAGATTTTTTAGCTAAATTAGAATGTACTGTTTGTCATAATATCAATTATCATTCTCATCGCAATAAAAAAACATTGAAAGAGAGATTGGAAATGAAAAAGCATTGTAATAAATGCAAAAAACATACAGCGCATAAAGAGACAAAATAACGCTTCTTACTTTTCGTGAGGGTCTTATTTTTCTAAGGGGGCGTCGTATAGTGGTAGTACATCCAGCAGCTTGCGAGCAGCTGGAACAAGGGTCTCCATCCCGCCCCTCGCGAGGAGCGGGATCCAAAACCATATATAACTTTTTGAAGAAAAGTGATTATGTATTACGTGTATATTTTAAAATTATACAGTGGTAAATTTTATATAGGCTATACTCAAGATCTCAAGAGAAGGTTGAGCGAACATAAAGATCGTAAAAGTTATTTTGTTGGTAGAGAAAAAAGTTTTAAACTAGTATATTTTGAAGCTTTTAATAATATTGATTTAGCCAAGCAAAGAGAGCGGAATTTAAAAAATTATGGTTCCGCCTATAAGGAATTATTAAAAAGAATAAATATTTAATTTAAGGGGGCGTCGTATAGTGGTAGTACAAGGGTCTCCAAAACCTTTTGCCTGGGTTCGATTCCTAGCGCCCCTGCCACTCGGGAAACGCGGCGCTTTGCGCCGCCAGACCCCAGCCCTTTTGGGCTGTAAAATGGAATTTTTTATCTTTTAAAATAAAGTTCGAGCCGACTTTTTTGATAGCTTGCTTTATTTTCAACAAATCGTCTTCTTGGGCGATTTTTTTGATTGTTTTAGCCTCTAAAATAAAATCTCTCATTCGTTCGAGCCAATTATTGCCCTTGTCTTGAATTGTTTTAATTTTTTCTTCAAAGTCTATTTTTTGATGAATAAATTTATGTTTCTTTTTCAAATATTCGTCTTTATCAATTATTTCTTCTAAATGTGAATCAAGTAGTTTATCTAATTTATTATTTATAACTTCAATTTCATTTTTAAGGGAAAAGACAAGGGCGTTTGATGATTGGTCTGTTTCATTTTTTTCTTTGTCTAAACGATGAAGCATTTTGTCAGCCCATTCATCAGATAAAGAAACTTTTTGGATAATATTTTTAAACTGCGAAATTAAATCTTCTTGTCGGATATATTTTTGACTACAATGATTTTTCTTTTTAGTGCAACGATAATAAATATATCCTTTTTGAATTTCAGCTGTTATGGCACAACCACATATTCCACAGCTTATTAAACCAGTAAATACAAAGTTGTGTTTAGCTCTTTGTTTTCTTTTGCCACGATGTGACATGATTTCTTGTGTTTGATCAAAAAGTTTCTTAGTAATAATTGGCTCGTGTGTAGCTTGGTATAGTTCACTTTTATGTTTGATGATTCCGCAGTAAAAAGGGTTTTTAAGGATATTTTGTATCATAGAGGCAGTAAATGACTGGTTGGTGCGCGTTTTAACGCTATGGGCATTTAAAATGGCAATCAAGCTTTCTAAAGGGTAATCTCCGGTGGCGTATAGCTCAAAGATTTTTTGAATTGCTTGATGTTTTTGTGGGTCTAAAATAATAGTATGATTTTTTAAATCATTGAGATAGCCAGTTGGTGCCCAACCAGGAAATTCACCTCGTCTTAGTTTTTGTCTAATGCCCCTTTTTACATTTTCAGATAAATTGTCTATGTAGTATTTACTTTGTCCAAAGGCAATATTTAACATAAATTTACCCTGAGGAGTGTTATCAAACCAAAAAGTAGGGAATTTGAGAGATTTTATTTTACCAGTATCTACAAGATAAATAATCTTACCGCCGTCTATCGGATTACGAGCAAGTCTATCTGGATGCCAAGAAAGTATGCCGTCGGCTTCTCCTTTTTCTATTTTTTGTATCATTTCATTAAAAATAGATCGTCCTGGTTCTTTGGCAGTTTTTGCCTCGCAAAGCGAGGCGGCGATTTCAAGTTTTTCCTTGGCGGCAAATTCTTTTAATTCGTTTAGTTGCGAATCAATTGACAAGACTTGTCTATCTTCTTCATCGGTAGATTTACGGGCGTAAATAAAATATTTCATAAGTTTGTTGATTAGTGAAAGAAAAGTTTGCTTTTGGCTATAAAAGATAAAAAATTCCATTTTACAGCCCAAAAGGGCTGGGGTCTGGCGGCGCAAAGCGCCGCGTTTCCCGAGTGGCAGTGTCTTTACGAAAAAATACGAACGGACTTTCAGAGCGGCGGCTGAAATCCAAGCCGCGCCAGCCGCCGCTCTGGCCGCGTCCACGCCAAAATAAAATTGTTTAAAACTGCCTATCGGC
>CAIRBL010000036.1 GCA_903876815.1 uncultured bacterium
GATGAGCATTATAAAACCATGCCGAGAACAATGCTTAGGTATGCGATTGAGAGATTACCGGAAAAAATGCGTTTGGCTTATTTGCATGGCAAAATTTAGTTTGCTAAAAAGTAAAATAAAATCTATAATTAAGACAAGTTCTTATCTTTGATAAAGGAAGGGGGTGAAAATATGAAGGGACTTCATATCTTAACTTTTATTTTATTGGTAGTTGGTGGTTTAAATTGGCTTTTAGTTGGTTTGTTTGCTTGGGACATAGGAGAAATATTCGGCGGACAATCAGCCATGATTTCACGAGTAGTTTATGTTTTGGTTGGTATAGCTGCTATTTTAGAATTATTTACCCACAAATCAGCGTGTAAGCAATGTGATAAAATGTAGTATATAAATAAAAACAACCTTGTCTAAACGAGGTTGTTTTTGTTTTTGGTTATTTTCTTACATCTTGATATAAAATTGGTGATGGTTGTGGTTCTGGGTTTTGAGCTTGGTCAATAATCTCTTGGGACAAAGGTATGACGACATTTTTTTTGTAGATGTCATTTGTCTTTTCTGGGTTTAAGATAGGAAATACCAAGGCAGGAACTAATAATTCTTCATTTCCATTATTTTTGTATTGCCAAATTTTGACGTATTCTATTTTTGGGGTGCCGACAGCTACATCGATGATATCCATTTCATTTTCTTGATAGCCACTAGCTTCTAAAAAATTTGAATAATAATAGATACTACCAAAGCGCAAGAGCTTCATAATTTTTTCTTTGTTAGTTTCCATTTTATAATTTGAGCTTTGATAATTTTGGCTCATGAGATTGTACAAAGAACTTACTTTATTAAATTCTAAATTTATATTTAGTTGCAGACCTTGTTTATTACCCCAATCATCGTAAACTTGTTTGCCGTTAATCACAAGTGGGTATATGACAGACATATTGTTTGGTACGGGATAGATTTGTGCCATTTTGCTGTCTGCCGTTGGAACACCAGCAGCTGGTGTAGCAATACTAGATTCAGTTGCTACATCACCTTTGATCATTGGTAATATATTGTACCAATTTTTTTGTACTTCCGGTTCTCCGTATATTTCGGTGTTGATGTTATGTTCAGCTAAAAATTGATCAGTCAGAGCAATGATACTGGCGTCATCTGGAACATCGCTACTTTTGATTTCTTTAGGCACATAATTTTGGTCATACCATTTTTCCCAATTTTCACTTAAAGAAATACTACCTTCAACTAGATTAACATAAATAGAATAGCCAAATTTTTTATCTTGAATAATATTAAAATTATTTAAACCAGCACCATCAAAGCTATTTAAATTTAATAAATCTAGATTTAGATTATCAAAATTAGCTTGGGCATTTTTGCCTTTTAGTCTTTTTAAGACTGCCATTTCTGTTTCATTGAGTTCAAATTCATCGCCTTGATAAATATATTGATAATAAGTTGGGCGATAGGGAGGCATGACATCTGGAGCGATTAGGCTAGTTTTTGTTGCCACACCAGCTGAAGCAGAGTTGGCACCGCCACTAGCCATTGGCACTATGTTTGGTTCTGCGCTTTCTTGGCTAATATTGCCGTCTAAAGCTCTAGCATCATTAGCCGCCATGCCAGTGCTTTCATATGGTGCTTGCATATTATCCGCGTAAGACAGTTGTCCAAAAGCGCCATCAGCGACTTGATTGATTGTAAGTTTATTAAATTCGGTGTTATTTTTTGGTGTTTGTTTTTGCTGATAAAACCAGAGAGGAACAACCAAAACCAAAAGCATTACCAATGCTCCTAAGGCATAATTTATTTTTTTCATAAAATTCCAATTAAATTTTTTATTATTTATTTCTGACATTTTTTCTTCAAGTTTATTTTTTAATTCATTTTTAAAAACGGCATCAATTTTAATTTCTGGTTTTAAGGAAATAATATTTTGAATTATTTCCGGCAGTTGTTTTTCGTATTGCTTCAGCTCGGGATCCAGCATAAGTAATTCATCAATAATTTTTTGTAAATTTTCAGGCATATTTTTAATTAATTAAGTTAATAAAAATGAAAAGATATATAGTAAGATTTTGCTGTAATTGCTTGAGACTTCTGGAAAAAGACATTTTACAGCTAGCTTCACTTTTGTTTAAAATCAAACTAATTTCTTCATAAGATAGCTCTTGCCAGAGACGCATGATAATTATTTCTTTTTGTTCAGGTTTTAATTTTTCAAGATGTTTTTTAACTTCTATTAATTTCTGTTTGACGTCAAGTATATTTTCCATTTCGTTGTGGTCATTTTTTTCGTAAGCCATACTAAGTTCATAAGTTGTTTTGTTTGTACGCCAATGGTCGGTGATAGTGTTGCGAGCTATCCTATAGAGCCAAGCGGAAAAATTAGAGTCACTGTGTTTAAAATGTTTTATTTTATTTAAAGCTTTGCTAAAAGTAAGGCTAGTCAAATCTTCAGCTGTTTCGCGATGCTTTACTTGGTAATAAATAAATGAATAAATTTTTGGCAAATAGTATTCATATAATTCAGCAAAAGCCTGTTGCTTACCATTTTGGCAAAGAGTGACCAAGCTTGATGATTCTTCTTTTGTCATATATTTTTCTAGTCTGTATATATTATAACGAAATAGCAGGAAAAAAGTAACAGGGCTTGGCAAGTTTATGATTTTCCTGATAGAATTAAAGGGTAATTTAAAAATATGATCAAACATTGTAAGGTCAAAGTGTTTGGTCGCGTGCAAGGAGTAGGCTTCCGCTATTATGCCCAAAAACAGGCTA
>CAIRBL010000037.1 GCA_903876815.1 uncultured bacterium
GATTTAAGCCAGAATAATTTTGATTTTGCCGCATTGGAAAAAAGCGCTACGCTTTCTAGTCAATTGAAAAAAAACCTAATTTATACTTTTTTGTTTGATACTGCTTTTGATCAAAGTTATGAATATCCGTATGAGGATCTTAGTAGAGAAAGTTTACTATCTTTTTTCAAAAATCAAAATTTAAGAGTTTATTATTTTTTCTTAAAAGATCGAGACTTGCTTTGGAAAGAGCAAAGATTTGAAAAACAAGCTAATTCTGTCAATCAAACAATGTTCAATTGTTCTGTAGCTTTAGTGAATACTACTAATGAATCAGGTCTAGCAAGCACTTTGGCCACAATTTTAGAAAAAAACTCTTTTTCAATCATTAAAAAAGATAGTAATTCAGATAATTTATCTCAAACAAAAATTGTTTACAATCCAGAGGAAAAAACTTGCAGTAGACTAATAGAAAAATTGGGTAGGGTTTTTGGAGAAAGCTTAGTTATAGCCAACAAAAACGAGGCAGAATCTTACAGATCCTCAATGGTTATTTACGTAGGCAGAGACTTGGCGGATTTATACCTCTTTTTTATTGATCTTTTCCATGGCCAACTCTAGATCTTCTTCGTCTTCTTCCTCACCGGTTACTTCAAAAGGAATATCTTCTTCTAAGATGAAATCATCTGGCAAAACTATATTTGCCTGAGCTTTGCTTGGGAAGGAAACGACTTGCTCATTTTTCTTTGAGCGAAAAGTTTCTTTGATTTGTATCAAGCATTGTTTATCATTAACTTTATAAATGATACAGCGGTATTCATTGCCATTGCCTATTAACCTGCTTAGGCGGAAAGAAATATCTTCTGGCAAAGCGCCAATGTGCTTACTGGCTTCATCAATAATACTGATGTATCTGTTTTTTAGTTGTAAGAAACAAGCTTGACCAACTTTTAGTTTTTTTAGTTGATCTTTTCCAGTTAAGCGATGCAGAGTGACAATTTTACTTTTGCCAGGTTCTTCAATGAAATCATTATTTTGATCAAAAACAATATCAATACTAGCTTCTTTATTTTTGATTTTTTCTATGTGTTTATTGGCAATAATGTTGGATTTATCCAGCTCAATTACTTGCTTAAAAACTTTTTTAGCTTCGTTTTCTTGTCCATTTTTGAGAAATGCCAGACCAAGGCGATTCATGGCTTCTAGATCATTGCCATAATGTTCAATAATTTCTTGATTAATTGAAATAGCTTCTGACCAGTTTGAATTTTTTGCGGCGTTGATAGCTTCTTGTCTCAAAAGCATTTGATTCTGCATGATTTAACCTTCCTGTAAAATCCAAGAGATGTTACAAGTCTTGTCCCCAAATGTCAAGTAAGGTTTGGCTGACAGGAATTATGGTTTATAATGGGCGATAACGAAGGGAATTAATATGTCAGGCCATAGTAAATGGAACAATATTAAAAATCGCAAAGGTGCTCAGGATCAGTTGAGAAGCAAAGTTTTTAGTCAGTTATCACGTTTAATTAGAGCAGCTGCCAAGCAAGGCAATTCTGGTGATCCCAAGAGCAATCCTTCACTTCGTTTAATTCTAGATAAAGCTCGAGCTGCCAATATGCCCAAGGATAAAGTTCAAAAAGCAATCGATGTTGGGCTTGGTAAGGGTGACGCAGCCAATATTCAAGAAATTCATTATGAGGGTTTTGGTCCAGGAGGTGTTGGCCTGATGATTGTAGCTTTGACCAACAATGTTAATCGTAGCTCTGCTGAGATTCGTTTTATTCTTGGCAAATTTGGTGGCTCACTTGGTTCTCCTGGCTCAGTTAGATATATGTTCACCAGAAATGAAGAAGGAGAATTTGTGGCTACTATGCAATTTCCGGTTAGCGATGAAGATAAAGCCAAGTTGGCAGAATTAGTAGATGGTTTAAGAGAATTTGAAGATGTTGAAGATGTCTTTGTAGCTTGCGATTTACCAGAGGGTGGAGAAGAATAAAATAAATATGCGCCGCCGAGAAAAATTTATTGTTGTTTCAATTTTGCTCAGTTTGGGACTTTTAGCGACTCAATATATTCCACTTGATTGGCGTTATTTAAGTGTCATCGTGTTGTTTGTCCTATCTTATTTTAGTTCAGCTTGGGCATTAGCTGAGGATTTACAGCCCCACGAATGGCTCACAATTATTCCATTTCCGGCTCTTTATGCTAGTGCAGTGGCTTTGTTCTATTTTCTTTTGCCAGAAATGTTTTGGTCGCGTTTAATTATTGTGGGTATTTTTGGTGTTGGCATGTACGCTTTGTTTCTTACTTCCAATATTTTTTCTGTTGCTAAGGGTCGAAGTATCCAGTTGTTGTACGCTGCACATGCCATGGCCTTGTTTTTTACCATGATTACTTCACTTCTGTTTAGCAATGTTGTTTTTTCTTTACGTTTGCCATTTTATTTAAATGCAATTTCACTTTTTATAGCGCATTTTCCTCTAGTTCTGATGTCTCTTTGGTCAATTGAGCTTGATAAGAAAATTACCAAAGAAACCATGCTTTATTCTTTAATTTTTACCCTGATTTTGACTGAATTTGGTACTTTATTTTCGTTTTTGCCAATGCAGATTTGGAACCAATCATTATTCATAATGTCTTTCCTTTATGTTGGTTTAAGTGTTTTGCAAAGCTTTTTTAAGGGTCGTTTGTTCAAAAACACCATTAATGAATATAATCTGGTAGCCATCTTAATGTTGATCTTGTTTGTGATCCTATTCCCAGGGAAATAAAATAAAATTGCCATAAAATAGATTGATATACCAATCTATTTTGATGTTTAATCTCGAGAGGGTAGCGGGGGATTTTTTTAATTTTATTGGCTAATTTTTAATTAAAATTTAATTGCAAAAGTTTTTTGAGCTAGATTTTTAAAGGAAAATCTTTAAGAAATTGATTTTTGTATGAAAAATAATCAAAAAAATAA
>CAIRBL010000038.1 GCA_903876815.1 uncultured bacterium
GTGCGGGTTCCCGTCAATTCCTTTGAGTTTTAGCCTTGCGGCCGTACTTCCCAGGCGGGATACTTAAGGCGTTAGCTTAGGTAAACAACACTGGAAGGGTCGATACTTCCAATATTTAGTATCCAACGTTTACAGCGTGGACTACTGGGGTATCTAATCCCATTCGCTCCCCACGCTTTCGTCCCTGAACGTCAGGACTGTTCTAGCAAGCTGCCTTCGCTTTTGGTGTTCTTACTGATATTAACGCATTTTACTACTACACCAGTAATTCCGCTTGCCTCTCCCAGCCTCTAGACAAACAGTATCTTTAGCGGTCCTGAGGTTGAGCCTCAGGATTTAACCAAAGACTTGGTTGTCCGTCTGCGGACGCTTTACGCCCAGTCAATCCGGGTAACGCTCGCCACCTTCGTATTACCGCTGCTGCTGGCACGAAGTTAGCAGTGACTTATTCTTCAGGTACCGTCACGGATTCGTCCCTGATAAAAGATCTTTACACCCCGAGGGGCTTCATCGATCACGCGGCATTGCTCCTTCAGACTTTCGTCCATTGAGGAAGATTCTTGACTGCAGCCTCCCGTAGGAGTCTGGGCAGTTCTCAGTCCCAGTGAGACGGGCCATGCTCTCACACCCGCTACCTGTCGTTGCCTTGGTGAGCTTTTACCTCACCAACAAGCTGATAGGCCATAGGCTCCTCTCTATCCACCGGAGTTTTACATGGGAACGACTTGTGTCCCCCCATGACTATCAGGAATTATCCCCACTTTCGTAGGGTTATGCCTGAGATAGAGGCAGATTACCAATGTGTTACTCTCCCGTTTGCCATGCTAAGTAAACTTAGCATTCGACTTGCATGCCTTAGACATGCCGCCAGCGTTCACCCTGAGCCAGGATCAAACTCTCAAATAAAGTTTGTTTATCTTAAAACTTATAGTTTCAGATAAATGGCTCGAGATTGGTTACTCGAAATATGATTGACTTGATCTAACTGCTACTTTAGGCAGTTGATCAATAAAAATTTAAAAAATTGACATGGTTTAACTAAAAACGGTTCACTTTTTAGTTGTCAAATATTTATTTGTCAAAAAACATAATTTTCTTGCATTTTAATATCAAGAAAAAACAGCAACGCTCATCCTGTCACTAAATAACCCAAATGGGAAGATAGTCATGACAAACGCTTCTGTCTTTTCTCGGTTGCAACTCCGATATTCTTTTGTAAATCAGCTACTTATCGATATTTTTTAAATGCTCCCGTATTTTAGAGCAAAAAAAAGCTTTTGTCAAGGACTATAGCCTGAAAACTCTCAAAACTACTTTTAGCTACGTTTTTTGGCCTGTTTTTCACGCCATTCTTTAATTTTCTCATGATTCCCCGATAACAATATTTCCGGCACTTTTAAGCCCCTAAACTCCTCTGGTCTAGTGTATTGAGGGTATTCAATGTTAAACTTTTTAGTCTTGGTATCAAATTGAGAAAAAGACTCTTCTTCTAAAGACTCTGCTTTACCCAAAACGCCCGGCACCAAACGAGATACTGAGTCTATAATCACAGCGGATGCTAATTCTCCGCCAGTTAAAATAAAATTTCCTAAAGATATTTTTTGATCAACAAAATTATCAATACGTGCATCAATCGCTTCATAGTGGCCAGCTATCAAAATCAATCTTTTATATTGACTTAATTCTTTGACTTTGTTTTGTGTCAAAGTCTCGCCTCGAGGAGTTAATAAAATAATTTGCGTGGTTTTGTTTTTTTTTGCCTGCCCGCCGAAGCTCGCAGAGCGTAGGCGGGGATAAACTTTTTTTAAAGTTTTATAAACTGGTTCGATTTGCAAAACCATACCCGGTCCACCACCATAAGGCGGTTCATCTACTCTATTGTGTTTGTTATCTGCTTGCTCACGGATATCGTGCGTAGTTATTTTAATCAAGCTATTTTTTTGCGCCCGCGCTAAAATAGAACTATTAAAATAACTATCCAAACATTCTGGAAAAATAGTTAGTAAATCAAAATTAATTTTTGCTTTTTTCATAAAATAAATTTGTAAAATAAAACCGCCTTGTCATTCCCGTGAAAACGGGAAGCGGCGGTTTTATCTATATTGTATTGAATTTTATAATGATAATTCTTCTACTTCTTCGTTGGCGCGTGGACGTTCAGCGCTATGAGATCTCATACCCTCTGGTTCGAAAATCTTTAAGTTAACGCGAGCGTTATTGTTGTTACCAACAATGCGCAATAAAGTGCGTAAAGCTTTGGCTGTTTGGCCTTGCTTACCGATAATCTTACCCATATCGGCTGGATTAACTTTTAAGGTTAATAATACGCCTCTTTCGTCAATGTCACGCTTTACCTCGACATCGTTTGGATTTTCGACTAAAGCTTTGACAACTGTTGCTAGAAAATCTTTATCTTCCATCATAGTTTTTCTTTAATAATTTTTTAAATAACAGTTCGTTCGACACGAAACTTTATCTAAATATACAACTTCTAAAAAAAATAGTCAACTGTAATATTAGGCAGCAGTTTCTGTTTTCACTTCTTCTTCAGCAACTGTTTCTACTGGAGTTTCTGCTACTTCTTTTGCTTTTTCGGCGGCAGCTTTGGCTGCTTCATTTTTTGCAAGTTCTGCTGTTTTCTTAGCATCAATTTTTGTTTGACGCTTTTTGCTTACACTAACAGCTTTGGCTTTTTTATCAGCTTTAATTAAACCTAATTTTATTAATAGGTTGGCAACTGAATCAGAAGCTTGAGCGCCCATTTTTAACCAATGTTCAACTCGGTCATTTTTAACTACTACCTCTTTGGTGTGTGGATTATATTGACCTAAAATTTCTAAATGGTCACCATACATGTCTTTGGTATTTTCAGAAACAACCACACGATATAATGGTTTTTTTCTTTTACCAACTCTAGATAATCTAATTTTTAACATTTTTCTTGTTGTTTAATTCTCTTTTTAATAAAGAGAGCTGTCCCGTGATGGACTTTATGCTACTATAATATTTAAATTTTGTCAATCTGTGCCTTATTAAGCGGCAATTTCATCGGCCTGGTCAAAATTCATGGACAATAAACTAGATATGCCGTCATCACCCATCGTTACACCATAAATAATCTTGGCCTTGTGCATCAAAGCTCGATTGTGCGTAATACCAATAAATTGAGTCTTATCGGATAACTCATGTAAAATATCAGCCAAACGAATAGAATTTGCCTCATCAAGCGCCGCGTCTACCTCATCTAAAACCACAAAAGGTGAAGGATTGTTAGCGATAATCGCACAAATTAAAGCAATAGAGGTCAAAGCCTTTTCTCCACCCGACAACATATTGATACCAGATAATTTTTTACCTGGGGGCGTAGCTAAAATCTCAATGCCGTATTGTTTTTTGGTTTTGAGTGACTCACTTTCCGCCACGTCTGCTTCTGTGGCTAAATTTGCTTCTGAGTCATGAATGTTTTGTTTGTCTATATAAACTTCTTTGATGTCTAAAATTAATTGTGCTTTACCACCATTAAACAATTGTTTAAAATAATTACCAAATAATTGATTGATGTGTTGAAAAGACTGATCAAATTGCTGAGAAATATTTATTTCCAAATCTTTGATAATTTTTTCCAAGTGTTTAATAGCTTCTTGCAAATCTTGACTCTGAGTATTTAAAAAAGTAAAGCGTTCATCAACTTCTTTAAACTCCAACATTACGCTTTGATCAATGGCGCCAATTTGGCTCAATTGATTTTTTAAATTATTTATTTTTTGACGCGCTGAGTTAATTTCTAGATCTTTATCAAAATCTATTTTGACAAAATTCAAGGCCTCTTCTAAAACTTCTTTATCTAAATCTTCTTTTTTGGTCTCCAAACGAGCTAAAGAAATCTTCACTTCATTTAATTCATTGTTTTTCAAATTAAATTCTGTTTGTAAATTTCTAAACTTTTTTTGGTCTTCCACCAAAGAAGATTTAATAGCCTCTTCTTGATTATTAAACTCTGCTACTGAAACAGAAATCGTTTGCAAAACTTTTTCTTGTGTTTCTATGTCTAAATTTAGTTGCTCCAGTTGTTCTTTGATACCTGACTTGTCTGTCTGTTTATTGTTTTGATTTTTTAATTCTAAATTTAGCTTATTTATTTCTTGCTCTTGAGTGCGAATTTGCTGCTCGGTTTGCTGCAAATTATTTTTTAAAACCGTCACTGTCATTTTCGCTTCATTCACTTCTGAGACTAGATTGTCTTTGTGGCTCAACAGTTTATTAAACTCCAGCTGCCAATTTATTTTTTTATCATCCGGACTTTGTTTAAGACTGGTTAATAATTTTTTAGTAGCTACTTGTAAAGCAACAAAAACATTTTTTAATTCTAAAAGTTGGTTGATATCTGTTTGCTGAAAAATTTGTTCACATAAAATATCTTGCTGACTAGAAATCTTTTCTAGTTCTTCAGCAATATTATTAGGAGAAAAATTTTGCTCTTGCGCAAGACGTTTTTCCAGCTCTTTAAACTCGCCCAAAATAACTTGCTGTTTTTTTTCTAAGTCTGCTAACAATTCTTGTTTGCCGACTAATTCTTTATTTTGCTCTTGAGCTAAAAGTTTATTTTTAGCCACTAAATTTAATAGCTCTTCCACGCGATTTTTTAACCAGACCAAATCACCCTGCCCGCTAGATAATAAGCTAAGGTCTGCCTTGGCTTCTAAAATAGCCTTATTTTTCAACAGAATATTAAGCTCACTTTGCGCTTGTTTTAATTTGTTTTGTAAAATTTCAAACTTTTCTTGCCGAGAATCAGACTTGCTATGTTTATCCAAATTAGTTTGCAAATCAACTAGCTCTTGATTTAAATTAGAAACAATATTTTTTAATTTATTAACTTCAGTTTGTTTAACATTTAAATCATTGTCTAAATGAAAAAATAAAAAACTATAATAATTATTTTGTAAACTTTTCAGCTCCTGCTCTAAACTTTCTCTTCTTTCTAGCTTATTGACTTGCCTGGTTAAACTTTTTAAACGCGGTTCAAGCTCGGCTAAAATTTTACTAGTTTGTTCCAAATTTTCTTTGGCGTGATCAAGCTTGGAAATCGCTTGGTCTTTTTTGATTTGAAATTGTTTGACGCCAGTCGCTTCATCAAAAAATTCTTTGCGCTCAGCCGAAGAAGAAGTCAAAATAGAATCAATCATGCCTTGGCCAATCACGCTGTAAGTTTTTTGACCAAAATTTGCTTGCGCAAGCAACAGCTGCACATCTAATAAACGAACTTTGTTATTATTAACTAAATATTCACTTTCACCGTTTCTGTCTATTTTACGAGAAATAACAATTTGCTCATAATCAATGTCAGCCAGTCTATCACGATTGTTCAAATACAAATCTACTTGCGCATAGCCAAGTTTAGCTTTTTTATCAGAGCCAGCAAAAATCACGTCATCAGATTTTTTACCTCGTAAAGTTTTTACACTCTGCTCACCCAAAACCCAACGTACTGCGTCAGCAATATTTGACTTACCAGAACCATTGGGACCAACTATAGCTGTCAATTCACGATTAAACACCAAAGTACTTGGTCTAGCAAAAGATTTAAAACCTTGTATTTCTAATTTTTCTAAATACATATAGGCTATTTTATCATATTTTGAGAGAAAAGAAAAAAGGTTCCGACCGAAGCCGGAACCACAACGAATGAAGCAGAAACGCAGGAAAAGCGAGTCATGGGACGCGTCGAGGTTTTGCAGACGCAAGTTCAAAAAGGTTAGGAGCTGGCCCCAGGAGCAGCTAGTTGAGAGTGTCTTGTTTGTGAGCTGGGGTTTGAGAGAAGACTCCGAACTCCTGTGTTTCCACTTCGTGAGAAGATCATTATGTTTAAATAATACACCAAAAATTTTATTTTGGCAAAAAGAAAACCGCCTATCCCAATGGAGTCGGCGGCCTGAAGACGCTGCGCGCGTGCGCGCAGTGAGCGGTTGTGATTATGGTGGGTGATGACGTCGGGGCGCTGAGTGGCTCAAACTGGAGGTGTCGTGTCACACGTTCAAGGGCAAAAGCTGCCGCACAACGCCACCACCCACACGAGAAGGACAAACTAACTACTTAAAACATAAAACAAAAATAAATTTCTGTCAAATTAAAGAGGGTCGCCGAGCCACAGCGCTCGACGACCCCATCGGTTGCCCTTTCTGGCGTAGCAGCAGCACAACAAAGCAGCAGGGACATATCAGGATAACCAAAAGACCTAGGGGGTCAAATTGGCATTGTTTGCTTTTACTGCTCAGGAAGAGCAAATTTATCTTAAAATATCAAATATTACATATTATGTCAAGACCTAAGGCACAAAATGCACCTTAGGTCTTTAAAACATTAGCTTTTATTATGATCTAGCCCCATCCTTTTACTGCCAAAGCTTTATTAGCAGCCGCAGTTTGCGCTTCTTGTTTACTTAAACCCTCACCTTCAGCTACCAGCTCTTTTTCTAAATAAACCCCTACAATAAATTTTTTGTTGTGGTCTGGGCCAGATTCGGCTAATACTCGATAATTCGGAGTAATGCCGACAACTTCCTGAGCTTTTTCTTGAAAATTCGTTTTGGCATCAATATATGATTTTTCTTCAATAATCTTAGCTAAATTAACAATCAAATTGTCTTGCACAAAAGTAGCGGCCACTTGATAACCTTGATCTAAATAAATAGCACCAATCATCGCTTCAAAAGCATTAGCTAAAATATAACTACGTGCTTTTTTATTATTATCCTTGGCTTCTCCTCTACTCATATACAACCAATCATATAAACCTAAGTTTTCTGAAGCTTGCGCTAATTGATCACGATTCACCAAACTAGAACGCCAGTTTGTCAAAATACCCTCGGCTTCTTGATAGTTACGAAATAAATAGTCAGTCACTGCCAGTTCCAAAACTGCGTCACCCAAAAATTCTAAACGCTCGTTGTGGTCTAGAGCAAAATCTTTGTGTTCATTTAAATATGAACGATGTACTAAAGCGGATTTCAAAAAGTCACGATTATTAAAAGTGACTTTTATTATTTTTTCTAATTCTTTAAAATTTTTTTCCATAAAAGAGAAATTAACTTAGCTTTAATTTCTTTAAACCTTCGGCAAAAATATCCTGTGCATTTTCATAGCCTAAAGTTTTTTTCACTTCTTCTTTAGAAAACCATTTTACATCTTTGAGCTCACTGACATTTGGCACTTTTAATTCTGTCTGATTGGTAAAGATTAAAAAATATTTGATCATTTTACGATAAGGCGTTTCATTTGGTTTGTGTACTTTGACTTGAGTCTCACCTAAATAATCAATAATTTCTAAATTATGCAAACCAGTTTCTTCTTCTAATTCTCTCAAAGCCGTGTCTTCTAAACTATCTTTACCTTCTACGTGACCTTTAGGAAAGGTCCATTTACCATAGGCATCCAAAATCAAAACAAAATAATAGCCGTCGTCACTTTTGCGATAAATCAAACCGCCAGCTGAAACTTCTTTGATGCCTTGCGTTTCTAGCTCTTGCTTTTCACCATTTTTCGCCATTTCTTTATAAATACTGCCCAACACACCATTAACAAATTTACCAGAAGAATCACCGCCAAAAGCTTTGGCGAGTTCTATAGCTTCATTGATAGCAACCTTTGGTGGAATTTCCGCATTCATTTTTAATTCATAAATGCCAATCCGCAAAACATTGCGATCAACTAAGGTGATTTGATCAAGTGGCCACTCTGGTGCAAATTTTTTTATCAAGGCATCCAGCTCTTTTTGTTGACTCACGACTTGTTTGACTAAATTATCAGCAAAACCCTGATCTTCAAAGTCAGGTGCAAATTCATCGTGATTCTTTTGTAAAATTTCAGAAGCTTGAGCTTCTCCTTGTTTAAAATCCCATTCAAACAAAGACTGCAAAGCTAAAGTTCGAGCTAAATGTCGATTGGCCATTTTTTATATTTTATTTTTTTATTTGGCTTTTGGTGACTACTTTTTTCTCACCTTTAAAATATCCGCATTTTGGACAAGCGCGATGTGGTAAAATACTAGCTTCGCAATTTTTACAAACTGCTACACTTGGTTTTTTTAAAGCAAAGTGAGAGGCTCTTCTACGAGCTGATGATTTGGTACGTTTTTGTGAAGGTAAACCCATAAAATTGTTGATTAAAAATGATTAAAATATTAATGGCTTAGATAATACTAGAAAAAAGCAGTTTGGTCAAGAATAATATGCAAATTATAACATAAAGATTAAGAAAATGCGAATTAAAAAGGCCCTTGAAAATAGGGCTTGACAATAATCGAAATGTGTGCTACAATGGTTTATCCAGTAAAGGAAGCGCGTAAAATACAAATAAAA
>CAIRBL010000039.1 GCA_903876815.1 uncultured bacterium
GATTTAAAGTATTATTTGATTTTAGATAAAGTCAGTATTCCAGCTATTTTTTTGGCTTTAGCGCTAAATTTATTTTTAGGCCACACTTGGCAAAAAGAACACTTGCCTTTATTCCAATCATTGTCTACCAAAGGCATGATGCCGATATCAAAATTTTGAATATTACTAGGAGCTGATTCGGCTAAACACCAATTTAATTGATCAATAAAGTTAATTTTTAAACCAGCCGCAGACAAAGGTTGAAATAAATCATAAACTGATTTGTTAGCCATGGAGCCAATCAAAGTAAATTGAAATTTAAAATTATTTTTTAATAATTTTTCAAAAACTGGTATAATAATTTTGAAATTATCCAGATGATTTGGCGCTATTCCTATCCAACCAATATTAATAATTTTTTTTATACCTAAATGCTGATTTGTATATTTACTGTATATATCAAAAGGAATACTAGTTGGTATAATGTAAACGTTATTATTATAAATTTTTGCCCAATCAGATAAATAATGACTACCAACCACTACAGCGCTAGCTAATTTAGTCAAAACTTTCATTTTGATAGGAAAATCAAAAAATTTTGGATCATCAAAATCAAAAATAAATTTTCTTCTAAAAAAAATTCTAAAAAAAACTACCAAAATAAAAAAATCTAGCTGATAAATAGTTCTCACTAAGTACAAAACATCGCTATTTTTTAAATTAAATAATATTTTAAAATTATTAGCAAATTCTTTACATCTAGCAAAAGACAAGGCATATACCGATCTAGCGATAAGTGGTTGATGCATAACTATTTCTACGCCTATTTTTTTTAATTCATCCGCTGTAAAATAGCCACGAAATCTAGCAGTAGCGTCATTAATGTTTCCTTTTGTAAAAAAATGAATACTCATAGACAAAAAAATTAATTTTGAATAAATTGCACAATCTTTCTTGCCCTTGATGTCCAAGAATAAGATCTCACATCTTTGATGGATTGTTGACTAATGTGATTTGCTAAAGCATTGTCATTAATTACTCGCAAAATACTATCGGACAAACTCTTAGCATTATCCGCTTCAAAAAAAACACAATTTTCTTTATTCAAAACATTAACTAAACTCGGCAAATAAGCTGCAACTAGCGGACGCTGACTTGCCATATACTCAAACATTTTCAAAGGAGATGTATATAGTCTGGATATCTCTTCTTGACTAGAATTAGGTAATACTAATACATCAGCCGCTTTAAGCCAAGTTGGTATCAAATCATGGGGCTGTTGTTCAACAATTATTATATTTTCTTTATCAAATTCACCATTAAAATTTAATTTATTTATTTCCGTCTTATCCCCACCAACAAAATAGCATAGGTGATCTTTTAAAGATGACATGGCCGTCGCTAATATCTGCACGCCTTTCCATTTGTATAGATGCCCAGTATATAAAATAATTTTTTTGTCCATTGGCAATCCAAGTGTTTGCCTGGCTTGTTTTTGAGAAAGATTAGTGGTAAATTTTTCAAGATCAACACCATCATGCGCAACTAAAATTGATTGACTGGGTAAAAAATTTTGTATAAAATATTTTTTCAAATTTTCATTTATAACTACCAATTTATCTGCTTTTTGAGCTAATCTTAAAAAAATAGCCTGTTTACTCGCTGGAATATTATGACATTCATAAACCACTTTTCTACCAAAAACAGATAATAGCACGCCAATTATTTCCCTAGTATAGATAATATATTTACCTGATTGAAACAGTAAATAAAAGAAACATGCTAAATAAAAATTTAATAACTGCAACCAAAAAGCTATTCTACCTAAATATTTTTCCAATGGCAAAAAATCAACCAAGCCTACTTTTTTTATTGTAAAATTTGGTTTAAGACCATAATACAAAAATGGTTCTGTATATAAATTAGTCACTCTCTTTGGCACCAACAAAACAACCTCCATGCCTTCATTAGCCATAGCAGAACAAACATTCATAATCTGTATACCATGCGCTAAATCAGTCGGAATACGAGTATTTGTGATATAAAACAATTTTTTATCTTTCATGTTTAATTTTAAAAATGATTATATCATTACTCTTTGTTGTGTATACCGGATCTACAAACCCTAGTTCTAAAATACGCCAATTTGGATTCAGATTTTTATCCCAAATAATATAATCGGTTTTATATTTATTTATAAGACTTTCAAAATCATTCTTTAACAACTCTTCCCTATACACAATGAAATTACGATAAACTAAATCCGGCATCAATTCCAACTCGCGTTGTTTTAATCCAAAAAGTTTTCTAAATTTATTCTGAGATATTAAATGGTTATAATTATTAATATAATGCGCACCCCAAATAAATCGCATATTTTTTGAGACAAAATCTTCCGTGAGTTCTTCAAAATAATTATTTATAATAAACCTATCATAAATTTCTTTTTCTGATAAAAAATGAAAATTGGCTGGCCGAGCATAAAAAACATTATTAGATGTATATATTGGGATCAACTGACTCAAGTCATTATTAGCATAAACTACAGATTCTTTAGCAGTATTATTATTTAGCCAAGAAAAAATATCTTGATAGCTTTGCCAATATACTTCCTGTTCATTTGCCCGCGCGTCATTTAAAATGATGTTTTTTTGCTTAAAAACAGCAAACAGTACTACAAAAATAAACAAACTAATAAAAAAACTTTTTTTTGAAAAATTAAATATCTTTTTTTGCAAGCACTTATTTAATAAATAAACTATCAAAAATATAAAGCTAAATACCGCAATCATCCAATAGTGGCTCGAGAATTCTAAATTTTTACCCGTAATGACGTGCTGATTGACGCAAATAGCTGCCGAAAAAATATTACTAAATAAAAAAATATTCAGCTCATTCAACTTGATGATATTTTTTTTATATAAAAATAAAAAGCTAATTACGGCAATTATGAATAATAAAACTATCTTTAAGCCAGATGGAAAATGCGTATCAATCATGCCTAATCTATAGATAGACTCACTATAAAATGGTAATTTCATAGCCGCTATTGAAGAAAGAAAATAAGGAATGGCCAACATAAATGCACCTAGGGACATAAAAATGAATGGCCAATTGATTTTTTTATATAACAAAAAATAAAATAATAAATATAAAAATATCGATACTACAAAAAAAGTCCAATAATAAGTATAGACGTGAAAAAGCAAACCAAAAAATATGCTAGCTAATATCAAATAAACATTTTGCTTGTGCCTGATATACTGAATTAATACCACGAACAAAACTAAACAAAAAATAAAATTAAACTGTGGACTTGGTGATCTAGAAAAATCCGACAAAAATAAACCAGCGTGCAAGAATATAGAGCTAATTAAAGATATGTGTCTGTTCTTGGTCAAAAGATAAAAAATTGTGTAAGTCAAAATTACTAAAATAATAGCAAATACAAAATCATACAAAATAAAACCCAATGGTAGAGAAATATTTAGCCAAACCAGTGGCTTAGTTAATAAATAATCAGGTAGCCAAAATTGCATAGGCAGACCATCTTTATATTCATATAAGTAAGGATTAGACAAAAAACTATGTCCATCCGCTATATCTTGAGCTCGCGCTAGATAATACACATCGTCAGCAGTATTGATAGGATAAACACCATGAAAAGTATCCCCCATTTTATAAATAGCAAACACTTGAGGACCAAAAGTAAAACAAGCAACTATAAGTGCCAAAATTATAAGTAAAAAATGCTTTTTTATGAGTTTAAACATGATCTTTTTTTGCGATCACTAAAATATTATCTCTTAGATTAATCGGTATTTTAAACTGCTGCCAAAAAGGCTTAGCGAGATAAGTAGATAATTTTTGATAAATTTGTAATTTTTGCCAATGATACAAAACTTTAAAAATATATGATAAAGAAAAAAACTTTCCAACTTTCTGCACACTAAAAACATTAAACTTTGTATTTTTAAGTAATAATAATAAATTATTTCTAGAAAAAAATAATAGATGTTCCGGCGGTACAATAGCATTCCAACGCTTCCCCCAAAATTTTGCCCACCAACTACTTTTATCAATAGTATTTATAGCTACAATACCATTAATATTCAAAAGTTTATTAACAGCTTGCATATACTCCACTGGTGATTGTATATGTTCCAAAACATCCCACATAGTAATGCAATCAAATTTTAAATCAATGCCAGACAAATCTGATGAATGAAAAACCTCATGTCCTTTTTTTCTAGCTTCATTTGCGCCATACTCTGATATCTCCACACCATAAGTCTGCCAACCGCGCTGTTTCGCTAAATCCAAAAAATAACCATTTGCACAACCAATATCAAAAATTTTTTTACCAGGAGATAATTTTTCTAACTTTTTTAAATAAGCAATAAAAATTTCTCTCATTGGTTCTTTATCTTTATCATAATCGCTATAACCAAACGTATCATTATTCACACTTGCACCCTTATAATAATTTTCTTGATAAACATCCTGCAAATTAGCTGGCACCGGCCAAACAAAAACTAATTTGCAATTAAAACACCTATGCAAATCACAATTATTTTTTTTATAATAAAAAATGTTTTTATTGCTACCACAAATTGGACAATTTATTACTTCCATATTCTTTTCAAAAATAATTTTAATGGTAATATTATTCCTTCACTAATAATTTGATTAGATATTTTTGATTCTCCTTGGCGACGACTATGAAAAATGATAGGCACCTCTTGTACTCTAGCCATCAGAGTATGAATACACATAAACTTAAATTCGATTTGATAAGCATAGCCAGAAGAGCTGATATTATCAAAATTTATCTTTTCTAAAAGTTCACGTCTAGCACAAATAAAACCAGCCGTTAAATCGTTAATTCGCAAGCCAGTCCAAAACTTAGCATACAAATTACCAAATTGACTTAATTTTTTACGAAAAAATTCCCAATCTAAAACTCCGCCACCATTCACATATCTAGAGCCAATGACTAAATCACACTCTTGAATCATTGACAATAAAACTGGCAAATACTCGGGCGAATGTGAGCCATCAGCATCCATAGTAATAATCGCCCTAATGTCAGTATCTGTAACAGATTGTATAATAGCATCTTTATAGGCTGCACCTAAGCCATTTTTTACTTTTCTCTCTAAAATGTTTAAATTCTTGTATTGCAGCATCATAGTTTTTACAACCTCCGCTGTTTTATCTGGTGAGTTGTCATCAATAACTAAAATATAAATATCTGGTAAAATTGTAAAAATTTCTTTAATAATAATTTCCACATTTTCTCTTTCATTATAAGTGGGCAAAAGGATTAAGTCTTTCATATATTATAAATTTATTTTTATTTTATCTACTAAAAATTGCAAACTATGTACTTCCATCACATATTTTCTAAAATTTTGACCATACTCATTTAAACTAGAACTATCTAATGATAATGCATTTTCTAATTTTTTAGCTAAATCAGCACTATTGTTATGGTCAATAAAAAAAATAGCCGGCAAAAAATCAGACAAAGATGAATTTGATGTCAATACCAAGGCCTGAGAGGCCATAGCTTCAAAAATCGTTTTATCTAAACTACCAGAATCTGTTAAATTAATAAAAATCTCAAACTGATTATAAATTTCTGGTGTTTTCCAATTAGGCACAGCCGGCAGCCAATTAACACATTGCTCCAGACCATACTTTTTTGTCTTATCTTTTAACTGTTGATAAAAATGTACATGTTTTTGTAATGGTTCACCAATGAAACTTGCA
>CAIRBL010000040.1 GCA_903876815.1 uncultured bacterium
AGATCCAAGGGACCTTCAAATTGTTCTAAAGAAATTTTATGCATTTATTTTGATTGAGCAAAGTAACGCATATCTGTCACTTTGGTATCAAACTTATTAGTCAACAAACTTTTACCAGAAATTATTTTTTTACACTCTTCTTCGCTTATTATACCACAATAATATTTAGAAGCCGCTTCTAACATTTCTAGCGCTGAATGCAAAGACTTATTTAGTAAATTTTCCCAATTATCATGTAATAATTCACCAGTAATCAAATCTTTATACTCAAATTCATCGGGCCAAGTTTTTTTATCTACTTTTAAATTAGCGTAAAATAAAGCTAACTCTCCACGATTATTTAAAATTTTTATTTTATTTAAAAAATACACAGCAAAAAACAAAAAGTCATTTTTAAATAATTTATTTAATTTAAAATGTCTCTGAAAAACTGCTATTATATCTTCTTTGCTAACATTTTGAAAATCTTGATAAAAAACTGGCAAAGTTTCTAAAGTTTCTAAAATATTTAAATCAATATTTTTTGGAATACTAAAATTTTTATTTATTTTATTATCAAAATAAGTTTCAAAATAACGATGTAAATATTTAGCATCTTCGGCTATTTTTTTATCGTGACTATGATAATCGCCAGTTAAATAAAAAATAACCGGATGCGTAATGATGTCTATCGCACAGTGTGTCAAAAAACCTAAAGCAAAAACTAAATCTTTTTCACTCTTTTTTTCTTTGGCAATACTTAAAAATTTAAAAACTAATTCATTGGTCAGGTTACCAAAATTACCGTGAATAAAATTTGAAATCTCCTCTACCTCTTTCTTTGGGCTATAATAAAAAGTATCAGGACTAATACTGCCCAAATAAAAATACTTATTATATTTTTCAAGCAAAGCTGATAAATCATGATTATCTACTTTTTTGACGACTTGATCGGCAAAATATATATGTGTATTTTCTTTTGGCATATTATTTCTTCAAAGCCAAATTTAATTCATCAAGCTGATCTTGGGTGACGGCGCTTGGTGACTCCATCATCGGATCACGACCATCAGAAGTCAATGGAAAAGCAATGGCTTCTTTTAAGCTTTTTTCACCTAATAAAACCATCAATAATCTATCTAAGCCTGGTGCAATGCCACCATGTGGTGGTACGCCATAGCTAAAAGCAGAAATATAATGTTTGAATTGTTGTTTTTGCTCTTCAGTAAAACCAATCAAATCCCAAATCTTTTCTTGCAATTTACTATCATGAATACGCACAGCACCGCCACCAACTTCAAAACCATTCAAAATCATATCGTGCTGATAAGATTTGACCTTTCCTGGGTCAGTATCTAAAAATTGAATATCTTCTTCTTTTGGAGCAGTAAACATATTGTGTGATGGTCCCCAAACTTTTCCCGCACCGACAAACATATCTTCCTCTGTTTGTTTCATAAACAAAGGAAAGTTTAACACCCAAGCAAAAGCTAATTCATTTGGATCATTTTTATCTTTTCGTAAGTCTGGTTTATCGGAATTATATTTTGCCATTACATCATCATAATTTAGTCTTGGCCAAGGTTTAGCTAAAAAGTGTTTCTCGGGAAATAATTTTTCTACCATTGCGGTAATCATGCCTTCTACCAAATTCAAAATATCCTCTTGTTTGACAAAAGACATTTCCATATCTAGTTGATAAAACTCTCCTGGGCTTCTGTCAGCGCGCGCATCTTCATCACGAAAACAAGGAGCAATCTGAAAATATCTTTCAAAGCCAGCCACCATCAAAAGCTGTTTATACTGTTGCGGAGCTTGTGGTAAAGCAAAAAATTGACCAGGATGTAAACGTGAAGGCACAAGATAATCACGCGCGCCTTCAGGCGTTGACTTAGATAAAATCGGTGTTTGAATTTCTGTAAAATCTTTATCGCTTAAATAATTACGGAAAAAATGAATAATTTTATGTCTTAATTTTATATTATTTGCCATACGTTCATGACGTAAATCCAAATAACGATATTTTAATCTTAACTCTTCGTTAGCTTGCCTGTCTTCGTTATTGATTTCAAATGGTGGCGTAGCACTTTCTGAAATAATTTCTAACTCTTTGGCTAAAATTTCAATCTTGCCAGTAAGCTGATCTTCACGTTTTTGTTTTTCGCCACGTTCTTGAATAACGCCTTTGACGCTTACGACAAATTCTGGTCTGACATTATCTAAAATATCAGCGCCAATAGTCATTTCATTTGGTACGCAAACCACTTGGACAATACCAGTTGAATCTCGAAGTTCAATAAAACCGAGTTTTCCCATGCGACGATAAACATGTACCCAGCCTTTTAAAACTACTTCTGCGCCAATACTTAGATTGACTGTTTCTTTGATATAATTTTTCATAAATTTATTTACTCCAGCGAATGCTGGATAATTACTTTCTAGAGCTCTACCCCGCCGCAGGCGGGGCAAATCTAAGCGTGTTTAATTGTGGAGCCGAGAACAGGAATTGAACCTGCGACCCATGGTTTACGATACCATTGCTCTACCAACTGAGCTATCTCGGCAAAAAATTAGCCAAATTAGCTAATTTTAAATACCTTTATTGTCCTAAATCACCTAAATAAGTTTCTATCTGGTGTTTTAATAGAGTTAGAGCCTCTTTTACATCTGCACTTGGTTCTAAGCCCTCTGTTCTTAGCGTATTTAAATTAGCCAACATCCTTAAAGCTGAAGCAACGCCATTTCTTTCAATATCACGCATTACTTGTTCTTGCTCAGTGGCCGACTGCTCCGCTCTTGGTTCTGGAAAAAAAGTTCCTTCCTTCATAATTTTATTTAGTCATTTTAATTAAATAATCCTTCGGCTAAGGCTCAGGATGACAAACAAAAAATTAAAGACATCTCAGCAAAACCCATTTAAAAATAGATTTAATTTATAAACTTGTATCTTTCTTATCTGCAGCTGATGCTTCTGTTGCAGCCCTATCCTTTTCTTCTAGCTCTTTTTCTTGTGCTCTGTCTCTCAAAGCAGCATTTCTTTCTTGTTCAGCTACATCAACTCTATCAAGAATTCTATAATCCTCTGCTGGAGTATGTGGTAAAAAATTTTCTGGGCCCATAAATTTATTTATTAATTATTATTTCATTTTTAAGGATTTAAACGATTAATAGTTCTCGCAAATGGTATTGTTTCTCTGACATGTTGTAAACCACAGACCCAAGCCACAATCCGCTCTAAACCAAAACCAAAACCACCATGAGGCACGGAACCATATTTACGCAAATCTAAATACCAACTAAAAGCTTCTTCTGGTAGTTTATGCTCTTTGATACGTTGCAAAAGCTTGTCATAATCATCTTCTCTTTGTGAGCCACCAATGATTTCGCCATAGCCTTCAGGCGCCAGTAAATCGGCACACAAAACTCTATCAGGATTTTTTGGATCTGGCTTCATATAAAAAGCCTTAATATCTTTGGGGTAATGTGTCACAAACAAAGGATTGTCATACTGCTTGGTCAAAATAGTTTCATCGTCAGCGCCCAAATCTTCGCCGACTTTGATATCTGAACCCAAAGCTTGTAATTGCTTAACTGCTTCATCGTGAGTGATTTTGTGAAACGGCTTCAAAATATTTTCTAAAGGTTTGATATCTCTTTCTAAAATAGTCAGTTCTGGCTTATTTTTTTCTAAAACTGCCGAAACCATAAAACGAACTAATTTTTCTTGGATGTCTAAATTTTCTTCCAAAGAACAAAAAGCCATTTCTGCATCCATCATCCAAAATTCTGTCAAATGTCTTCTAGTCTTTGATTTTTCTGCTCTAAATACTGGACCAAAATCAAAAACATTACGATGCGCAAAAATTGCAGCTTCTAAATAAAGCTGTCCGCTTTGTGATAAATAGGCCTTGTCATCAAAATAATTTAGTTCAAATAATTCTGTCGTGCCTTCACAAGCATTTGGTGTCAAAATCGGAGAATCTATTTTGATAAAATTATTTTCTCTAAAAAAATCATAAGTAGCAGAAATCAAAGTATTTCTCACTCTCATAATCGCCCATTGATGACTGGATCTGAGCCACAAATGTCTATTATCCATCAAAAAATCAACGCCATGCTCTTTTTTGGCAATCGGATACTCCTCGGCTATCTGAATAAAAGAAAAATCCTTTACCTGTAGCTCATATTCTTCTTTTTTGGGATGTTTAGAAACTGCCGCCGTTAACTCCACTGAAGTTTCTAAGCTCACCTTAGCCATTTCTTGCCACTTAGTTTCTCCTAAAACATCAGCATTTAAGATAGCTTGAGCAAAACCAGAGCCGTCGCGTAATTGCCAAAAGGCAATTTTGCCACTTGAGCGGAAATTAGCCACCCAAGCCTGGATTCTGACTTCTTTGTCGACAAATTTTGCTAAATCTTTGATTAATACTTTTTCCATAAATTTATAAAAACTTGATTAAATAATACCTAAAATGAAATAAAAATACAAG
>CAIRBL010000041.1 GCA_903876815.1 uncultured bacterium
AATTTATAATAAATTAAAGAAAGCCGTTAACATGGGAAAGTGACTTTCGGAGGGCTGGCGCAGGTTCTTGGGGCATCCGCATGAGGATTGGGTGTCAGCCTCAATCCATCCGCAATGCAAGCAAGTGCCCGGCAGGTCGGGGTTCTCAACATACTCATGATCACTGGGGTGCTCATTGGCGGTGACTGCCTGGACTTTTTCCAGGAGCGCCTCCATATTGCCGGTTTCGACACCGGTCAACAGGGTATCAAGATAGAGTTCCAAATCTGCAGTTTTCATCGTACTTCTCCTAATTACTAGTGTAAGCATGTTCATTTACTCCCCGAAAGGAGAAACAATAGCTCCGATCTGGGGTGGATGATCCACCACAAGTCGGAGCTATCAATGAACTAGCTAGACTATATTTCCCATGTTAACGTGCGTTTAAAAATGTTTGAAAAATTTTATATGAGTCGTCGCTTTGACCACTCAAAATATTTCAAACAAGAAGCATATTGTATCATAATATATCAATTTGTCAATACTATAGGATAGTATCTACTATTTTAGGGAGTAACTGGCACGGCAGTAACAAAGAGTCTTTGCCAGGAAGTGCCAGGAGGCCAACAGGTTTGCAAAAGCAAAATTGGTTGGTCTTTGAGATTATTTACAAAGTCTACTTCTTCACTAGAAACAATATTCTGAGCTTGAACTTCATAGAGGAATTTTTGTTCGCCGAAATGCAAAATGATTTGATCACCAACTTGCAATTCTTTGATTTGATAGAAAACAGCATTAAAAGCTTCCACGTTCCAAGCTCCATCAGTCGAATGACCAAAAATATAGATCATTTTGTTTTGACCAGGAAAAGCTGAACCAAAAGCATGAGCCACACCTTCCTCTAAAGCTGTTTTATATTCTTTGGCGTCATTAGGATTGACATTGGCATGCACTTTTTCATAAACCTTAAGTCTAGGAATTTCAATAAAAAAAGGTATCTTTTCATAATCAACATCAGAATTGGTTGGAGCAACAGCGCTCTGCCCCGCTTCTTTGTCAGCTAAAGTATTTTCTTTGGCAAAAATTGGCCAAGAATTATTAAGCTGTTCCTCTGTCCAATCAAAAAAAGCAAAAGTGGTTTTTTCTGATTCACCGGGAAGAACTTTGATAAATTCTGGAATAGCTAAAAGAACATTCTTTAAGCCAGCAACCGCAAAAAATGGATTACTAGCAACTAAAAAAAGAATAGCACAGGCAAAAGAAAGCAAAGCCAATCTTTTCAGGCGTTTTGCTTCTGCAACTAGAACTTCGTTGGGAGCTTTTTGATAAAGCTTTTGTCCCACTCTTTTCTTGAACATAAAAAATGTTATAGGACATTATATCTTGAAGAGTGCGAAAAAGCAAGATTTTTGAGTTTTTTTAGCAAGAGAAAACCATAACCAAAGCCAAGATCACTTAGCAAAGTACGGGTATAAAAAGGCAAAGCCAAAGCGTAACAAGTCAACAAACCTTGCCAGGTGTGTTCATACCATGGCCAAAAAACTCCAAAATTAGACAAAATAAAAAAAGTAAAGGAAGCTAAAGGTAAGAAAAAAACCTGCCTTTTAGTGGATTTGCGAGATAAAAAAGCAAAAAGTGGATAGGCAGCAAAACCTAAATAAGTCCAAATGAAACCTTGATAGAAACCACCCTTAAGCCAATCAAAGGCGATGATTGATAAAAAATAAAACAAAACATTGCCACCAAAAAAACCATAAGCACCAAGTGGAGATATATTGGCTGGAAGAAGATTGAAGCGGGAAACATAAGCCAAAAAAGCTCCAACTGCTGAATTGCGATATTTAGAGTTTAATTTCTTCATACTTGAGTTCAATCTTTTCATTTTTGGTCAATTTAAGCTCAGTAATACCAGTTTTAGCATAATCACCAGCCTGATACAAAGCCCAGTAATGCTTACTATCTGCTTTTAAGCCATTTACTCCCTCAATCATTGTGCCAAAATCATACTTTTTAAGATCTAATTTCACTTGACTTTGCACCAATTCCAAAGCATTCTGGCCAGACATAGTGGCCACAAATTCATAAGCTTGCTTCTGCTCTCCTACACCTGCGTTGAATTCTAATTGAGCAGAAGGAGTGGAAATGGAAATCTCATTAAGTTGCTTTTGATTAACCGAATTAATAACTTCATTTTGAAGATTTTTTTGACGGAAAAGAAGCGCGCCAACGACAATAATAAAAAGAATAAAAGTAATAAGCTTATTTAGATTTTTTGTCATGATTCGTGCTATTCTAATATATAAGGAATTAATGCGCAAACGTTTTCAGGCTTACTTTTTCTTGATCATAACCACCATTACTTGGGGGGCTTTCTTACCAATCGTTAAATTTGGCTTCAATGGTTCAGAAATCACTCCTTTTCGTTATTTATTTTATCGTTTTACCTTGGCAGGCTTATTATCTATCCCCATCATTGTCTATTATCTAAAAAGAATCAAACACAAATGGCAAGCCATCAAAGCTATTATTCTTTTGGAATTAATTGAGACTTCCATGGCTTTAGCCTGTTTATACATTGGCCTGCACCAAACCAGTGCTCTAGAAACCAATCTTATTACCACTAGTTTGCCGCTGTTTGTGATTTTCGGTGGAATTATTTTTCTCAAAGAAAAGCAAGAAAAAAACGAATGGCTTGGTTTGTTACTTGCCTTGATCGGCACCAGTTTAATTGCCTTAGAACCACTCTTGGTCGGGAGTGATCATTTTTCTGGTTCGATGGTGGGCAATTTACTCGTCATTGGCCACAATATTCTAACCGCCATCTATCTAATTCTAGCCAAGAAACATTACCGAAAACTACCAAAGCTTTTCGTCAGTAGCGTAAGTTTTTTTGTTGGTTTGGTTACTTTTGGATTATTGTCGCTAGTCGAAGCAAATTTCAGCTTTGACAAGTTATCGCAGAGTATACAAACTGATTTAAGCTCTATTCTAGTTTGGGGAGTAATCTTCTATGCAGCAATTTTTGGCTCAATTATTGGCTTAACTGCTTACATTAAGGGTCAAAATGAAATTGAGGCTTCTGAAGCAAGTTTATTCAATTACCTGCAGCCAGTCATTTACATGCCACTTGGCTATTTCTTGCTCAAAGAACTAGTAACTCCACTACAAGTAATTTCCTTAATCATCGTTGTTATTGGTGTATACATAGCCCAAAAAAAGAAAAAATAAGATAAAATCAAAAAAAATATGTTTGGTCTTAAAATTCTCAGCAAACTCAATCAAAAAAAATATCGCCAAGAATATGGTTGTTTTGTTGTGGAAGGTAAAAAAGGCGTACTTGATGCCCTAAAATCCGGAAAAGAAGTCGTACAACTAGTTATGACGCGACAATTTGCCAACCAGAATGAAAAGTTTTGGGACAAAGAAGAGGTGATGACGATTGATGAACGAGATTTTGCCCGCATCACCGACACAGTTACCCCATCTGGCATAGCAGTAGTTGTCAAAATGCCAAAAAATGATCTTGAGCTTCTCAAAAAAAGTAAAATCATTGCCGTGCTTGAAGATATTCGCGATCCAGGCAATCTTGGCACGATGATTCGCACTGCTGATTGGTTTGATCTGGATGGAATTTTATTGCTTGGTGGCGCCGATCCTTATCAAGCCAAAGTCGTCCGTTCTAGCATGGGCTCAATTTTTCATTTACCTTTGGTAATAAGCGATGATCCTAGAAAAGACCTGTTAGAACTCAAGAAAAATGGTTTTGAAATTATCGTCACCAGACCAGAACTTGCCAGTCAAAAACAAGAAAAAATGACCTTTGAATACAAAACCGCTCTTGTTTTTGGCAATGAATCACTTGGCACTTCTTCAGAAATTGATGCTTTGGCTGACCGCTCTTTGAGTATCCCTAAATATGGCCAAGTAGAATCACTCAATGTAGCTGTTAGTTTTGGCATTTTGGTAAATACTGTAGTCAGCAGTTGCGCTAAGTAATATCCCATGATATAATGTTATAGGTTATTATTTTTGTCGGAAACAAGACGTTTCCAAGATAAGAATGATAGCTGATCTTTCACATACCGCACCAAAATTCACTCTTCTCTGCCTCATGAAAATATAATCGTGATGCAAAAAAGAGTGAATTGAATAAATTTGCTCAAAACTTTAGGAGGTGTTTCCAATGAGAAACCCAAACCGTTCTACTGTGATTGCCATCCTTGTGGCATTCACCATTATCCTCGTTTTGGCGGCTTGCGCCCCAACCCCCAAAGCCAATGGCGATGTCCTGAATTTCAGCAAAGGCGACGTGAAAACCGTCACCAATGGCGAAGTCAGCGTCACCTTCACTTATGAAGGCGATGGCAACTGGACCTGCTCTTATGGCCAGGGAGATAATCTCTGCGTTCAGGATGTAGCTGGCGAGATCATGTTCTTCTACGGCACCGATAAGATCGGCACCGAGACGATCAACGAACAGGGCGAAATGAACCTGTTTGATGAATGGCGCGAACAAACCAAAGGAGGATAAGAATTGAAGAAATGTTGGGCGCCTGCTTCACGCAGGCGCCCAACAACGAAGCAAATTGCCGGTGCGGTATGTTTACTTTTTTTAAAAAATAACTTTATTTCTAGATTGTTTATATTTTAAAATAGTCCTATAATTTTTGACAAATGGACTATTTTCTGCTATAATTTCGGTGTTTTCGAACGTAAGACTTAAGCTGTCTTTCTGTATGGAAACAGCCGATTACAGCTCTTTAACACTGGTGGTGCTCCCTTCAAGACACGGGAATCAATAATCGATTGGAACCTATCATCTACCTAAAAAAATTCAAGAATTAAAGCGATCACCTATAATGGAAGATACTAGAAGCTGAAATATTTATTCGATTACTCTAATTGTTGGAATTATTTGCTCTAGTAAGGTTTTTGATTTGAATTCGACAGTTGGGTAGTGAAATACTAAAATGCCATTTAATTTGATTGATTTTAAAAACAAAAATGTATTATTGCCATCGGCTGAAAGTAGCCTGTAACCATTAAACTCACCAAAATTAACCGACTCTTTATTATTAGAGAATATTACCTGTTCGTTTGTTCCCCATGGTTTAAAATTATCTAAAGCTATTTCTAAATCAGTTTGTTTCCCTAAGAAACGATGATATAGAGTAGCGTTTCCATTCATAAAATAAGCTAAATCTTGTGCTTCTTGCAAAGTAATATTAGGAGGATATTTAAAAGTATATTTAAGTCCGATTGTTGTGGTCGGAGGATAGATTTGCCAATTAGCTGTATTGTCTAAAGTAGCCAATTTGAATGTGGAGAGAATTTGTGGCGCAAGCGTAGAGGAGTCTAATGATTTGTCCTCTTTAAAATCAGTAATCGTTATCAGGATTATGTTGTTGTCTTTTGCAACTGCCTGTGACCAGAAATGCCATGCATAAGCAGGGTCAGTACCAAGATACTCTCCTATAATTGCACTTTTTCCTTGCACTTTTGCATTTTGATCCTCTTGTATCTTGCTCACTTGGTAATTACCGGTGACCCCAGCTCCGCCAAGAGTATGGACAATGTCATTTATCTGTGCGTCACCGAACTGGGCGTTTACAGTTTTTGCCGCTACAGTGATAACTAC
>CAIRBL010000042.1 GCA_903876815.1 uncultured bacterium
GCAATATTGAAGAAATGATTAATTTAAAAACTAAAGAAATTGATACTGAACATTCGACAAATTTAGTGCCATTGATTATCGCGAATCATACAAAATATGCTTTAGTGAAAACCGGTGCTTTGTGCAATATTGCCCCAACGATTTTAAAAATTTTAAATATCAATAAACCAAAATTAATGAACGCCAAATCCTTAGTGAAATAATATATGAATAGACCTAAACCAATTATTTTAATCATCTTAGATGGCTTTGGTATCGCACCACCAAGCAGAGCAAATGCTATTTCGCAAGCCAAAACGCCAAATTTTGATAAATACATGAGTAATTATCCAGTCATGCCTTTGGCTGCTAGCGGTGAAGCCGTGGGCTTGTCTTGGGGTGAAATGGGTAACTCTGAAGTAGGCCATTTGTCCTTGGGTTCAGGCACTATCTATTACCAAAATTTACCAAAAATAAACAAAGCTATTGCCGATGGAGATTTTTTTTCTAATCCAGCCTTTTTGGAAGTCATAGAGCATGTGAAAACAAAAAACTCTAGTTTACATATTTTAGGTTTAGTTTCTTCTGGTGGCGTGCATAGCTTTAATGAGCACTTGTATGCTTTAGTGGAATTAGCTAAATCACAAAAAGTAGAAAGATTATATATTCATGCTTTTTTAGATGGTCGTGATACAGCTTATAATAGTGCAGTCAATTTTATCGGGCAATTACAAGAAAAATTAAAAATTATTGGTTTAGGCGCGATCGCTACTTTAAGCGGACGTTTTTATGCCATGGATAGAGATAATAATTGGGATCGCACCGAGTTAGCTTACAAAGCTTTAGTAAATGGTGAAGCAGAAATAAAAAATGAAGATCCGCTTGCGATTATTAATCAATATTATCAACAAGGCGTTTATGATGAACAGCTAAAGCCTAGTGTGGTGCTGGATGATTTAGGCAAGCCAAAAGGTCAGATCAAAGATGGTGACGGTGTAATATTTTTTAATTTTCGCGCTGACCGGGCTAGGCAACTCACAAAATCTTTGATAGTTCCGAGTTTTGAAAAGTTTCCTTGTACTTATTTTAAAGATTTGATGTTTGTCTCCATGACTGAATACGAAAAAGATTTACCAGCTAAGGTAGCTTTTCCGACACAAGAGCTTGATATGCCATTAGCGCGGGTGATTTCTGAAGCGGGCTTAAAGCAGCTACATATGGGAGAAACCGAAAAATATGCTCACGTCACTTATTTTTTTAATGGCGGTAATGAAAAAGTTTATTTAGGTGAAGATAGAGTTTTGGTGCCATCACCACATCTATCTTCTTATGATCAAAAGCCGGGTATGTCAGCTCGTGAGGTGACTAATAAAGTAGTACAAAGTATTAAAGAGGCTACTTATGACTTTATAGTGGTAAATTTTGCTAATGCTGATATGGTCGGACATACGGGTAATTTTGCTGCGACCGTAGAAGCGATTGAAATTTTAGATCGCTGCGTCGGTGAAGTAGTAGACACAGCTTTGTCCTATAATGGGGTAGTTTTGGTGACTGCTGATCATGGTAATGCCGAGAGTAAGTATAATCTACAAACTGGCATTATCAACAAAGAGCATACAAATAATCCTGTGCCTTTGTTTATCGTTGGCCAGATATATGCTGGCAAAAGTGTTTTACCAGGGATGGCTGGTACTGATTTAAGTCAAATCACGCCAGTGGGAGTTTTAGCTGATGTGGCGCCAACTATTTTGAAAATTATGGGATTAAAAAAGCCGGACACTATGACCGGCAGTTCATTAATTTAATTTTTTTAAAACAGAGGAAAGAGTAGATAGCTAAAAATAATGCCGACGATAACACCGATGATCACTTCGATAGTCTTGTGGCCAAATTTTTCGCCTAAAATAGGAAACTGATATTCTCGATCATCTGGTAGTTCTTTGACGAGCTGATTAATGACTGCGCCTTGTTTGCCAATAGCCTGTCTAAAGCCATAAGCGTCTCTGATGGTGATAAGGGCTAAGATGACTGCTACGGCAAAAGACGGGGATTGGGGGCCATAATAATGGCCTAGAGAGACCACTAGAGAGGCTACCATGGCAGAGTGAGAAGAAGGCATGCCACCGTAGTTATTGATTCTTTTTAAGCGATACCAATCCCAAGCACCTTTATAAAAAAGCACTTTTGAGACTTGGATCAAAAACATGACGATGATGGGGATGAGGAATAATTGCAAATTCATATAAATAATATTAAAGTAAGTTTTCTTCCCCGCTACGGGAGAAAATATCACGAATTAAGTATAGCAAATTTTATGACATTTTTACAACTAATTATTTTAGGCTTAGTGCAAGGTGTGGCTGAATGGTTGCCGATTTCTTCTGATGGGCATTTAGTTTTGGTGGAACATTTATTAAAATTAAATATTCCTATTGAGTTTGATATTTTTTTGCATTTGGGCAGTTTGTTAGTGCTATTATTTTTCTTTCGCCAAGAAATCAAAGAAATTGTTCAACATTTTTTCCAGGCCAAAAAATTTAAATCAGAACAATATCACGATTGGGTTTGGTATTTATTATTAAGTACTTTAGTGACGGCTATCATTGGCTTTGGGCTTTATCAAAAGATTGATAGTTTTCGAACAGTAGAGATCGCTGCTTTAGGCTTGCTAGTCACTTCTATCTTTTTATTTAGTACTTTTTGGGCGAAAGAAAGAAGAAATAATTTGACTTGGGCATTAGCTTTAGTTTTGGGCTTGGTACAAGGCATCGCAGTTTTACCTGGTGTCTCACGCAGTGCTTTGGTGATATCGACGGCTTTGTTATTAGGCTTAAATAAAAAACAAGCTTTTGATTTTGCTTTTTTACTGGCTATTCCCGCTATTTTGGGAGCGCTAGTTTTATCTTGGGATAAGCTAGTTTGGCACAATGAATATTTATTAGCTTTAGTAGTGACGATTATTAGTGGTTATTTAGCTTTAGTATTTTTAAAAAGAATTTTGTTAAAAAATTATTTTTCTTGGTTTTTTGTTTATACTTTATTATTGGGCTTAATTACTTTACTCGTTATCTAAATGATTTATCCGGTTATTTTAGCTGGTGGCCGAGGCACAAGACTTTGGCCTTTATCGACAGTTGATGCACCAAAGCAAGTGCAAGCTTTTGGGCAGAGAAAAACTTTATTGCAAGCCACTTACGATCGTTTAGCCAAAGGTTTTGCTAAAGAAAATATTTTTGTGATTACTGGGCAAAATATTTCTCAAGATGTTTTAGCGCAAGTAGATATTGCTAGTTCTAATTTATTATTAGAGCCAATGGGAAAAGATACTGCGATGGCGATTGGTTTGGCAGCTGTCCATATTTTAGCTAAAGATCAAGCAGGAGTTTTGGTGATTTCTAGTAGTGATGCTTTTATTTTGGAAGAAGAAAAATATTTGCAAATTGTAAATACTAGCGCTGAATATGTCGCAAAGCATCCAGAAAATTTTATGCTTTTGGGTATCAAACCTCTTTACCCAGAGACAGGTTATGGCTATATCCATAAAGAAAAAATTAGCCAATTAAAACTTGGAGAGCAAGAAATTTTTAAAGTATTAGCTTTTAAAGAAAAGCCAGATTTACAAACCGCAGAAAAATATCTAGCAGATAGTGATTATTTATGGAATCCAGCGATGTTTATTTTTTCCGCTCAGCAATTACTTCAGTGGTATCAAGAATTTTTGCCTGAAATTTATCAAGCTTTGCTAAAAATTCAGACTGCTTTGTTAAGTGGCGACGCAGAGAATTATCAAACGGTTTTGACACAAGCTTATCAAAATACTCAAGGGATTTCTATTGATTATGGTTTGTTAGAAAAGCTGGATCATATGCTAGTTGCGCCTGTAAATTTGACTTGGGCAGATATTGGTCATTGGCGAGCTTTAAAAAATGTCAGATTATTGCAAGAAAATACCGCTAATGTTAGCAATGTTTTGCATATCGGTCTTGATAGCAAAGACAATTTATTGTATTCTAGCAGTGGTAAATTGATCGCTACGATTGGCGTCAAAGATATGATTTTAGTCGAAACTGACAAAGTGATTTTATTGTGTCAGGGTGAACAAGCTCAAGATTTAAAAAAATTATTAGCACAACTAAAAGAAAAAGGTTTAGAAGAATATTTATGAAGTTAAAATATATATTCACCCGGTGGGTGATGAGTTTAATATTTGTTATCGTGATGCCTATTTTGTGGTTTTTCTTTATTTTGAATAGTGCAAATAATTTAGAAAGCCAAAAGTCTTTTATCATTGATCAGGGTCAGGGTGTAAATGAAATTAGTCGTAATCTTTATGAAGCGGGTTTGATCAAAAATAAATTTGTCTTTGAAACCTGGCTTTGGCTATTAAAATCAGAGGATAAAGTTAAAGCTGGTATTTATTCATTTCCCGCTGGCAGCTCTATTCGTCAGCTAAGTGATTTGATTCTAGCTATTCCAGAAAATACCGCGAGCAAATTTACCATCATCGAAGGTTGGGGTCGTAATTGGCCAGAACTGAAAAAAGCTTTAGAAAAACATAATCTGTCTTATGATGAATTTTTAGGTTTAACATCTTCTGCCCGCAGCTGGCGTGAGCAATATGATTTTTTGAGTGACGCGCCTAATACCGCTAGTTTGGAAGGATTTTTATTTCCCGATACTTATTTTGTCGATCAATACACCGATAATAGAATTTTGTTAAATAAAATTTTAACTAATTTTGA
>CAIRBL010000043.1 GCA_903876815.1 uncultured bacterium
CCTTTTAAAAGTATAAAATTAAAAATTTGGCAAGAATGTTTTATTTGGGTGATTGTATTAATTTTGAGCATTTTTTCTTATACTAAATGGAATTTAATGAATTTCGATAAAATAATTTATGGCCACACTTATGAATTTGTTATAAAATATAATCAAATTTTTCAATGGGCTTATTCATTATTTTTTGTTATTTTAGTCACATGCTCTTTATATATTTTGTGGCTAAAACATAAACAAGCAGAAAATTTTTTTAAAAAAGATATTTTAATCTTATTTTGGATGTTATTAATTGGTTTAAGCTTAGGGTCTTATTTTAATTTATTCTTAGATTATATGGGTAATTTTAAATATGAATGGTTTGGGCCAGTATTTACCGTACCTATGAATTTGGTGGTAGTTTATTTAATTTTTTCTAAAAGAGAGGAATAGAATTTTATTGATTTTTTTGATAAATAAAATAGTAAACTTTGTTTGAGATGATGTATTATATTTTGAAATATTTACTATATTTTCCTGTAAAATTTTTTTGGCTTGAGAGAATAGATGGCCTTGATAATATTCCAAGGGGTAATTTTATTATATCCGCTAATCATGCTAGTTATTTAGATTTTATACTATTATTTCTTTTTATTCCACGAAAAATATCTTTTTTGGCAGCAGAAAAATTTTTTCGAAATCCAATTTGGTTCATTATAATGAAAGCGACCGGACAAATAAAAGTAGACAGAACTTCTTCAAAAAAAGATGATGTTTATTTGGCGGTTGATAGGGTTTTTAAGAATAATAAAATATTAGGTATTTTTCCAGAGGGCACAAGATCTCGTGATGGTTTTTTAAATAAAGCATACTGTGGAGTGTCTAAATTTGCCTATAAATATAAAGTGCCAGTTTTACCAGTGGGTATCGTGGGTACATTTACCTGTTGGCCTCCCCATAGTAAGTTTCCAAAATTTAAAAAATGTTTAATAAATATTGGAGAGCCGATATTTATTAATAGTTTAGCTTTTGACGCAGAAACGCAGAAAATTATGAAGCGCATAGCAATTTTAGCCAATCAGAAATATGAGTATTAAGATTAATAAACATATTAATATTATTTTTTTTGATATAGATAACACTTTAGTTAATGGGTACACACAAAAATATTTTTTACTTTTTCTATTTAAACGTGGATATATAGGTTTAAGCAAGATTTTTTTACTCTATTTATGGTTTTTTGGTTATAAAATTCATTTGATTAAAAATATTGACCCAATTATGAATTATTTTTTAAAATTCTTAAAGAATTTTAAAAAAAATCAACTGGATTTGATAGTTAAAGATTTTTTCAATAATTCAATAAAGAACAGAATTTTTAAAGAAGCAGCTCAAATTATAAAAGAACATCAAAGAGGTGGTGATTGTATTGTTTTTATTTCTACAGTCATTAGTCCGATAGCTGAAGTCTTGGCTCATTTTTTTCATGTAAATCATGTTATAGCTACTAAGTTAGAAATAAATGCTGGTTTATACACCGGTAAAATATGTGGAAAAGTTTTAGACGGTGGTAATAAGTTAAAATTTGCAAAATTTTTTTTAGAAAGTATGAAAAAAGAATTTGTTGTCAGAAAGACTTTTTTTTACTCTGATCATTATTCGGATATACCATTATTAAATTTCGTTAATGAGCCTTATGCTGTGAATCCAGATGATATTTTGGTAAAAGCAGCAAAGAAAAATAATTGGCAGGTATTAACTTTTAATAAACAATGAATTCATTCACAATATCAAGTTTAATAACAGGAATTTTAAGCTTTGGATTGGCTAGCTTTGTGTTTTTTAGAAAAAACAATTTTAAATTAAATAAACTTTGGGCTCGGATTAGTCTTACCACTGCTTTGTGGAGTTTTGGTTTGGCCGGAGTAACATTTTTTGATAATTTTAAATTTGCTTATTTCTCGCAAATTATTTTAGATATTGCTGGTATTTTTATACCAATATTATTTTTTAATTTTGTTGTAGTTTTAATTGGTAAGTTTAAAAGTTTTTATAATTTTATTAAATATTCTTATTTTTTTGCTATTTTTCTTTCTATCTTTAGTTTTTCCACATATTTTAAAAAAGGGTTAGAACCAGTTTTTGATTTTAATTATTGGATTAAGCCAGGAATTTTTTATTTTTTATTTCCTTTATTTTTTTTATTTTTAGCATTAATTTCTATATATTTATTAATCAAATATGGAAAAAAATATTCTGGTATTCAGCAACAGCAAATAAAATATGTTTTATATTCTGCTTTTTTTGGTTTTGGTGGTGGTATATTTAATTTTTTGCCACAATTTTCTCAAATATACCCAATAGGTAATTATTTGGTTGGTCTTTATGTGATATCTATAACCTACGCCATAGTTAAATACCGCTTAATGAATATTAAATTAATCATCACTCGTAGTATTTTATACACAGTTTTAATTGGTGCGGTGGCTAGCTTTTTTGCCTTCTCAATCTTTTGGTTAGCGCCGAGAATCGGTGGAGATACGCGCAATGGACGAATTATTAGTACAATTTTAAGCTCTATTTTGATTGTGGTATTTTTGGATCCGATTAAAAAAGTTTGGGCGAAATTGACAGACAAGATTTTTTATAAAGACAAAATTGATTATTCCCAAGTTTTACAGCAAGCAAGCTCAATTGTGGCTAAGGAAATTGATTTACAAAAATTAGCTCATGATTTAGCGATTTTGTTAAGTCAAGAGTTAAAGCTGAAGAAAATAAAAATTTTTATGCCAATGACAGGCAAATTTTCATTGTATGCCAGCTCTCAAGAGGTAAATCAGACTTTGGTTTTGAGTGAAGATTTAGTGCAGTATTTTAATGATAAACAAGAAATATCTATTACCGAGGAGTTATTTAGACAAAAAGATGAGGAGCAAGATTTACAGAAACAAAAAAAATTAGAATATATAACTGAAGAATTAGAAAAAATTGGTGGCGAAATGGTAGTACCGATTGTTGAAAGTGGTAAAATAAATGCCTTGTTTGTGTTGTCAAATAAAATGTCAGGTGATATTTTTGGCACTGATGATATTAATTTTTTTAATCTATTAGCCCCACAGATTGCCACGGCGATTGAAAAGTCTCGCTTGTATGAAGAGGTACAAGAGTTAGCTAAAAATTTACAGAAAAAAGTCGAGGAAAAGACAGAAAGTTTAAGACAAAGTAATTTGAGTCTAGAAGCGAGAAATAGATATTTGACTACCATGCAGTCGATCATCAATATGGTCAGTCGTACTTTGGATTTAAAACAAGTGACCCAAATGATCGCTGATAG
>CAIRBL010000044.1 GCA_903876815.1 uncultured bacterium
ACAAAATAAAATAAAGACATAACAATGCCTAGAGCAGAAATAAAACTTGCTTGAAACCAAAATTTTACCCACGCAACATTTAATAGCACTACTTGTAAAAATATATTAAATGACCAAGCGAAACAAAAAAATGTTAACAAAGAAAAATACAAATTGACTTTATTCTTAATACCTCGCCTAAAAATAAAAATCGACATGCACAAATTAATCAAAGCTGAAATTAATAAAAGCCAATTTTTCCACCCTATTGGTAAAATTAAAAAATCCATAAAATTATTGTTTATTTTTCTTTCTCAAAAAATATTAAATAAAATACTGCTGCATTCATCGGAAATGTAAAAATAGGCCCCAACCAAACGTAAGTAAAGTCTTGAAAATATATCAATAATAAATCAAAATAAGATCCAAAAATTAAACCAATTATTATAGTCATTAATAATATGATAATTTGATAACGAATCACTCCTTCGGAAGTCTTAAATTTATCATGTAAAATTTTAATGGCTAAAACTACTAAAATTATAAAATATAGCGAATATAACAAATATACCGGCTTATAATAATTAACCATTATCCCTGACATATTATCAAGTTTAATAAAGTTTGTAATGTGCCATTTACTATAAATTAAAAAAGATAATAAAATAAAAAATAAAAATATCAAAATATTAGATATTTTAGATATTTTTTTACTTTGAAATGGAAAATGTAACGAAAAATACAATAGAGCTGGCGCTATTCCTAAGGCTCCCAAATAACAAGTACGGTACCAAAATTCTGCTAAGTTTACCTGGGTAATTATTAAAGTTAAAAATATAGCTATGCCCCAAATAAAGTTAAAGAATGTTAATGTGACAAAATATAAATACATTCTATTTTTACCACCCTTTTTTGATAAAACCACACCGCTCATAATTAGATTTAATAAAGAAGTAACTAGTAAAAGGAAATTATTAAATCCAATTTGTTTCAAAAATTCCATAAAATTCATGTCCGGCGAATGCCGGAATATTAATAATCTATCTGTTTATCTCTTTTAGAAAAAATTAAATAAAAAGCCACAAAATTTATGGCCAAAGTAAATAAAGGACCGAAATGATAATTATTAAATTGATCAACGTACATAGAAAAGAGATTAAAATAAAAGCCGGCCACAGCACCTATAATCACACTTAATAAAATTAAAAAAATAGATTTTTTAAAAATCTTTTCTGCTCTAAAATACTTAATAAATAAAATTACGATTCCGCTAAACATCAAAATAGACAATGCCACACTAAAAATATTGTATGGTACAAAATTAAACACACAATCATTCTGACCAACTACGTCTACCGAGGTAATAAATTGTTTATAGAAAAAAACAAAGTATAAAGAATAGATAGAAATTATAAAAGTTAAAATATTTTGCCAAATTTTATCAAAATGAAAAATTTTGAAAGGAAAATAACAGGCAAAATAAAATAAATTTAAAACTACCAAAAGTGCTGCTAAATAAATAAAGCTGACAAAAAATCTCACTATTTCTGGATTATTAGAAACATTAAAAATTAATAACCCTAAAGCCCATAAGACATTAAAAAAAGTCATTAAAGAAAAATATTTGTAAATTGGGTTTTTCCAGCCACGAGTGCTGATGGTGATCGACATCAC
>CAIRBL010000045.1 GCA_903876815.1 uncultured bacterium
GGAATTTTCAAGTTATAGTTTTGATTGCGATATTTTTTTGTCTTTTGTCATTGTGGCCACTTTTTAAAGTAGAGGAGTCACAAGAAAAATTTTCTTGGACCATCAAAGAAACTTGGCATAATTTTTTTCATCCTTTTAATAGGCGTTTAGTTTTGGCTTGTATGTCAGATGGCTTTGTTAATTTGGTACAAAATATTTTTTGGCCTTTATTTATTTTTTCTATTTTACAAGAGCAATATCGTGCTATGGGTTTGTTGACAGCTTTGATTTTGTTAGTCAGTGTTATTTTGCATTTATTTATTGGAAGCTTATTGGATAATTGGAAAAAAGCTAAAGTTTTACACATTGGTGTGACTGTGAATGCGAGTGCTTGGTTTTTTAAAGCTTTGGTCAGTTCAGGTTTACAAATTTTTTTAGTGTCTACTTATCATGCTTTGGCTATTATTATTTTACATAATTCTTTTAATACTATGATTTATGAACGCACAGCTGACCAGGGGCATTACATTGATGAGTATACGGTCTTAAGAGAAATGGCCGATGGTTTTGGTAGAATAGTTGGTTTGGTTTTGATATTTTTGCTATTATTATTTTTCCCGTTACAGGCCGTCTTTGTTTTGGCTGGTCTTGTGGCCTTATTTATTAATTTACTGAAAGAATAAATGAAAGAAATAAAGTTAACTAAAAATAATTTGTTGTCAGTTATTCAAGAAGCTAGTGAAGTTTTGGATAAAGGTGGAATTATAGTGTATCCAACAGAAACATCTTATGGCTTAGGTGGCGATTTTTATGATGATAAAGCAATCAAAAAGATTTATAAAATAAAACAACGTGATCTTAAAAAGCCATTGCCGATAGTTGTGCCGGATCTAGTTTTAGCTAGTACACTAGTGCATTTTTCCAAAATTTCTTTAGAGCTAGCTATGAAATATTGGCCGGGGCCATTGACTTTGGTTTTGCCTTATCGTTATTGTAAGATGCAAGTGTGTTTTGATGATTTTTTAGCCTTGCGTGTTTCTAGCCATTATTTTGTCCAGGCATTGCTGGCGAATTTTGCCAAACCTATTATTTCAACTTCAGCTAACATCAGTGAGCAAGCTAGTTGTTTCACGGCTCAAGATGTTAGACGTAATTTTGCTGGACAAAAATATCAGCCAGACTTGTTTATCAATGCCGGTAGCTTGCCGATAACTGAGGCTTCGACTATTATTAAGGTAGATAAAGATAATCAAGCTGTAGTTTTAAGACAAGGTAAGCTCAAACCAAAATTAAAATAAAATATTAAAATGCAAAACAAAAATTTTTTTGCTAATCTTTTACCTAGTCGCATGACTAGACAAGTGAGAGAGATTTTGGTCTCTACTATTTTGTTGAATTTAGCTTTGGCGATGGTCATGGTTTTTGAACCTATTTATTTGTTTCAATTAGGCTATTCACTTCAAGATATTATTACATTTTATTTATTAGTATATCTAGTTTATTTTTTTATTATGCCTTTAGGAGCAAAATTTGCTAGATACGCTGGCTATGAGTGGGGGATTTTTTGGGGGAGTTTCTTTTTTGCTGCTTTTTATTTAGCTTTATTTTTGATACCTATACAGACTTGGTTTTTTTATGTAGCGCCAATTATTTTTGCAGTGCAAAAAATGTTTTATTGGCCAGCTTATCATGCTGGTTTTGCCAAGTTTTCTGATAGTAGCGAAGAAGGCAGAGAAGTAGGCACGATGAATGGTGTCACTTCTTTGGTTTATATTATTGGCCCAGCTTTGGCGGGTTTTATTGTGTTGGATTGGGGTTATGGCGCTTTATTTGTGATGGCATCCGTGATTTTTTTACTTTCTAATATCCCGACTTTGATTACTAAGGAAAATTTTGAGAAAAAAGATTTTTCTTATGGGCAAGCTTATAGAGATTTACTAAGCAAAGAAAATAGGCAAGCATTTTTATCCTATTTGGGCTTTGGTGAAGAATTTGTAGTGATGGTAATTTGGCCAATTTTTATTTCTTTAATCATTGTCAATGTTTTTGATTTGGGTTTATTGGTAGCGGCCACCACTTTGATTACGGTTTTAGTGACCTTGTATGTAGGTAAATTATCAGATTCAAGAAGCAAACGGTCAGTTTTGGCATTGGGTAGCACTTTTTATTCAATCGCTTGGTTTATTCGTTTGTTTATAGTAAATCAACTGGGAGTTTTTTTTGTAGATACTATGTCTAGACTGTCCAAAAATATTATTATGGTTCCTTTGACTACCATCACCTATGAAAGGGCAAAAAAAAATTTAAGCGTTATGTCTGGTGTGGTATTTTTTGAAATGGCTTTGGTGGTAGGCAAGGTATTAGCAATGTTGCTGATACTTTTGGCCTTGATGTTTATCGGCGATGAAGTTTTTGTGATGAAATTGACTTTTATTTTAGCGGGCTCATTATCTTTGTTATATATGCTATTGTAGTTTCTACGTTTATGAATTTAAGTGACTTACAATTTTTGTTAAAAAAATACAAAATTAGCCCAAATTATTTACGGGGGCAAAATTTTTTGATAGATGATACAGTTTTAGATCAGATTTTGGCTCAAGCTAAAGTCAAAAAAAATGAGCTGATTTTGGAAGTGGGGCCAGGTTTAGGTGCCTTAACACAGAGGTTGCTAAATTTGCAGGCACAAGTAGCCGCTTTTGAAGTAGATAAAAGTTTAGAAAAACCCTTACTACAATTAGCGGGACTTAACGATAAACTAGAGCTACATTGGCAAGATATTTTGTCACTCACAGATGGTCAGTGGCAGGATATTATGTTGCTACATCAGGCCAAGGCTTACAAGGTAGTAGCTAATATTCCTTATTATTTAACAGCTAAGATTATCGGTAAGTTTATTTTGGCTAAAAATCAGCCAGAAAGTATGACTTTTTTGGTGCAACGTGAAGTAGCTGAGAGAGTGGTTTTGCACAAACAAAAACATAGTTTATTATCTTTAAGTGTGGCTTTTTATGGGCAAGCTGTTTTGGGGGAGATTGTGAATAAAAATAGTTTTTATCCAGTACCAAAAGTTGATTCGGCTATTTTGCATATCAAAGATTTACATGTTTGGGATTATCAGGCGGACGAGGTATTTGTTTGGCAATTAATTCATCGTGGTATGGTGGCTAAGCGTAAAAAATTGTTTAATAATTTATTAAGTGACCCAAAAATAGAGAAACAAAGGTTAGCTGATATTTTTATAAAATTGCAACTAGATCAAAATAGTCGCGCCGAGGATTTATCTACAAATGATTGGATAGATTTGGCTAAAAATTTGAGTAGCAGATAATTTTTTGTGTTTAGTAAAATTTGGTATCTTTTTTCACAGATTTGCCCTTGGGCAAATTTTTTATTTATGGTATAATAAA